>NZ_CP160398.1:4453757-4772514 GCF_040729435.1 Pseudomonas sp. HOU2 | reverse complement strand
CGGCATCGCCTGCTCGAAGGCCTTGCGCACTTCGTTCAGGCGCTTCTCGTTGAGGTCATGCACACGCTTGGCGCGTTCGGTGCTGAGGTCGATCAGTTTGTCGTCTTGGCTCATGGCGGGTGCATCGCTTGAAAGAATCACAACTGCCGCATCAAAGGCAGGACTGCGCCAATAATGCCGCCTGGCGCCGAGCCTGACCAGCCGTCGACGCTGGCGACCTGGAACAATTGATGTACCGCATGACGGTTTTCACCGCACAATCTGCACTTTGCCGCGAACCCAAGGATGTTTGCCGTGCCCCTGCATCAGGACCTGCCACCGCTGATGGCCCTGCGCGCCTTTGAAGCCGTGGCCCGCCATTTGAGTTTCATCAAGGCTGCCGACGAGTTGTCAGTGACCCAGAGTGCGGTCAGTCATCAGGTGCAAAAACTCGAAGAATTTCTCCGCCTGCGCCTGTTTGTCCGACGCACCCGCGCCATCGATCTGACGCCGGCCGGGCAAGCGTACTACCAGCAAATCGAACCTGCCCTCGCCGCCATCGCTGCCGCCACCCGGCCACTGCGCGGTGAGCAGCCAAGCACCTTGCGCATTGGCCTGCTCGCCTCGTTCGCCACTTTATGGCTGGCACCGCGACTGGCGGATTTCAGCACGAAATACCCACACATCCACGTCGAACTGCTGCCCTCCGTGCAACTGGCCGATGTCGCTGGCGGCGAGGTGGATCTGGCGATCCGCTATGGCAAGGGTGGCTGGCCGAAAGTCCTGGCCCGACGCTTCATGAGCGAAACCCTGACCCCGGTATGCAGCCCCGACTTCAAGGCCAATGGCGTGAAAAACGGTCCGTTGCTGATGGCCAAGTCGCACCAGCCTTTCGAATGGACAGACTGGTATCAGCACAGCGGCATCGATCTGAGCCACGTCCCCAGCGTGATGCTCCATGACTACAACATCGTCGTCGAGGCGGCGGTCGCCGGTCAGGGCATCGCCATGGGCCGCCAATGCCTGATCGAACGCCGGCTCAAGGAGGGCTCGCTGGTCCCGGCCTTTGACACGCCGCCGTTGCACGGCGAAATCGGTTATTGGCTGGTCACTCCCCAGCGCCCGCCCGAGGCAGACGTGCAGAGTTTCAGCCAATGGCTGGATGCAAAGGCCCACCCATGAGCGATTTCGATACATCGGATTAGATCTATCCGTTTGTCGGTGATCCGTCGCTTCAACATGCTGATGCCCTCACTCAGGAGGACTCAACATGACAGATCTGCTCAGCAAGCGCGTTGAACAACTCGGGCTGCAACTTCCGCCTCCCAGCCAGCCCATCGCCAATTACGTCAATCAGGTCGGTACTCAAAACCGCCTGTACATCTCCGGACAAATTCCGTTGATTGACGGCAAACCGGCCTTCATCGGGCGTCTGGGTGAAGCCATCAGCGAAGAGGAAGGGATCAAGGCTGCCGAACTGGCGGCCTTGGGCCTGCTCGCGCAATTGGGTGATGCCTTGGGCGATGATTTGTCCAGGCTGGGACGTATCCTGCGACTCGGCGTTTTTATCGCCACCACGCCCGACTTTCAACGCCAGGGCGCTGTGGCCAACGGTGCTTCGAATCTGCTGGTCAACGCACTCGGTGAAAAGGGCAGGCATGTCCGTACCGCTGTGGGTGTGTGCAGTCTGCCGAGCGGTGTGGCGGTTGAAGTCGATGCGATTTTCGAGCTGCTCCCGTGAATGCCGAGGCCGTCGGATATCTGCGAGCGGCCACGCCCGGCTGCGCCCGGATCATTCACTTCAACCATGCGGGTGCCTCCCTTCCGAGCCAGGCAACCCTCGATGCAATCATCGAGCAGTTGCAACGCGAAGCGCTCGGCGGCCCGATGGAGGCCGCTGATACTCAACTGCAGCACAGAGCACGCAGCGCCGCCGCGACACTGCTCAATGCGGCCCCGGAAGACGTCGCTTTCGCCAGCAGCGGCTCGGCGGCATGGAGTCAGGCGTTCAATGCGCTGGGGCCATGGCAACCCGGCGAGCGGATCCTCGTCGGACGTCACGAATGGGCCGGTAATCTGGCCTGCATGGCTGAAGCGGTAAAGGCCGGTGCGCGACTGCAGGTGATCCCCTGCGATACCGATGGCGCTGTCGATCCGCAAGCGCTCGCGCGGATGATCGACCGCAATGTGCGCCTGATCGCCCTGACCTGGCTGCCGGCCAATGGCGGCCTGATCAACCCCGCCGAGCGGATCGGCCAGGTCGCGCGACAACATGGAGTCCCCTACTTCATCGACGCCGGTCAGGCGCTGGGGCAGTTGCCCTGCGACGTTCGAGCGTTGCAGTGCGATGTGCTCAAGGGCGCCGGGCGCAAGTTTTTGCGCGGCCCGCGCGGTACGGCATTGATGTACATCCGGGGGGCGTTTCTGCAACGGCTGTTGCCACAGCAACGTGATGTGTTGTCAGCCCCGTGGGATGGCCGGCGCTTCACCTTGCGCGATGATGCGCGCCGTTTTGAAACCAGTGAAGTGTCGCTGGCCCTGCTGGCCGGGCTGGCCAATGCGCTGGAAGAACACAATCGGATCGGCGCAGGGGCGATTCGCCAACGCATCCAGCGCTTGAGCGATCACCTGCGTCAACGCCTGCCGAGCATTCCCGGCCTGACCCTGCGCAATCTCGGTCCGGCGGACCAACAGTCCGGGCTGATCGCCTTCACCCTGGAAGGCTGGGATTGTGTCGAACTGAAACAGGCGCTGGCTGCACGGCGAATCAACATCGGCGCCAACGGCGTGGCCTACACGCCCCTCGACATGCAGGCCCGCGGGCTCGAAAGCCTGGCGCGGGTCGCGGTGAGTTATCTCAACACTGAAGAGGAAATCGAGGCGTTGCTGGACAATCTGGGCGAACTGGCGGCCTCGCCTCAGATCTCGATATCGACCCACAAGCCCTGACGCGGCTGATCTTCCATCAGCGGCACCACCGGCACGGTGTTGTCGGCATTCAGCTCGGTGCCCGGCACGGCCAGATGCTCTTCCGGGTCTTCGTCGGCTTCGCGACGGCGACGATCACGCTCCTGCTGGCGACGCTGTTCTTCGCGCGCCAGCAGTCGATCCTCTTCCGGATCGCGCTTTTGCAGGTCGATCGTGCTTTCGTTGGAGCTCTCCTGCACCGGCACCACCGGAGGAATGTCCGGCCGCTGGCGAATCGGATCCTGCTGGGAAGTGATCGGCACAGCGCTCAGGGGGAGCATCGGTGGCAGCATATAAAGGGTCTCCTGTCAGCAGGCTATCGGCTGCGGCAAAGGCGCCTTGAGCCACTGGTCGCAAACTTGTGACCGGGTTGGCACTGTAGGAGCTGCCGCAGGCTGCGATCTTTTAATGGGACAACGTAGAACTCAGGTGTTTCCGTAGATCAAAAGATCGCAGCCTGCGGCAGCTCCTACCCAGTAATCTTTGGCCCTGAAGCCTGCATTCCGTTAAGATAGCCCGCTTTTTCAAGGTGGGAGTCAGGCAGCATGGCGCAGCAGTATCAACCGGGGCAACGCTGGATCAGTGACAGCGAAGCAGAGCTTGGTTTAGGCACCGTTCTGGCACAGGACGGCCGCTTGTTGACCGTGCTTTACCCGGCCACTGGCGAAACCCGCCAGTACGCGCTACGGAATGCGCCCCTCACCCGCGTGCGGTTCTCGCCGGGTGACACCATTACGCACTTCGAAGGCTGGAAGATGACCGTGCGCGAAGTCGACGACGTCGACGGACTGATGGTCTATCACGGTCTCAACGGGCAGAACGAAGCCGTTACCCTGCCGGAAACCCAGCTGTCGAACTTCATTCAGTTCCGTCTGGCCAGCGACCGTCTGTTCGCCGGGCAGATCGACCCGCTATCGTGGTTCTCCCTGCGCTACAACACTCTGGAACACACCAGCCGCCAATTGCAGTCCTCGCTCTGGGGCCTGGGCGGCGTGCGTGCGCAACCGATCGCGCACCAGTTGCACATCGCCCGTGAAGTCGCCGACCGTATTGCGCCACGGGTTCTGCTGGCGGACGAAGTGGGTCTGGGTAAAACCATCGAAGCCGGTCTGGTGATCCATCGCCAACTGCTCTCGGGCCGTGCCAACCGCGTGCTGATCCTGGTGCCGGAAAACCTGCAGCATCAGTGGCTGGTGGAAATGCGCCGCCGCTTCAACCTGCAGGTCGCGCTGTTCGACGAAGAACGCTTCATCGAAAGCGATGCCACCAACCCGTTCGAAGACACCCAGCTGGCATTGGTTGCCCTGGAGTGGCTGGTCGAAGACGAGAAGGCGCAGGACGCCTTGTTCGCCGCCGGCTGGGACCTGATGGTGGTCGACGAAGCCCACCACCTGGTGTGGCACGAAGACAAGGCCAGCCCCGAGTATTCGCTGGTCGAACAACTGGCTGAAGTGATTCCCGGCGTGCTGCTGCTCACCGCGACCCCGGAACAGCTCGGTCAGGACAGCCACTTCGCCCGTCTGCGCCTGCTCGACCCGAACCGTTTCCATGACCTGGCCGCATTCCGCGCCGAGAGCGAGAACTATCGCCCGGTGGCCGAAGCCGTTCAGGAACTGCTCGACAAGGGGCGCCTGTCGCCGGAAGCACACAAGACCATCCACGGTTTCCTCGGCAACGAAGGCGAAGCCCTGTTGACCGCGGTCAACGATGGCGATACCGAAGCCAGCGCCCGCCTGGTGCGCGAGCTGCTCGACCGCCACGGCACCGGCCGCGTGCTGTTCCGTAACACCCGCGCCGCGGTGCAGGGTTTCCCCGAGCGCAAACTGCACCCGTACCCGCTGCCATGCCCGGACGAATACCTCGAACTGCCGCTGGGCGATCACGCCGAGCTGTACCCGGAAGTCAGCTTCCAGGCCCAGCCGGACGCCAGCGAAGAACAGCGCTGGTGGAAATTCGACCCGCGCGTCGAGTGGCTGATCGATCAGCTGAAAATGCTCAAGCGCACCAAAGTGCTGGTGATCTGCGCCCACGCAGAAACCGCCATGGATCTGGAAGACGCCCTGCGCGTACGTTCCGGCATTCCGGCCACGGTGTTCCACGAGGGCATGAACATCCTCGAGCGTGACCGCGCCGCCGCCTACTTCGCCGACGAAGAATTTGGCGCACAGGTGCTGATCTGCTCGGAAATCGGCAGTGAAGGTCGTAACTTCCAGTTCGCCCACCACCTGGTGCTGTTCGATCTGCCGTCGCACCCGGACCTGCTCGAGCAACGTATCGGCCGTCTCGACCGGATCGGCCAGAAGCACATCATCGAACTGCACGTGCCGTACCTGGAAACCAGCCCGCAAGAGCGCCTGTTCCAGTGGTACCACGAAGCGCTGAACGCCTTCCTCAATACCTGCCCGACCGGCAACGCCTTGCAGCATCAGTTCGGCCCGCGCCTGCTGCCACTGCTTGAAGAAGCCGATGACGGCGAGTGGCAAGCCCTGATCGACGAAGCGCGCGCCGAGCGCGAGCGTCTGGAGCAAGAGCTGCACACCGGTCGCGACCGTCTGCTGGAACTCAACTCCGGCGGTGCTGGCGAAGGTGACGCGCTGGTCGAGGCGATCCTTGAGCAGGACGACCAGTTCGCCCTGCCGATCTACATGGAAACCCTGTTCGACGCGTTCGGTATCGACAGCGAAGACCACTCGGAAAACGCCCTGATCCTCAAGCCGAGCGAGAAGATGCTCGACGCCAGCTTCCCGCTGGGCGACGACGAAGGCGTGACCATCACCTACGACCGCAACCAGGCGCTGTCGCGCGAAGACATGCAGTTCATCACCTGGGAACACCCGATGGTGCAGGGCGGCATGGACCTGGTGCTGTCCGGTTCGATGGGTAATACCGCCGTCGCGCTGATCAAGAACAAGGCGCTGAAACCGGGCACCGTGCTGCTGGAACTGCTCTACGTCAGCGAAGTGGTGGCCCCGCGTTCGCTGCAACTGGGCCGCTACCTGCCGCCGGCTGCGCTACGCTGCCTGCTCGACGCCAACGGCAACGACCTGTCGCCACGGGTCTCGTTCGAAACCCTCAACGATCAACTGGAAAGCGTGCCACGTGCCAGCGCCAACAAGTTCATCCAGGCCCAGCGCGATCAGCTGACGCCGCGGATCAACGCCGGTGAAGACAAGATCACCCCGCGTCACGCCGAGCGCGTGGCCGAGGCCCGTCGTCGTCTGGCCGCCGATACCGACGAAGAACTGGCGCGCCTGACCGCGTTGCAAGCGGTCAACCCGACCGTACGCGACAGCGAACTGGATGCGTTGCGCAAGCAGCGTGAACTGGGCCTGGCGATGCTGGATAAAGCGGCACTGCGTCTGGAAGCGATCCGGGTGTTGGTGGCGGGTTAAAGCGCCCTGCTCCAACGCTATAAATGAAAAGGCCCGCAGCGATGCGGGCCTTTTTGTTTGTCTGGTATTTATCGGCTGATGCTGATGGCCTTATCGCTGGCAAGCCAGCTCCCACAGGGTTTGGAGTGTTTACAAATTATGCGTATGACTCGGTCACTGTGGGAGCTGGCTTGCCAGCGATAGCAATCATGCCGTCGCCACAGAAACATCAGGCTCAACCACAGCCACCAACCCCTCCCTCATCCGCTGCGCATCGCGCACAAAACACCGCGCTGCCAGAAACAGAAACACCATGGTGAAAAACAGCGCCACCGGAATCAGGTACATCGCATCATGCAGCCCCACAGCCTTGAATGCCTCGGTCATCTGTTCGGCGCCTGCCGAGAGCATCGCCGATTTGGCAAAGTGATCGGACAAGGCTCCCACCACCACCGGACCCAAGCCGCCACCGAGCAGGTACAACCCGGCAAAGAACAGCGCCATCGCCGTCGCCCGCAGGCGCGGTTCGACCACGTCCTGAATCGCCGTGTACACGCAGGTATAGAAGTTATAGGCAAACAGCCAGCCGACGCTGAACACCGCAACGAACACGCCGATCTCGACCCGTCCGGCATGCAGCGCCCACGCCGTGCACAGGGTCGAGATGATCAGACTGAAGCCGGCAAACAGCAGCCGCCCGTTGGCGACCCGCTGATGAATCTTGTCGGCGATCCAGCCGCCGAGGGTCAGGCCGATCAGCCCGGTGATACCGACAATCACCCCGGTCGCCACCGCCGCATCCTGCAACGGCATCAGGAAGTAGCGCTGCAGCATCGGCACCAGGAACGAGTTGCAGGCATAGGTGGCGAAGTTGAAGCACAAACCGGCCATCACCAGCCACAAGAATGTCGGCACCGCGAGTACTCGGCGGATCGGCTTGTCGACTCTTTCCTGCGAGACCTGGACGGTTTCCGCCGCACCGCGTTTCGGCTCCTTGATGAAGAACATGAACACCGCGAGGATCAGCCCCGGCACCGCCGCGATAAAGAACGGCGCGCGCCAGCTGTCGAAGGCCTTGACCATCGCGCCGATGGTGAAGAACGCCAACAGCAGGCCCAACGGCAGGCCGAGCATGAAAATACCCATGGCCCGCGCCCGACGGTGCGCCGGGAACAGGTCACCGATCAGCGAGTTGGCCGCCGGTGCATAACTGGCCTCGCCAATACCGATGCCCATGCGCACCAGCAGAAAACTCCAGAAGCTGCCGACCAGACCGTTGACCGCCGTCAGCGCGCTCCAGGTCGCCAGGCCCCAGCCCATCAGTTTGCTGCGCGAACCGGTATCAGCCATGCGCCCCAACGGCAGGCCGGCGATCGCATAAACCAGGGTGAAAGCGGTGCCGACGATCCCCAGTTGAAAGTCGCTGAGGTGCCATTCCATGCGGATCGGCTCGATGATGATCGCCGGAATGGTGCGGTCGAAGAAATTGAACAGGTTGGCAAGGAACAACAGGAACAGAATGCGCCAGGCATTCGCCGCTTGGGTCGAGTTCTGCATGGGTCCGTCTCTTTATTGTTATGAGGGCTTCACTGCCGACGCATCCGAGCCCGGAACCTGCAATCTAGACAGGCGGACCAGTGCTGTCTGTGATCATTCGTCAGCCTGATAATGAGCCATGGCACTGTAAAGAAACGTAAGCCCTTGATAACGCAGCAATCCCCCATAAACCGGGGGTTTTGCAGCAAAATCCTGCCACAAAAAAATACTTTCGCGCCCCCCTTCCCAAGTTCTTGGCGAAGCCTAGAATAGCCGCCGGATCCGTCCGGATTCGCCGATCAACCCCTTTGATGCCCTCCCAATGTCCGAAGTCAGTCCGTGTCTGAATTGCGGTGCCTGCTGTTCCCATTTTCGCGTGTCTTTTTTCTGGGGTGAATGCGCCTCCTCCGGCGGAACGGTGCCCGATGAACTGGTCACCCAGATCAGCCCCAGTCGGGTGGCAATGAACGGCACCGACTGCAAATCGCCGCGGTGTACGGCGTTGGTCGGCGAGGTGGGCAGCCAGGTGCAGTGCTCGATTTACGAACAGCGTTCCAGCCCCTGCCGCGAATTCGAGTCGTCCTGGGAAAACGGCGAACAGAATGTCGATTGCGACAAGGCGCGCGCCCGCTTCGGCTTGCCGCCGCTTGAGCCTGACTGGAATCAGATCCCTTACGAGCAAAGCGCCTGAGATTTAGCGCCAATCGCTATAAAGCTCATGCCGAAATCGTTGGCGCCAATGTGCCACTACCGCTTGCATGGCAAAAACCGCCTCTATACTCCTCTCATTCGCCTGCGTTGCTGACGCAGCAGGGACGACTTCACAGACGGGGATGCTATGGAGTGGCTTGGTTTGCAGTTTGTTACCGAGCTGCCGGAGAGCGGGCAGGTCATTCTCGATTGCACCCATAATCCCTTGCTGGTGCTGGTGGCCTATCTGGTCGCCTGCGCCGCGAGTTTTGCCACCCTCGACATGGCCGAGCGGGTCGGGCATGCCGAAGACCCGGGCTCGCAACGGGTGTGGCGCTGGATCGGCGCCTCGTGCCTGGCCGGCGGCATCTGGGCCATGCATTTCATCGCCATGCTCGCATTCCAGGCGCCGATCGAAGTCCACTACGATCTGGCGATTACCCTGTTCTCCCTGCTGATCGCCCTGCTCGCCTCGTGGCTGGCGATGCACACCTTGAGTGAGCCGCAACCCAGCCTGGTGCACTACCTGAAAACCGCGATCGTCATTGGCCTGGGCATCGCCGGCATGCATTACGTCGGCATGGCGGCGATGCACTCGGCGGCCACTGCCTACTATCAGCCACTGCTGTTCTGCCTGTCGATCGTGATTGCCATCGGCGCCAGCTTCGCCGCACTGTGGGTCGCCGGTTATCTGCGTGAAGGCAGCGGGCGTTTTCATCAATTGCTCAAATACACCGCCGCAGTGATCCTCGGCGCCGGCATCATCAGCATGCACTTCACCGGCATGGCCGCGTTGCATCTGGTCTTGCCCGAAGGCACCGCGCCGACCATGGCGAGCGAAACCAGCCATCTGCAACTGGGTCTGACGGTCGCGCTGATCATCCTGCTGATTCTCGGCAGCGCGATCAGTGCGGCACTCGCCGACAAGAAACTGCAGAACAAGGAGCACGACCTGCGCCGGGTCAACGCCCTGCTCGGCCAGCTCGATCAGGCGCGCATGTCACTGCAGCAAGTGGCCAATTACGACGCGCTGACCAACCTGATCAACCGCCGCGGTTTCAACCAGATCTTCGCCGAAAAACTCAACCAGAAAACCAGCGAAGGCGGCATGCTCGCGGTGATGTTTCTCGACATCGACCACTTCAAAAGGATCAACGACAGCCTCGGCCATGACGCCGGTGACGCCCTGCTCAAAGTCATCGCCAATCACATCAAAGGCTCGGTGCGCAGCCATGAAGACGTGGTTGCGCGCTTCGGCGGCGACGAGTTCTGCATCCTGATCGGCCTGCATGACCGCGAAGAAGCGCGCAACATGGCGCAACGGATCATGCTGAAAATGAAGGAGCCGATCGAACTGGCCGGACGGCGTATGGTGATGACCACCAGCATCGGCATCAGCCTGTTTCCCGACGACGGCACCACCTGCGAAGAACTGCTCAAGCACGCGGATCTGGCGCTCTATCAATCCAAAGGCGCCGGGCGTAACGGCCTGCATTTTTTCAGCTCCAACATGAAGACCCGCGCCAGCCTCGAACTGCAACTGGAAGAAGAACTGCGCCACGCCCTGCGCGAAGAAAACGGGCTGATGCTCTACTACCAGCCGATTTTCGAACTGAAAACCGGTCGAGTGACCAAACTCGAAGCGCTGATTCGCTGGCAGCACCCGGTGCATGGCTTGCTGGCCCCGGATCGTTTCATCGCGATTGCCGAAACCAACGGCCTGATTGCCGAACTGGATAACTGGGTTCTGCGCCGGGCCTGCACCGACCTTGGCGAACTGACGCGCCACGGCTGCGACGAACTGAAAATCGCCTGGAACTGCTCGCCGCTCAACCTTGCCCGGGAAGAACTCGCCGATGAAATCGAAAATGCGCTGCGCACCGCTGGCGTCGCGCCGGAACGCCTGGAACTGGAAGTCACCGAAAATGCGCTGATGGGCAACATCGCCAACACCCTGGTGTTGCTGCGGCAGATCCGCGCCCTCGGGGTGTCGCTGTCAATCGACGACTTCGGCACCGGTTATTCATCGCTGGCCTACCTCAAGCGCCTGCCGCTCAACACACTGAAGATCGACCGTTCGTTCATCCTCGACATCCCCAAGGCAACCGCCGACATGGAGATCGTCCAGGCGATCATCGTCATGGCCCACACCCTGCATCTGCAGGTGGTGACCGAAGGCGTGGAAAGCCTGGAGCAGTACGAATTCCTTGAGCGCTCGGGCTGCGATTTCATTCAGGGCTACCTGCTCAGCCGTCCGGTGCCGCTGGACGAGTTACGCCCGGTGCTGGAAGAAATCAATCAGCGTAAACACTCGCATGCGGTCAATCCGTTGAGTCTGGCGCGCGGTACATTTGTACCAGTGTCGCTGGATCCTTCTGCAAAAAGCCCTGCGCCCCATGCAGGCGCATCAATTGTGCGGCCAATCCGCTGATCGGCGTGGCCGAGCCTTGTTCGCGGGAGAATTTCACTGCGGTATCGAGGTCTTTGAGCAGCGTGCGCACGTGCCATTTCACCGGTTGAAAACGGCTCTCGGCCATTTGCGGCGCGAGGATCTGCAACGGTTTCGAATCGGCAAACCCACCGGCCAGCGCCTCGGCGATCAAGCGCGCATCGACTCCGGCCTGTTCGGCCAGCGCCACCACTTCGGCAATCACCAGCGCATTGCAGGCGACGATCATCTGGTTGCAGGCCTTGGTCACTTGCCCGGCGCCAATGCCGCCCATGTGCGTGACCCGTTGACCGAGGTTGAGCAGCACCGGGCGCACCCGATCCAGATCCCCCGCCTCGCCGCCGACCATGATCGCCAGACTGCCAGCCTCGGCACCGACCACACCGCCGGACACCGGTGAATCGAGCCAGCTCATCCCGGTCTTGCCTGCCAACTCGGCCGCCATCTCGCGAGTTGCCGTCGGTTCGAGGCTGGAAAAGTCCACCAGCAACTGGCCGTTTTTCGCACCTTCAGCCACACCCCCGGCGCCAAACACCACCTCGCGCACCACTGCCGTGTCGGCCAGACAGAGCATCACCATGTCCGCGTGTTCACACAATTCAGCGGGGCTCGCCACCTGCCGGGCGCCGGCTTCGACCAGCGGCGCGCACTTGGCCGGATTGCGGTTCCACACGGTCAGCGGATAACCCGCCGCCAGCAGACGACGGCACATCGGCAGGCCCATCAGGCCGATTCCGGCAAAGCCCAACGAAGGTAGCGTTGACATCATTTTGCCTCTTTTCGATTAAAGATCACTGAATAATGGCCGATTCATGAACGATCAGGAAAGGATTCCCCCGCGCGACGATCAGGCCAAGCCCCTGACGCCCGGGCCAAATACGCGCAGTCAAAGACGCGAGATCCTCTTTCCGTGAGGCTCGATGACAACGGTCGCCGAGCCAACCCTGTCCAGGTATATGGCGCACAATGACTTCTAAAAACAATCCGGCCACTGCGGTATCCGATCTGACCCTGAGCCCTGCGGCGAACAGCCCGGCTCCGATGAAGCCATTGCCTCCTTCGCGCCCGCTGGGCACTCAGCAATATCTGTACTACACCGAAACCAACACCGACCGCATCCTCGACAACCTCGATGGCCTGCGTGATCTGGTGTTCCCGCGCCCGCCACACCTGGAAGGCGACAACGAGCAGCACAACGACCAGGAATTTCCCTCGGTGTGCCTGATCGGCCTCGGTCGCTGCGGCTCGAACATCGCCCTCGACGTCGCGGAGCTGGTGTACAACGCGCGCAAGTTCTACCTCAACGAATTCAACAACGAAGACCGCGCCGCTGACCGGCGTCTGGCCGACAAGGGCTACAGCCCGGCGCAGTGGATCAAGCAGAATCTGCGGATCGGCCCGAACAAATCGAGCAAACCGGTGTTCCTCGTCGAACCGCTGGTGATGCTCGGCGACCTCGACAAGGACATCGCCGGGCGCATCCGTTTTTCGCGCAAGGGCGAGAAAAGCGGCTTCCTGCGCGACTACAGCAAAATGAAGATCATGGACTTGTCCGAAGTCCACGCCGGTGGCGCCGGTAACGCGCCGATCCTCGGTCAGTATCTGGCGAAGATCATCCTCAACAAGGACACCCAGCGCTTCTCCAGCCCCGACTGGAAAATGATCCACTCGTACCTGATCGACAGCTGCGGCATCAAGGCCAACCAGTCGCGCCTGTACTTTTCGATCTTCAGTGCCGGCGGCGGTACCGGTTCGGGCATGGCTTCGGAGTTCGGCCTGGCCCAGCAGCACTCGTACATGAACAAGACGTTCGACACCAAGCCGATGGACGAGCATGACGGCAAGAGCGGGCATTCGTTCGTGTTCGAGCCGATCTTCACCAGCGGCATCTGCGTGCTGCCGAACATTTCCGATCACCGCAGTGAAATGTCCGAGGCGCTGCACATCAACGCCGGACGCCTGCTGTGCAAATACCTGTCGGAGGAATGGGATTTCTCCTACAACTTCGCCAATGAAGACAGCAGCGAAGCCAGCGTCATGGGCCGTATCCGCCCATGGAACGCGATGATGCTGATCTCCAACGACATCATGCGTTACGCCGAAGAGAGCGATGACGGCAACATCCAGAACATTGATGTCAATGCGATGGAGAAGCACGCTAACCAGTACATCTCGCAGCAAATCTTCAACATTCTGACGGCGCAGGCGGTGACCACCGACTACGACCAGAACTACTTCCGCCGCGCCGGCATCGACATCGGCGAAACCATTCGCCTCGATGCCAACGACTTGTTCATGAGCCTGGCCGGCCCGGTGGCGATTGCCTACGCCGAATCAGTGGTACCGGAAACCCCGCCGCCGAGCAGCGACAAGTTCAAGGTGTTCGACAAAGAGCCGCAGCGCCTGAACATCGACGACCTGTTCTTCCGTTCGATCGATCTGCCGCACTTCAACAAGGTCACCCAGGCCATCGAAGGCATCAGCCTGCTGCCGATCGAATCCAAGCGCTATCGCGCCTCGCTGGAGCAGTACAAGAATTCCGGCTACGACGCCGCCGCGTTGCACGACCTGCACTTCTTCAAGAACTGCTCGTCGGTAGTCTCGATCGTCTCGCTGCCCAAAGACTACAAGCTGTCATACATGGATCTGAACCGGTTGAAGACGCACCTCAACAGCCTGTTCCCCAACACCACGCTCAAGCGCTATGCACTGGTGATCGGCGCCTCGGCCAACCTGTCGCTGACCACTCTGATCGCCAAGAGCCCGTGTCTGTCGGACGACTTCCTGACCCTGATCGTGGCGTTCATCAAGCGCTGCTTCGCCAAGACCCCGTACCGTTTCGACGAAACCCTGGACAACTCGATCCTCGACTTCATCATTAATGAGGACTTCGACGAAGACCGCATCGACGACTTGCTCAACGAGTTCGAAAATCCGGCGAAGATCCTCGACACCAACTGGTACGCGATCAAACCGATGTACGAGAAGAAGTACCGCGAGCTGATCAACGACAAAGACAAGTTCGTCTCGATCAACGACATTCGCCTGTCGCGCGATTGCGTGAAGAAGTCGATCAAGTACCTGCGCGAGATCTACCGTCACCGGATCGGCAAGACCAAGGTTATTTCCCTGAATAACCATACCGGGAAGACTTACTCGGTCTGATCCGCAACCGAGTAGCGCCTATCGCTGGCAAGCCAGCTCCCACAGGATCTGCGTGAACACAACTATTTGTGAACACCACAAAACCTGTGGGAGCTGGCTTGCCAGCGATGAGGCCCGCAAATGTCCCGAAGATTTCAGTCAAACCAACATCCAGAAACAATTAAGCAGCCCTCAGGCTGCTCAATAAACTGTTCCCGTTACGTTTACGTCACCGTGAGGCCACCCACGCTTGTGGCCTTTCTCTACGGCAACGTGCCATCACGCTACTCGGCTACACACTTTTCGCGGTCAACCATTCGCACCATCAAGGTGCAACGTTGGAATCGCCCGCCCTTTCCTGGATCAGAATCCACGGACTCACCACCACCGCCCACAGCTGCGGATCACGCTCGAAAATATCCAGCGCCCGCGTTTCAGACAGCTTGGCGACCTTGTCTTCGGCCAGCCAGGCGGCGACTTTCTCGCCATCGTCCGCGGCCACGGCCTCGGCGGCGGCGATCAAATCCAGGGCCGGGTCGACCCACAATAGGGCACCCTTGGCGAAGAACGGCTCCAGCTCTTTCCAGGTAATAGATGCGGTTTCACCAAGCAGCTTGGCATAGAGGGTGCTAGGTTCTTGATTCATGGGACTGTCCGGAAAAGAAATCGACGCGAATGATAACGTCGGTGGTCCGGCAGAAAAACCCGGTTGCAAATGGCTTCACCGAACGAAAAGAGCAGGAACGCCAAGGAATGCTGGTGATTGGGATATATGCCCACGAATGCCCCGCCGCAATTCTGTCTTTTTCATTCAAAAATGCGACACCCCCAAGTTTTGCCCCTCGGCGCCCGCTTCCCAGGCCAACAACCGGCGCTCTACACTGTACCGGTACAGTTGCCGGGGGCATTTCCGGAGGGTATCGCAAAGATATCTGACCCGGTTCTGCTGCTACGGCGCCAGAACTCAAAAAAATTACAACAGTAAGAGTGGAGCACTATGACTAAGGCTACTAAGCAGATTTCCAAACTGTTTGCCGCTATGGTTCTGGCCGGGGTTGCCAGCCATTCGTTCGCAGCTGACACCATCAAGATCGGTATTGCCGGCCCTAAAACCGGCCCGGTAGCCCAATACGGCGACATGCAGTTCAGTGGCGCGAAAATGGCCATCGAGCAGATCAACGCCAAGGGCGGCGTCGACGGCAAGAAACTCGAAGCCGTTGAATACGATGACGCGTGCGATCCGAAACAAGCGGTAGCGGTTGCGAACAAGGTCGTCAACGACGGCGTCAAGTTCGTGGTCGGTCACCTGTGCTCCAGCTCCACCCAGCCTGCTTCGGACATCTACGAAGACGAAGGCGTCGTGATGATCACCCCGGCTGCCACCAGCCCGGACATCACCGCCCGTGGTTACAAAATGGTCTTCCGCACCATCGGTCTGGACAGCGCCCAGGGCCCTGCCGCCGGTAACTACATCGCCGACCACGTGAAGCCGAAAATCGTTGCCGTCCTGCACGACAAGCAGCAATACGGTGAAGGCATCGCCACCGCAGTCAAGGCGACCCTGGAGAAGAAAGGCGTGAAAGTCGCCGTGTTCGAAGGCGTCAACGCCGGCGACAAGGACTTCTCCTCGATCATCTCCAAGCTCAAGCAAGCCAACGTCGACTTCGTCTACTACGGCGGCTACCACCCGGAGCTGGGTCTGATCCTGCGTCAATCCCAGGAAAAAGGCCTGAAAGCCAAGTTCATGGGGCCGGAAGGCGTGGGTAACGACTCCATTTCGCAGATCGCCAAGGACGCTTCCGAAGGCCTGCTGGTGACCCTGCCGAAATCCTTCGACCAGGATCCGGCCAACGTCGCCCTGGCTGATGCCTTCAAGGCCAAGAAAGAAGACCCGAGCGGCCCGTTCGTGTTCCCTTCCTACTCGGCGGTTGAAGTGATTGCCGGCGGTATCGCCGCTGCCAAATCCGAAGACCCTGCCAAAGTGGCCGAAGCCATTCACGCCGGCACCTTCAAGACCCCTACCGGCGACCTGAGCTTCGACGCCAAGGGCGACCTGAAGGACTTCAAATTCGTGGTTTACGAGTGGCACTTCGGCAAACCTAAAACTGAAGTTTCGCCTCAGTAAGGCGCGCCCTGACTGACTGCCAATAAAGCCCACGGCGTGCCGTGGGCTTTGTTTTACGAATGTATGGGCCGCGCTGGCGTGATCCGCCAGTCTCCCCACCTGAAAATCTCAAAACCGTCATCAGCGGTTCGCTGGCAAAACCCGGATTCGAAGTGGATAAAGATCCACGGGGCCGGGCGGGAAAATGACTCCACCAGTGAAATGCGTATCAGGTTTTTAGGAGCGTTGTAATGCCTGACATCTATCACTTCTTCCAACAGCTGGTTAATGGCCTGACCATTGGCAGCACGTATGCCCTGATCGCCATCGGCTATACGATGGTTTACGGCATCATTGGAATGATCAACTTCGCCCACGGCGAGGTGTACATGATCGGTTCCTACGTGGCGTTCATCGCCATCGCCGGGCTGGCCATGATGGGAATCGACAACGTCCCGCTGTTGATGACCGCCGCGTTCATCGCGAGCATCGTCGTCACCAGTTCCTACGGTTACAGCATCGAACGGATCGCCTACCGCCCCCTGCGCGGCAGCAACCGTCTGATCCCGCTGATTTCCGCGATCGGTATGTCGATCTTCCTGCAGAACACGGTTCTGCTCGCGCAAGACTCCAAGGACAAATCCATCCCCAACCTGATCCCCGGCAACTTCTCCATCGGGCCAGGTGGCGCACATGAAGTGCTGATTTCCTACATGCAAATCGTGGTGTTCGTGGTGACTCTGGTCGCCATGCTCGGCCTCACGCTGTTCATCTCCCGTTCTCGCCTGGGTCGTGCCTGCCGCGCCTGTGCCGAAGACATCAAGATGGCCAACCTGCTGGGCATCAACACCAACAACATCATCGCCCTGACCTTCGTCATTGGTGCCGCGCTGGCAGCCGTCGCTGCTGTGCTGCTGAGCATGCAGTACGGCGTGATCAACCCCAACGCCGGTTTCCTCGTCGGCCTCAAGGCCTTCACCGCTGCGGTACTGGGCGGGATCGGCAGCATCCCCGGCGCGATGCTCGGTGGGCTGGTGCTCGGGGTGGCGGAAGCCTTTGGCGCCGATATCTTCGGCGACCAGTACAAGGACGTCGTGGCTTTCGGCTTGTTGGTTCTGGTGCTGTTGTTCCGTCCGACCGGCATTCTGGGCCGTCCGGAGGTTGAGAAAGTATGACTAGGAATCTTAAACAGGCACTGTTCAGTGCCTTGCTGGTGTGGGCCGTGGCCTACCCGGTACTCGGTCTGAAACTGACCATCGTCGGCATCAACCTCGAAGTGCACGGCACCAGCCCGGCCATTCTGGCGACCATCGCCGTGTGCTCGGTGCTGATGTTCCTGCGCGTGCTGTTCAACCAGCAGATCAGCAAGGCCTGGAAATCCTCGCCGGGGCTGCCGTTGATCCCGGCCAAGGCCAGCAACTTCCTGACCCTGCCGACCACGCAACGCTACATCATCATTGCGCTGATCCTCGGTGCACTGGTGTGGCCGTTCTTCGGCTCCCGTGGTGCAGTGGACATTGCCACGCTGATCCTGATCTACGTGATGCTCGGCCTTGGCCTGAACATCGTCGTCGGTCTGGCCGGTCTGCTCGACCTGGGTTACGTCGGCTTCTACGCCGTCGGCGCCTACAGCTACGCGCTGCTGTCGCACTACTACGGCCTGAGCTTCTGGATCTGCCTGCCGATTGCCGGCCTGATGGCGGCGACGTTCGGCTTCCTGCTGGGCTTCCCGGTGTTGCGTCTGCGCGGTGACTATCTGGCGATCGTGACCCTCGGTTTCGGCGAGATCATCCGGTTGTTCCTGCGCAACCTGACCGATATCACCGGCGGCCCGAACGGCATCAGCAACATCGAGAAACCGACGTTCTTCGGTCTGACCTTCGAACGCAAAGCGGCGGAAGGCATGCAAACCTTCCACGAATATTTCGGCCTCGAATACAACTCGATCAACAAGGTGATCTTCCTCTACCTGGTTGCCCTGTTGCTGGCGCTGGCGGCACTGTTCATCATCAACCGCCTGCTGCGCATGCCGATCGGCCGTGCGTGGGAAGCGCTGCGTGAAGACGAAATCGCCTGCCGTGCACTGGGCCTGAATCCGACGATCATCAAGCTGTCGGCGTTCACCCTGGGTGCGAGCTTCGCCGGTTTCGCCGGGAGCTTCTTCGCCGCCCGTCAGGGTCTGGTGACGCCGGAATCGTTCACCTTCATCGAGTCGGCGATCATCCTCGCCATCGTCGTGCTGGGTGGCATGGGCTCGCAGCTGGGCGTGATTCTCGCGGCCGTGGTGATGATCCTGTTGCCGGAAATGATGCGTGAGTTCAGCGAATACCGGATGTTGATGTTCGGTGCGCTGATGGTGTTGATGATGATCTGGCGTCCACAAGGTCTGCTGCCGATGCAACGCCCACACATGGAGTTGCGAAAATGAGCCGCGAGATTCTGAAGGTTGAAAATCTGAGCATGCGCTTCGGCGGTTTGCTCGCGGTCAATGGCGTGGCCCTGACCGTCAAGGAAAAACAGGTGGTGGCACTGATCGGGCCGAACGGCGCGGGCAAGACCACCGTGTTCAACTGCCTGACCGGTTTCTACCAGCCATCGGGCGGCAGCATTCTGCTCGACGGCGAACCGATCCAGGGCCTGCCGGGGCACAAGATTGCCCTTAAGGGCGTGGTGCGCACCTTCCAGAACGTGCGGTTGTTCAAGGACATGACGGCGGTCGAGAACCTGTTGATCGCCCAGCACCGTCACCTGAACACCAACTTCCTGTCCGGCCTGTTCAAGACCCCGGCGTTCCGCAAGAGCGAACGCGAGGCCATGGAATATGCCGAATACTGGCTGGAAAAGGTCAACCTGAAAGAGTTCGCCAACCGTACCGCCGGCACCCTGGCCTACGGTCAGCAACGGCGTCTGGAAATCGCCCGCTGCATGATGACCCGCCCGCGGATTCTCATGCTCGACGAACCGGCCGCCGGTCTGAACCCGAAGGAAACCGAAGACCTCAAGGCGCTGATCAGCGTGCTGCGTGAAGAGCACAACGTCACCGTGCTGTTGATCGAACACGACATGAAGCTGGTCATGAGCATTTCCGACCACATCGTCGTGATCAACCAGGGCACACCGCTGGCTGACGGTACGCCGGAACAGATCCGCGACAATCCTGAAGTGATCAAAGCCTACCTGGGGGAAGCGTAAATGCTGCAGTTCGAAAACGTTTCCACCTTCTACGGCAAGATCCAGGCCCTGCACAGCGTCAACGTCGAAGTCCGTCAGGGCGAGATCGTGACCCTGATCGGCGCCAACGGTGCCGGCAAGTCCACGCTGCTGATGACGCTCTGCGGTTCGCCGCAGGCGCACAGCGGCAGCATCCGCTACATGGGTGAGGAACTGGTCGGCCAGGACTCGTCGCAGATCATGCGCAAGAGCATCGCGGTGGTGCCGGAAGGTCGTCGGGTGTTTGCCCGTCTAACCGTTGAAGAGAACCTGTCCATGGGCGGTTTCTTCACCGACAAGGGCGACTATCAGGAGCAGATGGACAAGGTCCTCGGCCTGTTCCCGCGCCTGAAAGAACGCTTCAACCAGCGCGGCGGCACCATGTCCGGCGGCGAACAGCAGATGCTCGCCATCGGCCGCGCGCTGATGAGCAAGCCGAAACTGCTGCTGCTCGACGAGCCGTCGCTGGGCCTGGCACCAATCATCATCCAGCAGATCTTCGACATCATCGAACAGCTGCGCAGGGACGGTGTAACGGTGTTCCTGGTCGAGCAGAACGCCAACCAGGCGCTGAAAATCGCTGACCGTGCGTACGTTCTGGAGAACGGCCGCGTGGTCATGCAAGGCACCGGTGAAGCACTGCTGACCGACCCGAAAGTGCGCGAGGCGTACCTCGGCGGTTGAGGTTTTTCACTGAACCAAAAAAAACGGCCTTCGGGCCGTTTTTTTATACCTCACACATCCCACCTGTAGGAGCTGCCGCAGGCTGCGATCTTTTGATCTAGCTTTTAAAAGGCAAAGTCAAAAGATCGTCCGATCGCGGCCCGAGCCTGCGGCAGCTCCTACAGGGAAGTGCCGTCAGTACGGGTTGCAGTGTTGAGCTACGGCGGTGGCCTGATCGACATACGGACGCGCCGGTTCAAGGTTCCACTCAGGTTTGTTGCGTACTGGCTTGCCCTCGTAGGTTGCCGCCAGATGGCAAACCATCTGCCGCCGCAACGAACCGCCATTGACGCTGTACTCGCGCCATTGCGCATCGTCCTTATGCTTGTTGTACAGCTCGGCAAACATCCGGTCGGTCTGGTCGTCCTTGATCGCCCGACCACACGCGGTCGGTACTACCGAGAGCGACCAGGTGTTCGGCCCCAGTTTCGGATCGGGACGTTGTACCCAGGTGCTGGACTCGATGTACTTGTCGCAGAATTTCGGTTCTGTCGGCGTCGAGGTCTGGATGCACGAGAAAGAGGCCTTGCCCACCGGGGTTTTCGGGAAGTCGATCTTGATGATGTTGCGATCCTTGCCGGTCTTGGCCTTGTAGTCCTTCTGGTTGGCCAACGCGTCGTTCAGACCACGCTGATCGCTGTAGAAGAACGCCAGAATCGGCAGTTCATCGGTTTTCGGATTGCCCAGGCGCAGCTCGGTCTGGGTCTGAAACTCACGGCTGTTGATGACTTTGCGCGCGCCCATGAAATTGCGAAAGGCATCGACCCGCTCCTTGCTGCTCATCGGATTGCGCATGTTGAAACCGCACTGCAACTGGTCCTGCTGACGATTGTTGTTGTACTGGGTGAAGTGCGCGACCCAGGCGTTCGGTGTGGTGATCGGTGGTTTCATGGCCTGACAGACCGCTTCGGTCGGGGCGGTGTTCTTGTTGTCGCCACAGCCGCGATCATTGCGAAAGTCGGTCCAGGCATCGTTGGGAAACGCGCAATAGACGTGCACTGGCGTCTCGGGGTCTTTCACCAGATCCCGGGGCGTAATCAGATAGCCGTTCTGCGTGCTCATGCCCGGGTCTTCATAACTGATGCCGTCGGCGCGCATGAACGAGGCGGCAAATGTGCCCAGCTCCACGGCTTTCGGGCTGGGGTTCCACACGTCCCACTTTTGCCCCTTGGCCGGATCGGCCCGATGCGTGCCGCGCACTAACAGCCCCGAGCAGTCCGACGCGGGGTCCTGACCGCAACTGTCGACGGTGTTGTTGTAGAGCTTTTCAACCTTCCGCAGCGTCTCGTCGCATGACTCGGCACTGGCCCATGCCGCATGCACCAACAGCGGCAATACGAGCAACGGGGCGATCCTGTTCAGACGTTTGTTCATGGCTTGCATCTCCTTGATTAGCCAACACACACACTTAACGCGGAACCGGGTTGCAACCGGCGGCCCGGGTCTCGGCATCCGATAGCGCCGGCCGGAACGGCTCGAGATTCCACGGCGTCTTGTTGCGATAGTTGGCCAGCACGCAGCCCAATTGCTGACGCATACTGCCGGCCGCCGTTTCGTTGTCGCGCCAATTGCTGTCCGCGCCCTTGAGCGCGAACAACTGCTCGTACAAGGCGCCGAGCTGGTCATTGGGCAAGGCGCGCCCCGCCGCAGTGGGCACGATGCTCAGGCTCCATTCATCCTTGCGGGTGCCGGGGTCGTAACGCTTGATCCAGTCGGCCGAAGCGATGTATTGCGGCGCCGGGGCTGCCACCGGATTGCAGCCGGCCTTAGCCGCTTCCTGCGGGCTGACCACGGGGCGGAACGGTTCCAGATTCCACTCGGTCTTGGCTGGGTAGTTCTGTACCAGACAGCTCAATTGCTGACGCATGCTCCCTGCTGATTTCTCGTGATCGCGCCACTGGCTGTCGGCGCCACGCAGGGCTGACAACTCCTGATAAACGGCGTCCTGATTGCTGGCCTGTATCGCCTTGCCCTCGGCCGTCGGTGTGACCTTGAGCGACCATTCTTTTTTCTTGCTGCCCGGGTCGTAACGCTCGATCCACACGGCATCAGCAATGTATCTGGGCGCCGGGGCGCCACCCACCACCATTTCGGCGATCGCCTGATCGGCGGCGACATAGCTGAAACGCTGTTCGGCAGGCTTGGTGAAATCCAGCCGCAGGATCGGCACGCTGTAGCCCTGAGCCTGGAGTTTCTTCTGGAAATTGCGCGCGCTGTTCAGGCCGTTCTCCGGCTTCGGCGGCGCCTGATCACCGCGGGTGGCGAAGTTCTGCGTGCTTCTGACGTTGTAGATGAAGGCGTCGATGTACTTCATGTTTTCGCTGCCGTCGTTGGTGGCGGTGGCGTTCTTCAACATGAACTCGTTGACCTGGGCACTGAAGGCAAAGGGATCCTTGTTGGTGGTATTCGGACGCGACTCGTGCACGCGGATCATCGCGTGCCAGTCGCTGGTTTTTTCCGCGTTCCATGAACACTGGCCGTACTGGATCGGCCCTTTCATCAGCCCGGTGTATTTCTGCGTCCATTGCTCGGCGGTGGTGACACCCGCCTCGGCACAGGTGCCGTAGGCCAGCGCGGCATTGCGATTGTTCATCGTGCCCTGGGCCGCGCGCGGCGGTTCGCGGCTGTCGAAGAACCCGCAGCCGTACCACTTGCGCTCCGGTCCGGTGCCGCCATCGAAGGCGTAGATGCAGGTGAAGCCCTGTTCCTTGACCGGCAGCTTCAACGCCGCCGCATCGGTAGGCGTGCGCAGGATGAAACCCGCCGGGTGAATCAGAATCCGCGTACTCAAGTCCTTGCGAATCCACGAATAGGACGTCGCGCCAATCTTGATCGCGTAAGGGCTGTAATCCCACGGATTGAACGGCCCGTCATTGACCATGCGCAAGGTCACGCCGCTGCAGTAATACAGCCCGCGCGCAGCACCGGTATCGGGTTCCTGGCAAGCGTCCTTGAGGGTGTTGTAGTTGTGGTTGATGCGCTTGAGCGTGTCCAGCGGATCAACTTGCGTCTGCGCGCAAACCGTACTGAACAACAAGGGCAGCGTGCAGGCGAGCGTAAAAGAGGAAGTCGTGCGCAATAGCGCAGCGCGGGCTGAGCGATCCTTCGTCATGAGATACCGTCCTGGTAAATCGGCCTGTGACAGGGCCGTTGCAATGACTATAGACGCGGAACCGAAGAAATCCCTGTAGGAGCTGCCGCAGGGTTTTGCATTTTTTTCTGAAAAATTTCGCCTGCGCTGTAACGCATCGCCATGAGCCTTCTCTAGTGGGGTAAGCAAGCGCACTTCGCTTGTAAAACCCAAGCTCAAATCTGGAGAAACATCATGACTGCTACCACTCGCACCCTGTCCGCCGCTGCACTGGTTCTGGCTCTTGGTTCCGCCCTGAGCATGACTGCCGTTTCCAGCGCCAACGCCGCCGACAACAGCAACATGGAAAAATGCTTCGGCGTGGCCATGAAGGGTCACAACGATTGCGCCGCAGGCGCGGGCACTACCTGTGCCGGCACAGCGAAGATGGACTACCAGGCCAACTCTTGGAAGTTCGTGCCAAAAGGCACCTGCACCACCACCGAGAGCAAGACCTCGCCGACCGGTTTCGGTCAGATGGAAGCCTTCAAAGCCAAGTCCTGATCCATTGCCTGCCCGAGTGACGCTCATGTTCTCAACCAGCGAACCTGTCCCACCGCGCACTCGGGCAGCCCTTTGCGGGCTCCCGCCCCGCGCCGGGCTGGGGCTCAAGACCGGGCACTTGCGTGAAGTGCTCGGCACCCGACCGGACCTCGGTTTCTTCGAAGTCCACGCCGAAAACTACATGGTCGACGGCGGTCCGTTTCATCATTTCCTCGGGTTGATCCGCGAGCAGTATCCGCTGTCGCTGCACGGTGTCGGGCTGTCCATCGGGGCCGAAGGGCCACTGGATGTTCAGCACCTGCAACGTTTGAAAACGCTGATCGAGCGCTATCAACCGCAAGCCTTTTCCGAACACCTGGCCTGGTCGAGCCACGGCCCGGTGTTCCTCAATGACCTGCTGCCACTGGCGTATGACACGCCGACGCTTCACCGCGTCTGCGCACATATCGACCAGGTGCAAAACACCCTCAAGCGTCCGATGCTGCTGGAAAATCCGGCGACCTATCTCGGCTTCGAACGCTCGACCCTCGATGAACCGGCGTTCATCGCCGAGGTGGTTCGCCGCAGCGGCTGCGGTCTGCTGCTCGACGTCAACAACGTCTACGTCTCGTGCATCAATCATCAACGCGATCCACTGGCCTACCTCGACGCGCTGCCCTTGCACGCGGTGGGTGAGATCCATCTGGCCGGGTTCGCCGAAGATGCCGACAGCCTCGGTGATCGCTTGCTGATCGATGATCACGGCGCGCCGATTGATGACGCGGTCTGGGCGCTATACCGACAGGCGCTCGAACGCGTTGGCCCGGTGGCAACCTTGATCGAGCGGGACAATCAGGTTCCGGCGTTCAATGTGCTGCTGGCCGAGGCGCAGCAGGCCGAAGCGTTGTTGCTGCGTGCAGGGGGTCAGCCATGAGCATTCAAGCCGATTTCGCTGCCGCCCTGCTCGACACTCGCCTGCCCTGCCCCGCCGGCCTGTGCAGCGCCAACGGTGCCGATCCTGCCAGCCGATTCTCGGTGTATCGCAATAACGTGCAAGGTTCGTTGATCAACGCGCTGGCCGACAGTTATCCGGTGGTGCAGCAGTTGGTCGGCGAGGAATTCTTCCGCGCCATGGCCGGGATTTTCATCCAGCAGCAGCCACCGCGCAGTCCGCTGATGAGCCGATATGGCGGCGAACTGGCGGACTTCATTGACGCATTCGAACCGGCGGCCGAGGTACCGTATCTGGCCGATGTCGCACGGCTCGAACGCTTGCGCACCCGCGCTTATCACGCCGCCGATGCCGCGACGGTCAGTGCGCAACAGATCAGCGCTGCACTGGCCGATCCGCAAACACTCGCCGAACTGAACATCACCCTGCATCCCTCGCTGCACCTGCTCGATTCAGCCTGTGCGGTGGTTTCGATCTGGGCAGCGCATCAAGGAGACGCGACGCTGGCCGGCATCGACATTCATCAAGGGCAACACGCACTGGTGCTGCGCAACGGTCTGGAGGTCGAGGTCTTTGCCCTCGATCACGGCGCCAGCGTGTTCATCCGCCATCTGCTCCATCACCGAGCGCTACTGGACGCGGCGCAAGACAGTCCGTCCTTCGATCTGCCGCAGACCCTCGCCCTGCTGATCGGCCACAACGCCATCACCGACCTGAACAAGGTATTGCCATGAACAACCTCATCACTCGTGCCATCGGACTCATGGAAAAAATCCCCCACAGCCTGATCGCCTTCATCGCGCGGTTCTCGATTGCCGCGGTGTTCTGGAAGTCCGGGCAGACCAAGGTCGAGGGGTTGGCCATCGACTTGATCGACGGCACCTTTCAGCTCGGCTGGCCGCGCTTGGCGGACTCGACGATCCCGTTGTTCCATAGCGAATACCACGTGCCGCTGCTGTCACCGGAAATCGCCGCGCACCTGGCGGCGTTCGCCGAACACTTCTTCCCCGTGCTGATCCTGATCGGTTTCGCCACACGCTTTTCGGCGCTGGCGCTGCTGGGCATGACGCTGGTGATCGAGGTGTTCGTCTACCCCGATGCCTATCCGACCCACGGCACCTGGGCGGCGGTATTGCTGTACCTGATGGCGACCGGGCCGGGCAGATTGTCGATTGATCACCTGATCGCCAGGTACTGGAACCGCTGATGTCCCTGATGTCCCTGTAGGAGCTGCCGAAGGCTGCGATCTTTTGATTTTCAAGATCAAAAGATCGCAGCCTTCGGCAGCTCCTACACGTGTATCACGGGTATCCCCGATTTCACGGGTATCACAGGCATCACAGACATCGTGGTCAATGCGCCAGCCGATCCAGCGCCTCACCACTGCGCTTGAACCAGCCAATCAGATAATCCGCCAACACCTGCGTGCGCTTGGGCAATCCACCCTGATACGGGTGCACCAGGTACATCGGCATCCGCCGTGTCTGAAAATCGCGCAGCAGCCAGCGCAACCGGCCGTCAGCCAGTTCCGTTTGCAGCAGATACGACGGCAACCGTGCGATACCGGCGCCGGCCAGCGCGGCCTTTTTCAGCAGGTTGTAATGGTTGCTGGCGAACGGTCCCGACACCGGCACCCGCAGCAATTCGTGCTGCTGGTGATACAGCCATTCCTCGCGGCCACTGTAGTGGCTGTTGAGCAGGCAACGGTGTTCGACCAGATCCTGCGGGGTTCGGGGTTCGCCGAACTGTTCTAGATAGGCCGGGCTGGCGCAGGTCATTTCCTGCCACGCCAGCAAGGGTTTGGCCACCAGGCGCTCATCATTGGCCACGTCGCTGCGAATCGCCAGGTCGAACCCATCGCGTGACAGGTCGCGATAGTTGTTGTTCAGTTCCAGCTCGATCTGTACTTCGGGATACTTGTGCGAGAACTCCAGCAGCAAGCCATCGAAAAACGTTTCGCCCAGTGACACCGGCACTGTCATCCGCACCGGCCCGGCCATGTCGTCTTTCAAACGCGCCAGCGCCTGACGTGCCCGCTCCACCTGCACCACCAGCGCCTGGGCTTGCGGCAACAATGCGGCGCCCGCCGCTGTCAGGCTCAAACGGCGCGTCGTGCGCTGCAGCAGCACCACGGAAAACTGCGCTTCCAACTGACTGATGCGTTTTGACAACTGGCCCTTGCTGCAACCCAGTTGCTGCGCCGCCAGGGTAAAACTGCCGGCCTCGATCAACACCGCGAACGCCGCCAGATCATCCATTTCGCTCATGGATTGTTTCCATTTGAAAACCAAAGGTTGCCTATTAGTGCGCTTATCCACAGAAAAAACCACTCTAGACTGAAACCTCATTCAACTCATTGAGGAACAGCCCATGAAGATTCTGTTGATCGGTGCCGCCGGCACCATTGGTTCAGCCGTGGATAAAGAGCTGAGCCAGCGTCACGACGTGATTCGCATCGGTCGCAGCAGCGGCGACTTCCAGGTGGACATCAGCGACAGCGCATCGATTCGCAAGCTGTTCGAGCAGACCGGCAAGTTCGACGCGCTGATCTGCGCCGCCGGTAACGTGACCTTCGCCCCACTCGGCGAGATGAACGCTGACAGCTTTGCCCTGGGCCTGAAAGACAAGCTGATGGGCCAGGTCAACCTGCTGCTGATCGGCCGCGAATACGCCAACGACGGTGCCTCGTTCACCTTCACCACCGGCGTGCTCAGCCACGACCCGATCCGTACCGGCGCCTCGGCGGCACTGGTCAACGGTGCGCTGGACAGCTTCGTCAAAGCCGCTGCCATTGAACTGCCGCGCGGTCTGAGGGTGAACTCGATCAGCCCGACCGTGCTGCTGGAAGCCATGGGCAGCTATGCCCCGTACTTCCGTGGCTACAAGCCGGTTCCGGCAGCCGATGTGGCATTGGCCTACGCGAAAAGTGTCGAAGGCCTGCAAACCGGTCAGACCTTTCACGTGGGCTAAACCCTTGTGATCAACGGTCAGCCTGCGTAACGTGGCGGCACTTGTCTGGAGAGCCGAAGATGCGTGTTGCCCGTTCGTTGATCGTTGTTGCCCTGCTGCCGTTGTTCGCCGCCTGCCAATTGCTCGATGGCCCGCGTGAAAGCGCGTCCCACGTCGGGCAGACCCGGATGCAAGGGCAGTTGACGGCAGCCGACGGCAAACTGGTGTTCCAGCCGTGTGGCGAACAGCGTCAGTACGTGGTCAACGACATCGGCGGCACCAGCGTGCTGCAAGAGGCCGCGACCCTCGCCGATCAGCAGGGCAAACTGTTTGCCGATGTGCGCGGCAAGCTTGTCGGCGACCGCCTCGACCTCGGCCAGCTGTATCGCGTCGAGCGTTCCGGCACCGCCTGCGATGACCCGAATTTCAAGCTGTTGATCCTGCGTGCCGCCGGCCACGGGCCCGAGTGGAACGTCAAAGTCAGCGGCAAGGGCATGGTCATCGACCGCGAAGGCCAGCCGGCACTGGCGGTGCCTTATGTCGAAGAGCAATTGGGCGACGGCCGCTTCAACCTCAGCAGTGAAGCCAACAACCAGCACATCGAGTTGTGGGTCGCGCCGCAACGCTGTGTCGACAGCAGCACCGGCAGCGTGCAGCACATGAGCGCCGAACTGCGCATCGACGGCAAGGTCGAGCGTGGTTGCGGGTATTTCGGCGGATCGCGTAACGACTGAGCGTTTTAGCCTCACCGGATCCGGCCTTTGCGGCTTATAATCGCGGCCTTCAAACGCCCTGGCGCAGTTGTGCGCCCCGCGAATCCGGATCCTCGCCATGTTACGAATCACCGAACTCAAGCTGCCAATCGACCATCCCGAAGAAGACCTGCGTGCCGCCATCGTGCAGCGCCTGGGCATCGCCAGCGATGATTTGCTCGATTTCACCTTGTTCAAGCGCAGCTACGACGCGCGAAAAAAGTCCTCCGAACTGTGCTTCATCTACACCATCGACCTCAACGTGCGCGACGAGGCCAAGGTGCTGGGCAAGTTCGCCGACGACCGTAACGTCAACGTGGCGCCGGATGTCAGCTACAAATTCGTTGGTCAGGCGCCGAGCGACCTGAGCCAGCGCCCGATCGTGGTCGGTTTCGGCCCGTGCGGGATTTTCGCCGGCCTGTTGCTGGCGCAGATGGGCTTCAAGCCGATCATCCTCGAACGCGGCACCGAAGTGCGTCAGCGCACCAAGGACACTTGGGGCCTGTGGCGTAAAAGCGTGCTCAACCCCGAGTCCAACGTGCAGTTCGGCGAAGGCGGCGCGGGCACGTTCTCCGACGGCAAGCTGTACAGCCAGATCAAGGATCCGAAGTTCCTCGGTCGCAAAGTCCTGCACGAATTCGTCAAGGCCGGTGCGCCGGAAGAAATCCTCTACGTCAGCAAACCGCACATCGGTACGTTCCGTCTGACCGGCATGGTCGAGACCATGCGTGAAGAGATCCGCGCCCTGGGCGGCGAAGTACGCTTCCAGGAACGCGTCACCGACGTGCTGATCGAAGACGGTCAACTGGTCGGCGTCGAACTGGCGAGCGGCGAAACCCTGCATTCGAAACACGTGGTTCTGGCCCTCGGCCACAGCGCCCGCGACACCTTCCGCATGCTCCACAGCCGTGGCGTGTTCATGGAAGCCAAGCCGTTCTCGGTGGGTTTCCGCATCGAGCACCCGCAATCGCTGATCGACCGTGCGCGGCTGGGCAAGTACGCCGGCCACCCGAAGCTGGGCGCCGCCGACTACAAACTGGTGCACCACGCCAAGAACGGTCGTTCGGTCTACAGCTTCTGCATGTGCCCGGGCGGCACCGTGGTTGCAGCGACCTCCGAGCCGAACCGCGTGGTCACCAACGGCATGAGCCAGTACTCGCGTAACGAGCGCAACGCCAACTCCGGGATCGTCGTCGGCATCACCCCGGAAGTCGATTACCCGGGCGGCCCGCTGGCCGGTATCGAGTTGCAGGAGCGTCTGGAATCCCACGCGTTCATCCTCGGCGGCAGCGACTACAAGGCCCCGGCGCAATTGGTCGGCGACTTCATCAACGGCACCCCGTCGACCGAACTGGGCGAAGTCGAGCCGTCGTACAAACCGGGAGTGGCCCTGGGCGATTTGGCCCTGGCGCTGCCGGACTTTGCCATCGAAGCGATTCGTGAAGCGTTGCCGGCGTTCGAGAAGCAGATTCGCGGCTACTCGCTGCACGACGCGGTGTTGACCGGGATCGAAACCCGCACCTCGTCGCCGCTGCGCATTACGCGTAACGAGTCGCTGCAGAGCATGAACGTCAAAGGTCTGTTCCCGGCCGGTGAAGGCGCGGGTTATGCCGGCGGGATTCTGTCGGCGGGGGTCGACGGGATTCGGATTGCCGAGGCCGTGGCGCGCGACATTCTCGGTCTGGAAGCCTGATCAGCCAAATCTGCAAAACGCCCAACCCTGTGGGAGCTGGCTTGCCAGCGATGACGGACTCAGATTCGACATTGATGTTGACTGACAATCCGCTATCGCTGGCAAGCCAGCTCCCACAGTGGTTTTCGGTGTATCAGATATTCGCGCGCAGCACTGTGGTTGGCAGCGGCTCACCCCGTTCGGCACTCGCCGCCACCGCCGCAATCAACCCCTCCAGCTCATAGCCCTGCGCCTTTAGCCAGTCTTGATCGTAATAGGTGTCGGCATAACGCTCGCCGCCATCGCACAGAATCGCCACGATCGACCCCGACTCCCCTGCCGCTGTCATCTGTTGCGCCGCCATCAGCGCGCCGATCAGGTTGGTGCCGCTCGACCCGCCGACATGCCGGCCCAGACGCTGTGCCAGATAATGCATGGCCGCCAGCGACAAGGCGTCCGGCACCTTGACCATCGCATCGATCACCTTCGGCAGAAATGAGGCCTCGACCCGTGGCCGGCCGATGCCTTCGATCCGTGAACCGCAGTCCAGACGCAGACTGGCGTCGCCCGTCTGGTAGTAATCGAAAAACACCGAGCGCTCGGCATCGGCGCACAACACGCGGGTGCAATGCTGGCGATAACGCACGTAACGACCCAGGGTCGCGGTGGTGCCGCCGGTGCCGGGGCTGGAAATCAGCCAGCTCGGTTCCGGGTGCTTCTCGAAACGCATCTGCTGAAAGATCGACTCGGCGATGTTGTTGTTCGCCCGCCAGTCGGTGGCCCGCTCGGCGTAGGTGAACTGGTCGATGAAGTGCCCGCCATGCTCGCGGGCCAGACGTTCGGATTCGGCGTAAATCTGCGTCGGATCCTTCACCAGATGGCTCTGGCCACCGTAGAAGGCGATCTGCGCAATCTTCTCTTTCGAGGTGGTCGCCGGCATCACCGCAATAAACGGCAAACCGAGCATGCGCGCAAAGTACGCCTCGGAAATCGCCGTCGAACCGCTGGACGCCTCGATCACCGGTGCGCCGGGTTTGAGCCAGCCGTTACACAACGCATACAGGAACAGCGACCGCGCCAGGCGATGCTTGAGGCTGCCGGTGGGATGGCTCGACTCATCCTTGAAATACAACTCGATGCCCGCAAAACCCGGCAGCGGCAAGGGGATCAGATGGGTGTCGGCGCTGCGCTGGAAGTCCGCTTCGATGATGCGGATGGCTTCACGGGCCCACTGTCGGTTGTCGCTCATGGTCATGCTCTCGTTGAGTCGGGCAGGAGTAGCCTTGTCACAGGCTCAGTCCCCCAGCATAGGAAAAAACCGGCAAGGCTCACAGATACAGCTGAGGCTCAATTCATCCACCAACTGCCAGGTTTTGGGGCAAATAAGTATCAGGCTTTTGCAGTAATTGCGCAGAACCCATCTCCCCGTTCTTTGAACTGAAGCGGCCTGCTCGCCCCCCTGACAGACAAATAGCGAACAATCCGCACTTAATCAAAGATCCGTCCTACAGCCAGCATTTGTCCGCTTCGTTAACGTCGCACAGCCCTTTCGAGGGCCTGTCGATGGATGAACGAAAGGACGCTCAGTGGCTCGCAACAAGGACATTCCCCGGGTCCCCAACCCGCCGGCGGGCGACGGTCATCACGTCACCTGGCGCTACATGACGGCCACTGAACTGGCCGAGCGCGACGCCCGGCAGAACGCTTACGACGCCATGCTGGCGCGGCAGGAGGCCTTCGAGCGCAGCCGAGAGGTTGCGGCGAAAAAGCCTGATCCCGTACGCGCCGGGTGCGTGTTCGCCAAGTCCTGCAAGTTGCCGGACGCGATCATCGATTACGCGAATCCTTCGGGGATGGTGCCGACCGACAGCCTGAAAGATTACGGAGATCTGGTCCTGCTCGGCGGCCGTGAAGCCGATGACAGCGGCGGCGTTCCACTCAAGAAAATCAGCGGCACTGCCATCCCGGCAGGCCTGGGCACCTTCGCCCTTGCGGGTGAGGTGTTCAAGGCATTGCCCGCCATCGCTTCCGCCGCCGTTGTGACCCCTTTGGTCGGGCTGGTGGCGTTGCTCATGCCATCGAACCTGGGCGACAGCGCCCTCTACACCGAAGACCAGTTGCTCGCCCTCAAACAGGCTCGAACCCGCGTGCGCCTACATGTCGAACAACAGGCCGACGGCAGCCTCAAGGGTTATGGCTTCTACACCGGCAAGAATCGCGACTGGGAAATGGTCGATGTCGCGCAGTTCACCGCACGTGATAACCGCTTTGTCGCAGACCTCGGCGAAGGCATCGAACTGATCTGGACGCCCGCCGTGGACGGCTCCGACATCCTCGGCATCCCCGCGCTGGAGGCCGCTCCGCAGGCACCGCATATTTGGGTGTACCCACCGACGAAAGCGGCGAACGGGATTCTGGTGAACCCGGTTTATCCGCCGGAGTATCGGGATTTCATTCTGGTGTTTCCGGCGGATTCTGGGGTTAAGCCGGTTTACATTGTGCTCAGTCGAGCTCGCGACCATGCCTACTACGACCACCCAAAGACGCTACCTGCGTTTCCTGATGCAGTGAGAGTGAAGTCCAAGTCATCGGTTCAGGGTGGAGGAAAGCGGCGAGCACGCTGGGTAGACCGCAAAGGTCGGATCTATGAATGGGATTACAAAAGCAATGCTGTAGAAAAATACGACAAATTGGGAACCACTCATTTGGGTGAGTTCAATCATATTACTGGTGAACAAACCGGGCCCGCCGAGCCGGATAGAAGAACCTCTAGAAATTAAGGGACTAAAACATGCGTTACCTTTCAATAACCGGATTTTATCCTGACGAAATCCAAGACAGCTCGCTACAGTTTGAAATGGATATCAACGATAGCGAAATGAATGAAAAAGTCGCTCAGCTCATTGAATCCAAGCCGCTTAACGAAATGGAGCCTGGGGAGTTGTTATTGAGCCCGGATCAAGTAAGTGCATTGGAAGTCCTTCTGAACGTCAGCTTCCCGAAGGGGCTGGAGTATTTCATGGGCACCTGTGCCCAGCATTGAGCGGGCGAATTGAAACAAACAAAAAACCCCGACCAGTCACCTGATCGGGGTTTTTCTTTTACCGCTCGTTTCCGCTTAGTGCGAAACGCGGCTGGTGCCACCGACGGTGGAGATGCGCACGCGCTCACCAACACGGAACACTTCGTTTTCCTGAACCTGTTGCACGTAGGCGCGCATGCTGCCGTCGTCTTCGCGCACGGTGATTTCCACGCCCTGGGTACGGGTCAGGCCTTCTTCGGTGGCCGAACCGATCAGGCCACCGGCCACGGCGCCGATGACCGCCGCAACGATGCTGCCCTTGCCGCCACCGATGGCGCTGCCGCCGACACCGCCAACCACTGCGCCAGCAGCGCCGCCGATCGGGGTCTTGGTGCCTTCGATTTTCACCGGACGCAGGGATTCGATGGTGCCCATGCGAATCGTCTGCACACGACGCGCTTCGTCACGGGAATAGGAGTCACCGGTCAGGCTCGACTGGCAGCCGGTCAGCAACATCGCCATCGTGGAAAAGGAAGCAACCAGCAGAACAGACTTACGCATAGCATCAACTCCAAAAGTACATTTGCTCATTAAACCCCGCTGCTTGACGCCTGTCACGACACAGCCCGGATAAACTTGATTTTATTCAGGCCCGGTACAGGCACCTGCTGCCCACCCAACAGTAGCGTCAAATCACCCAACCTGCCGGGCCAAACCCAAGGATTTCCATGGATTACCTGATCATTTTCGTCACCACCGTCGCCGGTCTGTACTTCCACGGATGGCTGTACGTGCGGATCAGACGCTGGATGGATCGTGATCTGGCGCTGTCCCTGGCGGGCAAGGATGAAGGCAAACGCGCCTTCATGCTGGAACGGCTGGCCGAGGCCCGCGCGCGGAAGATCAAACGCCGGGACCTGCCGCAGTGGCTTGCGGCCGCTGCGGCAGGCTATCACGCTCGGTAGACTGCTTAAGGCGCCAGACGTTCAAGAATCCAGTTGGCGCCCTGCTGACGATAGTTCAGGCGATCGTGCAGACGACTTGGACGGCCTTGCCAGAACTCGATGCGCTCGGGTAGCAAGCGATAACCGCCCCAGTGTTCCGGGCAATCCGGCTGTGTATCGCTGAAGCGCTGCTCGGTAGCCTTGAGCAGATCTTCCAGCTCGCCACGCCCGCTGATCACCCGGCTTTGCGGTGAGGCCCAGGCGCCGAGCCGACTGCCCAGCGGACGCACCTGATAATACGCGTCGGACTCTTGCGGGGTGACTTTGACCACCCGCCCTTCGATGCGCACCTGGCGCTCCAGGGTTGGCCAGAAAAACGTCATGGCCGCGAAAGGATTCGCCGCCAGATGCTGGCCCTTGGCGCTGTCGTAGTTGGTGAAAAAGGTGAAGCCCTGCGCGTCCAGGCCCTTGAGCAGCAGAATGCGACAATGCGGGCGACCGGCCGCATCGACCGTAGCCAGGGTCATGGCGTTGGCTTCCACTGGCGCCTGTTCGGTTTTCACCGCGTCGGCAAACCATTGGTGGAACAGCGCAAACGGTTCGGCCGGGGCTTGCGCCTCGGTCAGACCGTCCCGGGTGTAATCACGACGCATATCTGCCAGAGCCTGGGTCATGGCGCATTCCTTTTCGTTAGCGGATCACTGCTTGGAAGTATCGCTGGCGGCGACTTTCTTGTCAGTTGCCGCGGCTTTGGCCGGAGCGGTTTTCTTGGCAGGGGTTTTTGCCGGTGCCTTGGTCGCTGCTTTCTTCGCAGGTGCCTTGGCGGCGGCTTTCTTCGCCGGAGCCTTTTTGGTTGCAGGTACGGCGGCCTTCGAAGCGGCCGGCGCCGGGGTGACCGGTTTGGCTGCAGGCTTGACGTCCTGTGCGGCAAGCATCGTGGTTGGTGCCGGCGCTGGCATGTTGTACTTGCTCAGCAGCGCAACCATGGTGTTCTGCGGGGTCACCAGCAGTTCGACGCGACGGTTCAGGGCACGACCTTCGGCGCTGTCGTTGGCGGCACGCGGGGCATCGCCGCCCATGCCGCGCAGCATCAGGCGATCACGCTGCAAGCCGCTCAGGCGGAAGATCGCTGCCACGGACTGGGCGCGCTCTTGGCTGAGTTTGACGTTGGCCGGCGCGGCACCGGTGTTGTCGCTGTGACCGAGTACCAGGACTGCGGTTTTCGGGTCAGCTTCGAGGATTTTCGCGACATTGGTGAACGGGCTGAGGGTCACTGGCAGCAGCATCGCTGGACGTTTCGGGTTGAACGAGCCTTCAACCGGCGCGATCACCACCAGCACGTTGTCACGGCGTTCGAGTTGCAGATTGCTGTCCTTGATCGCTGCACGCAGACGTGGCTCGTAGTCATCCAGCCAGGCCTGGGTGACTTTCGGGTCAGGCATCGGCACCACTTTGGCAGTCGATTGATCCTTGCCGCCGAACGGCCACCACCACTTGGTGCCGGTGTCGGCATCGGCCTTGGCCACTGCCGCCGGTTTGGCTTCGGGTTTTACCTCGGGTTTCACATCGGCCTTGGCGGTCGAATCATCGGAACCGCCGAACGGCCAGTACCAGTGGCTGCTGCTTTCAGTCTTGGCAACTGGTGCGGTAGCGGCAGGCTTGAGCGGCGCCGGGGTTGCGACAGGAGCCGGGGCTGGGGCCGGCTCTTTGGCCGCCACTTTGTCGGAGGATCCGAACGGCCACCAGCTGCCGCCGTCCGCATCGTTTTTAGGAGTCTGTGCGCAACCGGTGATCGCAACACACAGGGCCAGGGCGAGAGTTTTTTTGGATGACATTGAAAATCCACAAAGTGAAGTAATGAAAAATCAGAGCTCTTTTGCCCGGATAAACTGACGCTTTGAATCGAAAAACCGGATCTGGTTCCAACTCTGGAACCTCATGTAAAGCTTTACAGACAAGTGGCAAGTACCCGCGCCAGTTGCTGTGCGCGCGGATCCATCAAGACGTACGGCCCAAGGGTATTTGTCACAAAACCGAACGCGACATCGTGCTCAGGATCAGCAAACCCCACTGAACCACCCGCACCCGGATGACCGAATGCACGTGGGCCGAGGCCGTAAGTGGCATTCGCCATGTCCGGCTGATCGAGCATGCAGCCCAGGCCGAAACGGGTACGGGTCAGCAGGGTCTTGTCCTCGCCGTAGCTGTGTTCGCGGGTCAGTTCTTCAAGCATTTCGCTTTCGAGCAGGCTGCCATCGAGCAGGCCTGCGTAGAAGCCGGCCAGACTGCGTGCGTTGCCATGCCCGTTGGCGGCCGGCTGCTGCATGCGCCGCCATTCCGGTTTGTTGGTGCTGGTGAGCACCGACGGCGGATTGGTGAAGGCGCGAGTGGTCATGGCGGTCGGTTCGCGCATGGTCACCTGCAACAAGCGTTGGGCAGCAGCGTCACCGACGTTGCCCTTGCCCCGTGCGATATGCGCCACGCGGTGGAATTCTTCGTCCGCCAGGCCGACGTGGAAATCCAGCCCCAGCGGCTTGGCGACACGGGCGACGATCGACTCGCCCGGCCCGCGGCCGTCAGCGCGACGCAGCAACTCGCCGACCAGCCAGCCATAGGTGATGGCGGCATAACCATGGCCGGTACCCGGCGTCCACCACGGCGCTTCGGCCGCGAGGGCGTCGACCATGGTTTGCCATTCGTAGAGGGCCGCGGGCGCCAGCAACTCGCGCAGGGCCGGCAGACCGGCCTGATGGCAGAGCAATTGGCGCAGGGTGACGGATTCTTTGCCGGCGGCCGCAAATTCCGGCCAGTAGCGGGCAACCGGCGCATCCAGTTGCAGTTTGCCTTCGGCCACCAATTGCAGTGCGGTAACGGCGGTAAAGGTCTTGGTGCAGGAAAACAGGTTGGCGATGGTGTCGCTGTGCCAGGCTTCGGTGCCGTCCTTGTCGGCCGTACCGGACCAGAGGTCGAGGACGGTTTCTCCGCCGACCTTGATGCACAGGGCTGCGCCGCGTTCCTGGGGATCGTCGAACAGTGCCGCGAATGCCTCGCGCACTGCCTCGAACTGAAGCTCGTAATGTCCCTGAATCTGCACCCGCAACTCCCCCGCGAAAACGCTCTACAAAGTGGCCCGCATTGTTCCAGCCCTTGAGGGATTTGGGAACAGCTGCGGGTCGGGTGGTCATTTCAAGGCAAAATCAAAAGATCGCAGCCTGCGGCAGCTCCTACAGGAAATGTAACTTTGTAGGAGCTGCCGAAGGCTGCGATCTTTAAGGCATCAAACCTCAGTGACCATTCCCCGAATGCCCGCCCGCATGCCCGGCCCCCGGGCCTTTGCCGGCTTCACCCTTGCGCCCGCCTTCGGCCTCATGACCAACAGCGGCGGCAGCTTTCTCAGCCTCCTTGCCCAACTGATCAACCGCCTGCAAATTGCTCTTGCGCACCGCCTCGACAAAACCCTGATACGGCAGATCGGTAATCCCCACCAGACCAAAGTGCCCGTTCTCGCCATCGAGCAGACGCCCGGTCACCGGTTGATCCAGGTACTGGAACCAGTGCACGCCGACAATCGACGGCTCGCTCAGTGCCTGCTTGAGGAAGTTGGCGTAAGCCGGGCCACGGTCTTCTTCCTTCGCCAGTTGCGTCACGCCACCCCAGAACGGGCCACGATCACTGGAGCCGAAGTTGAATTCGGTGATCAGCACCGGTTTGTCGAGGGCACGCAGGGCGGCGAAGTCGTAGCCGTCCTGCGGTTTCAGCGTGTACATGTTGAAGCTCAGCACATCGCAATACTGCGCGCAGGAGGCCACCGCTTCCGGGGTGCTGGTGGCGAAACGGCCACCGAGCAGCAACTGATTCGGCGCGTGCCATTTCAGCGAATCGGAGATGGTTTTGAAGTAGGTGTCGGCGAACACTTTCTGGAAGTATTTGAAGTCGTTTTCGATTTCCGGGTGTTCTGGATTCGGCATCGGTGGCACGAAACCCGGGTCTTCCATCAATTCCCACGCCGGCAGATCAATGCCCCACGCTTTCGACAGGCCTTCCTGGTTGCGGTACTTGTCGCGCAGCTGCTTGAGGAATGCGCGCTTGGCCGGTACGTCGGTGGTCATTTTCAATGTGCCGTAGGCCAGGGCGTAGCGCGACTGCGGATCATCGCCCGGACCGGCCCAGGCCAATTCGTTGTCGGCGTAGTAACCGATCAGCCATGGATCATCGCGGTGATCGCGGGCGGCGATGGCCACGGCACGTTCGGTGGCCATGGCGAAACGCGGGTCGAACGGGTCAGGCATGCCGCCCCACCAGTCGCTGCCGGTGCTGATGCTGGTGTAATCGCCGACGATCGACAGCGGCAAGGTGTACGGCACCCGATCGGCCTCGGCGAGCGAGTCGGCGCTCCAGTTGCCGACCGTGTTGAAGCCCCAGGCCTGCAAGCGATCGAGAGTGTGCGCAGCCCACTTCTGTTCATCGACCGTGGCTTTGCATGGAGCGGCGTTCGCCGGTTCGGTTTGCGCCGGTGCTGCGCAAGGTTCGCCATACAGGCGTTGCAGGTTGGCACCATAGAAATCGTACCAGCGCCCGTTGCCATAGCCGCGGCCCTGATCGGCGCCGTTGCCGCCACGGTTGTCGCCTTCGCCGAAATGACTGGCAAGTGGTTCGTCAGGCTTGGGCAGGGATTCGAACATCCACTCACGCCCGGCCACGTAGGTCTGGTTGACCTGCGGGCTGACGGTGTTGACCCCCAGCGAATAAAACGGATGCCCTTCAGGGGTCACCAGGTACCAGCGGCCGTCACGTTTTTCGGTGCGGAAAAAGCCGCTGGCCTTGAACGCCGGGCCTTTGTTCCAGCCGCCGAACTTGTCCAGCGAGGACTTTTCGCGCTCGGCCAGCCAGGTTTTCAGCTGTTGCTGTTCCTTGGCGGCGGCGGATTTCAGTTGTTCATCGTTGCTGATTTTTTCCGGCCATTTGCTGCGGGTCGATTGGCCGTAAGCGTCCACCAGATTGCCGTAGACAGCCTGGGTCACGGCATCGCCATCCTGCACGCCGAAACGTTCGAGCAGCAGGCTCTGCGCGGCTTTCGGCTGATCCATCCACAGGCTCACTGACACCACTTGGCTGCGATCCAGTTCACCGCTACTGCTGGCCAGCAGAATCCGCTGGCCATCGACGGTCATCGGCATCGGCGGCCCGGCCTTCATGCCCTGGCTTAGCGGCGAAGTCGCCACCAATGGCACCAGCAGGGTTTGCGCGGGGCCGGCCGGCAGGTCGACGCGGCTGGTCAGGGTCTGGCCGTTGTTGCTCTGGATTTGCACGTAGACCGTCACGGCCCAGTTCATCGCGCTCTGCAGACGCAGGCTCATCATGCCCGACTGCGACCAGTCCCAGGCGCCGGTCTGCGGGGTCAGGCGCAAGGTTGGGCGGGCTACCGGGTTGAACGTCACCCGGCGCAGCACTTCACCTTCCGGGGTCTGCTCGGCGTTGGCTTGTGGCAGGTCAGTGTTTTCGGTGACGACTTTCACCACGTCGGCGGGGCGAACGAAGTTGAACAGGGTCTGCTGACCCGCAGGCGCCGCCAGTAACGGGGCAGCGAAAATCAAGGCGAATACGGCAGGCAACGAACGGCGAATCATAAGAACGGAGTTCTCCCTAACGACCAACTAAGGCCAATGGAAAAGCATGGCAGAGAGATAGACAGCGCGGCGGGCAAAACTGCCCACCGTTGTCTCAGGATATTTCACGACGGAATGGCGGCAACGCATTGAGGATCGCCTTGCCGTAGCGCTGGGTGACCAGGCGCCGATCGAGCAAAGTGATGGTGCCGCGGTCTTCTTCAGTGCGCAGTAGACGCCCGCAGGCCTGGACCAGCTTCAAGGAGGCATCGGGCACCGAGATTTCCATGAACGGATTGCCGCCCCGGGCCTCGATCCACTCCGACAGCGCCGCCTCGACCGGATCGTCCGGCACCGAGAACGGGATCTTGGCGATCACCACGTGCTCGCAGTAGGCGCCCGGCAAGTCCACGCCTTCGGCGAAACTGGCGAGGCCGAACAGCACGCTGGAATCGCCGCCATCGACCCGCGCCTTGTGCTTGTTCAGGGTTTCCTGTTTCGACAGGTTGCCTTGAATGAACACCTGCTTGCGCCAGTCACGGTCGAGGCCGTCGAACACGTCCTGCATCTGTTTGCGCGAAGAGAACAGCACCAGCGTGCCGCGCGAGCCTTCGACCAGATCCGGCAACTCACGGATGATCGCCGCGGTGTGAGCAGCGGCGTCGCGTGGATCAGCCTTCAGATCCGGCACCCGCAGCACACCGGCATCGGCGTGATGGAACGGGCTCGGCACCACGGCGGTGACAGCTTTCTTCGGCAGACCGGCGCGCATGCGGAAACGGTCGAAAGTGCCCAGTGCAGTCAGCGTTGCCGACGTCACCAGGCAGCCGTAGGCCACGTTCCACAGGCTGCGGCGCAGGGTTTCGGCAGCAAGAATCGGGCTGGCGTTGACCTCGATGTCGAACAGCGAACCGCTTTCGGCCAGGGTCAGCCAACGCGCCATCGGCGGGCTGTCTTCCGGGTCTTCGGCGGTGAACGCAGTCCACAACTCCCAGTTGCCCGACGCCCGCGACAACAGGCTGCCGAACAGCGGATACCATTCTTCGGCCTGATTGCTGGCGATGCCGATGTTGACCTCGCCGTCCATGCCTTCCTTGAGCAGGTCGGTCAGGCGGGTGAACAGATCGTTGAGCCGCGAGTAGCCCTTTTTCAGCTCGATGCCCATTTCGCGCATGTGCTCGGGAATCACCCCGCCGACGAAACGATGGCGTGGCCGCTCGCGACCTTCGACGTCTTCGCCGGGTTTGAAATCGGCAATCTGCTCGCACGCGGTGAACATGAACTGCTGCTGGGTCTTGATCTCCCGCGCCAGCTCGGGCACTTGCTCGATCAGCTTGCCGAGATCCCCCGGCAACGGATGCTGGGCCAGCAGTTTGGTGAGGTTCTTGGCGGTGGTTTCCAGCCAGTCGGCAGTGGAACGCAGACGCGTGTAGTGGGCGAAGTGGCCGATGGCCTTGTCCGGGAGGTGATGGCCTTCGTCGAATACGTAAATGGTGTCGCGTGGATCCGGCAGTACCGCACCGCCGCCGAGGGCGAGGTCAGCCAGTACCATGTCGTGGTTGGTGACGATCACGTCGACCTTGCCCATGCCTTCGCGCGCCTTGTAGAAGGCGCACTGGCCGAAGTTGGGGCAGTGGCGATTGGTGCACTGGCTGTGATCGGTGGTCAGCCGTGCCCAGTCGGCGTCTTCCAGGGCGTTGGGCCAGCTGTCGCGGTCGCCGTCCCATTTATTGCCGGCGAGTTTCTCGATCATGCTGGTGAACAGCTTCTGACTGGCTTCGTCGACCTCGATCTTGAAACCTTCTTCTTCGAACAACTGGGCGGTGGCGGTTTGCGCGTGGCCTTCCTGCAGCAGCATGTCGAGCTTGGACAGGCACATGTAGCGACCACGGCCCTTGGCCAGCGCGAAACTGAAGTTCAGCCCGCTGTTGCGCATCAGGTCGGGCAAATCCTTGTAGACGATCTGCTCTTGCAGAGCCACGGTCGCGGTGGCGATCACCAGGCGTTTGCCGGCCAGCTTCGCCGTTGGAATCGCGGCCAGGCTGTAGGCCACGGTCTTGCCGGTACCGGTGCCGGCTTCCACCGCGACAATCGCGGGGTCGCCACTGCGCCGGCCTTCGTCGTCGGTGTCGATATCCCCGAGGACTTTGGCGACTTCGGCGATCATCAGGCGCTGGCCGTAACGCGGCTTGAGGCTCTTGGCTTCAAGAAAACGCGAATAGGCGCCCTGGATCGTGGTTTTGAGTTCAGTGCTGATCATTGATTGTCGGGCGCAAAAAACGCTGGATAAATTTTCAGTGGTTTCGGATGGCGGCTATCATACCCCGCTAATCAGTCCCGCGCAGAACGGAGTGCCCCAATGACACCTTTTAGCCTCGTGTATCCACTGCATGTCCTGTCCGCCCTGGTCTGGGTCGGCGGCATGTTTTTCGCCTGGATGGTCCTGCGCCCGGCGGCGGTGAAGGCGCTCGACGGCCCCGCCCGCCTGACCTTGTGGGTGGAAGTGTTTCAAGGTTTTTTCCGCTGGGTCTGGGTCGCGGTGATCCTGCTGCCGATCAGCGGTGTCGGCATGCTGCATCTGCAACAGGTCGGTTTCGAGACCGCGCCGAAGTACGTGCAGGTGATGATGGGACTGTATGTGGTGATGACGGCGCTGTTTATCCGGATTCAGGGTTTGATGCTGCCGGAGTTGCGTAAAACGATGGAAGACAAGGACTGGCCGGCGGGTGCGGCGGTACTGGGGCGGATTCGCCGGGTGGTGGGGATCAACTTGATTGTCGGTTTGGTGCTGGTGGCGATTGCCGCGGCGCGGCCGATGTTCTGATCCACACAACCTGCACTTTTTGTGGCGAGGGAGCTTGCTCCCGCTGGGCTGCGCAGCAGCCCCAAATCAGACGACGCGTTCAATCTGATGGAGCGCGGTATCCGGGGTGGGGCCGCTACGCGACCCAGCGGGAGCAAGCTCCCTCGCCACAGTTGTGAGTAGCGCTGTTATTTAGAGGCGCTGCACAGCCACAGCCCCCGCCGTACCCTCCGGCCCAGGCTGACGATCGCGGCGGCGCGGCCGATGTTCTGACCCACTGACGACCTGCACTATTTGTGGCGAGGGAGCTTGCTCCCGCCGGGCTGCGCAGCAGCCCCAAATCAGCTGGCGCGTTCAATCTGAAGAAACGCGGTATCCGGGGTGGGGCCGCTACGCGACCCAGCGGGAGCAAGCTCCCTCGCCACAATTGTGAGTAGCGCTGTTATTTAGAGGCGCTGCACAGCCACAGCCCCCGCCGCACCCGCAGGCCCAGGCTGGCGATCGCGGCGGCGCGGCCGATGTTCTGACCCACTGACGACCTGCACTATTTGTGGCGAGGGAGCTTGCTCCCGCCGGGCTGCGCAGCAGCCCCAAATCAACGGACGCGTTCAATCTGATGGAGCGCGGTATCCGGGGTGGGGCCGCTACGCGACCCAGCGGGAGCAAGCTCCCTCGCCACAATTGTGAGTAGCGCTGTTATTTAGAGGCGCTGCACAGCCACAGCCCCCGCCGCACCCGCAGGCCCAGGCTGGCGATCGCGGCGGCGCGGCCGATGTTCTGACCCACTGACGACCTGCACTATTTGTGGCGAGGGAGCTTGCTCCCGCTGGGCTGCGCAGCAGCCCCAAATCAGCTGGCGCGTTCAATCTGACGAAACGCGGTATCCGGGGTGGGGCCGCTACGCGACCCAGCGGGAGCAAGCTCCCTCGCCACAATTGTGAGTAGCGCTGTTATTTAGAGGCGCTGCACAGCCACAGCCCCCGCCGCACCCGCAGGCCCAAGCTGGCGATCCGTTCTGGTGGCGATCACGGCGGCGCGGCCGATGTTCTAAGCCACTGACCACAAGCATTTTTGTGGCGAGGGAGCTTGCTCCCGCTGGGCTGCGCAGCAGCCCCAAATCAGACGACGCGTTCAATCTGATGGAGCGCGGTATCCGGGGTGGGGCCGCTACGCGACCCAGCGGGAGCAAGCTCCCTCGCCACAGTTGTGAATTGTGCGGTGCTTTAGAGGCGCTGCACGGTCACAGCCCCCGCCGCACCCGCAGGCCCTGGCTGACCATCAGCCCCGGCCTTGCCGTTTTTGCCGCCATCGGCGCGGTACACCAGGCAGCCCTTGGACTTGCCGCCTTGGCCGGCCTTGCCGCCAACACCTGCTGGGCCACCGGCGCCGCCAGCGACGTTGACCTTGATCAGTTCAGCCGGAAACTCGCGCGGCACTTCAAGACGCACCAACGCACCCGGTGCACCCGGCTGGCCGTCGCTGCCATTACTACCATCAAAACCGTGACCGGCCGCGCCCCAGGTGCAGCCCGGGTCTTCACCGTTGCCGCCATCCAGGCCGACAAAACCCGGCGCGCCGGTGCCGCCGCGGGCGTCGACAAACAGTTTTGGCGCGTCCAGCGCCTTGAACTGCAAATTCAGATTGCGTCCGGCGCGGGCAGCTTTTTCATAGGTGCCCGGCGCCCCGCGTGCAGTGATCAGGCTGCCTTCGGACAACTGCGCACGGCTGACTTTCATGTCCAGCGCCTGTTCACTCGGGACGATCGCAATGCGCGCTTCGTGGCCCAGGCGCAATTCGCCGACAGTCAGCTCAGTCACGTTGGAAGGAATCAGCAAGGTGCCGTAATCCGCCACTTCCAGCCGTTCCAGCTGCAAAGTGCTGGCGGTGTTGGGCAAACGCATCAGGGAATTGGTTTCGACGCTGACCACCTGGGCGCAGGCCAGGGGACTGATGAGTGCAGCGAGCAGGCAAAGTTTACGCATGGGAAGAAGCCTCCGGAGCGGCCGGGGCCGGGATGGTTTGCAGGTGGAATACGCCGAACAGCAGGATGCGCAGACGGTCGCGCCACGGATTGGGACGCCCCTTGAGGCGCGAGAACAGCAGTTCCAGAACATGCAGCGCCAGCAACAGGCCGCCGGCCAGATTGACCAGCAGATGCAGCGGATGCACAAACGGCAGCAGCAGATTGACCACCACCACGCACCAGAACAGCAGGGTCAGCAAACGCCCCAGCCCCCAGAAAACCTTCATACGCTCCCCCGTGTCGGAATTATTCTTTGGGCGCACAGTAACGGCTTACGCGGGGGATAAGCCAGAGGGGCAAAAGAAAAAACTTTTGTCAGTCGTCGGATCGCTGCCGGTTCGACGACGATCGTCGACCGGCAGCTCTAGCCTGCGGACTACAGACAAGTCCTAGCGATTGATATGCAACTCCACCCGACGGTTTTTCGCCCGTCCCTCGTCGGTCGCGTTGTCAGCCACCGGCTCGCTCTCGCCGCGTCCTTCACTGGTCAGTTTGTCCGGCGCCAGGCCCTGACTTAGCAGGTACGCCGCCACGCTGCTGGCGCGTCGTTCCGACAACGCCTGGTTATAGGCATCCGAACCTTTGCTGTCGGTATGGCCGATGACCTTGATGCTCACCACGTCGGCATTGCGCAACTTGTCCATCAGCGTATCGAGCTGAGCCTTGGCAGCCGGGGTCAGATCCGACTTGTCGAAATCGAACAACACATTGCCGGCATCGCTGAGGGTGATGACTTCGGTTTGCGGCGCAGGCTCGGGGGCTTTTGCAGTGACCGGATATTGCGGCAGCGGACAGCCACGATGATCGACCGGAGTATTGGCCGGGGTGTCAGGGCAACGGTCGCGGCGGTCGAACACGCCATCGCCGTCTTCATCGCCATCCTGGGCATAACAGATTAGCCCGCCAGTCAGAATCCCCAGCGCCGCACCGCCACCGGCCCAGCCGCCACTTTCAATGGCGCCAAGACCGCCACCGACCAGCCCGCCGATCAGGCTGCAGATCGGCCACGTACGTTGATTGAGGGGGGCATCGCCATCGCTATGAGTGGCGCAACCGGTGAGCAGGCTGCCCAGCAGCAGCACCGGCAAGACGGACCTTGAGAAAACAGTCATTGTGAAAGCTCCTGTGTCACCGGCCCATACCGGTTACACAGGAGTAAAGACCCGCATCCGCGACTGCACAAGCCGCGGATGCGAGAGGGACTAGCGGACGATTTTGATTTCGGTGCGACGGTTCTGTGCGCGGCCATCGGCGGTTTTGTTATCCGCCACTGGCTGGCTTTCACCCATGCCCGATACCGAAACGAAGCTGGCACGCGGCACACCTTGGGAGATCAGGTATTCCACCACCGAGTGCGCGCGACGATCCGACAGTTTCTTGTTGTAGGCATCGCTGCCGACGCTGTCGGTGTGGCCGGTCACGGTCAGTTGCGCCGTGGACGACTCTTGTTTCAGGCGCGTGGCGACTTTGTCCAGAACCTGTTTATCGGCACCGGTCAGGGTGGCTTTGTCGAACTGGAAGTGCACATCGCGGATGACGATGGTTTCTTCCTTGACCACGACGGCCTCTTCTACCACTGGCGCCGGGGCTGGTGGAGGGCAGCCGTCAGCATCGACCTGCACGCCTTTAGGCGTGTGCGGGCACTTGTCGCGACTGTCCGGCACACCATCGCCGTCTTCGTCGCCATCGCCGTGCACCCAGCAATAGGCTGCTGCCGTACCGCCGACCAACAGGGCGCCGTAGCCGGCCCACGCCGAACTCTCCGTCGCACCGAGGCCCGCACCGACCACACCACCGACCGCCGCACAGGTCGGCCAGTCGGTTTTCTGCAAACCTGCGCAACCAGTCAACACACTGGTTAGCAGAATCAAAGGTAATGCTGTCCGAACTATGCTCATCTGGTTTTCTCCTGAGGGATCGGCTTAGAACCGATTCACGGAGTAAAGACCGGAGTTTTAATCTCCGCCAGCAATAGGCCAGCGTCATTTGGGACCGTGTTCACAGGGATTTGGTACTTTTGCCACGCGCGACAAATCGGGGTCTAGGCCGGATCCGTCTGGCGCGCTAGTCTTGGCGATCTGATTGAGGAGCTTCGATGAACGTCGCCATTTCTCCGCGCACGCCGCAACAGGCGCTGGCCGCTTTACTGGATCGCTATGCCCCGGCGCGTGTGCTGCTGATCGGCGCCAGCGAATTTCCGGCGCTCGCCGCTTTCAAGCAGGCACATCCGGACACCTGCGTGGCCCACGCCGCACCCGGTGCATTGCCCGCCGAACTCGCGGCGCGGCGCTTCGATCTGGCGCTGGTGGTCGATTGTCTGGAACATCTGCCCAAGCGCGACGGCCTGAACCTGCTGGGCGGGATCCGCAACCTCAACGCCAGCCGAATCGCCGTGCTGGCGGATCTGCCGGCCAGCGGCTGGCAGGAAACCGATTTCTACTCACTGGCGCTGCAAGCCAGCGAACGCTTTCAGCGTGACGATCAGGTACTGACCCTGTTCACCTATGATCTGCTTGACTACAAACAAGTCCCCGACTGGCTCAACTCGCGGTTCTGGGCCAATCCGGAAAACTTCGGCAAATACTGGTGGTAATGCAATGAGTACAGCCATTTGCCCGTGCGGCAGCGGCAACCTGCTGGAGGCCTGCTGCGGCCACTATCACGAAGGCCACCCGGCGCCGTGCGCCGAAGCGCTGATGCGTTCACGCTACAGCGCCTACGTGCTGGGGCTGATCGATTATCTGGTGGCCACCACCCTGCCCGCCCAGCAGGCCGGTCTGGATCGCCAGGCGATCAGCGCCTGGAGCGCGCAGAGCACCTGGCTCGGCCTTGAGGTCGAAAGCTCGGAAGTGTTCGGCGGCCAGCCCGAACATGCGTTCGTCACCTTCACCGCGCGCTGGCACGACAGCCAGGGCGAACACAGCCACCGCGAGCGTTCCTCGTTCGTGCAGAACGCCGGGCGCTGGTACTTCATCGACCCGACCGTGCAATTGAAGCTGGGGCGCAACGATGCGTGTCCGTGTGCCAGCGGGCAGAAGTTCAAGAAGTGCTGTGCGGGGTATTTCGGCGCGTAGGATCAAAAGATCGCAGCCTGCGGCAGCTCCTACAGGGAACGCAACGCATGTAGGAGCTGCCGCAGGCTGCGATCTTTTTAGCGTCTAGACTGGCTGCAAAGGGAGTTCAAACATGCTCGGTCGTTGGCGCACATTTCAGTTCTTCATATTGATGCTGATCCTGAACCTCGGCGGTTGCGCCTCCTGGTTCAGCGACGACAGCGTCGACCCCGCCGTGCACCTGGTGAAAGTCGAGGTGGTACGGGCCAAATTGCTCGAACAGAAATTCATCCTGCACTTTCGTATCGACAACCCCAACGACAGCGACCTGACCGTGCGCGGCATGGAATATCGCATTCATCTGGCCGATATGCTGCTGGCCGAAGGCGAACATGAACACTGGATCACTGTGGGGCCGAAAAGCAGCGGGTTCTACCGGATACCGATCCGCACCAACCTGTGGCCTCGGGTAAAAGACGTGGTGAAAATGCTGAAAAGTCCCAATCAGCAGATTCCCTATCGGCTGCAGGGCGAAATGGAAACCGGTTTATTCATCGCCCACTACGTGCACCTGGAGCGCAATGGCGTGATAATCCCCGCCGATTTAATTCCGGAGCACAACCGATGACTCAGCAACCTCATGTCCATGGCCCTGACTGCAACCACGATCATGACCATCATCACGATCACGACCATGGTCATGTCCACGGCCCGAACTGCGGCCACGCCCACCAGGAACCGGTGCGCAACGCCCTGAAAGACGTCGGCCGCAACGACCCTTGCCCATGCGGCAACGGCAAGAAATTCAAGAAGTGCCACGGCGCTTGATGTTTCCGGTGAAGACCTTCTTCGCCTGAACCATCGCCATCGCGAGCAGGCTCACTCCTACATTCGAGCGCATTCCTCCAGCTGGAATGCAATCACTGTGGGAGCTGGCTTGCCAGCGATGAGGCCGGCACATCCAGCATTGATGTAGCCTGACGCTCCGCTATCGCTTGCAAGCCAGCTCCCACAGGTTCCTCAGGCGACTGCCAGAATCCGCGCAGCACTGACCACCGTCGCATACTCCCCGTGCAAATTCCCCAGCGACATCCCGTGCACCTCTTCGGCTGAACGCGGTGTGCCGAAGTAATCGGCCTTGTCGAAGGTAAAACAGGCGTCCTCCGCCACCCAGGCGTCAAATCCCAGATTGCCCGCCGTGCGCGCTGTGGATTCCACCGAGTTGTTGGTCGCTACACCAACAATGATCAATTGCCCGATCCCCGCCTCACGCAACTGCCCTTCCAACCCCGTGGCACAAAACGCATCCGGCACCTGTTTCTGGATCAGCCATTCGCCGTCCTGCGGCAAGAATCTCTGCTGAAATTCAACTCCTGACTGCCCGGGCCAGAACACCGAACCCGGTTCGCGCGACAGATGCTGCACATGAATCACCGGCCGTCCGCTACTGCGCCACGCCCTCAGTAAATCGAGCATGCGTTCTTCGGCCTGTGGATTGTTCCGCCTGCCCAGGCGCGGCTGCAGAATGCCTTGTTGCTGGTCGATGATGATCAGTGCAGCGTTGGCCTGAAGCTCCATGGCGTTTTTTTCTCATGCGGGGTCAGTGAATTTCCCGCACTTCAGCATCACCGCCACGGGGTGAGCAAGCTCTGATTCAACCCGATCAAGGATCGCCCGGCGACGGTGAACGCGTATGTCTTGGTGCAGAAGATCACCCCACCGAAATCCTGATATCTGGATGGATCGTTGTTGTGGCGAGGGAGCTTGCTCCCGCTGGAGTGCGAAGCGCTCCCAAACGGGTCGCCGCGATCTATCAGAAAAATGCGCAGTCTGGATAACGACTGCTGCGCAGCCGAGCGGGAGCAAGCTCCCTCGCCACAAAAACACTGTTATCTCTGCAGATTTGCTGTTGGTCAGACAAATACAGAAATAACCACTCGCCCCGCTTGCGCGGCCACCGCCTGCTCACTAACGTAGCGGCTTTATTGCGCCCCCAGCCTCTACACCCCCGCAGGAGCTTTGCCATGGCCTCGCCAGCCCTTACACATTTTCTTCCCCGGTTCGGCGTTGCCGCAGCAGTGACCGGTGTCTTGAGCCTGTCCGGTTGCCAGACCTGGAACGCGCAGGACACCCTGCCGCCCACCTCCGGCGTGCAACCGCTCAAGGGCCTGGCGCAGAACGTTTCGGTGCGACGCAATGCCATGGGCATGCCGTTGATCGAAAGCAACAGCTTCCACGACGCGCTGTTCACCCTCGGTTACGTGCATGCCAGCGACCGCATCAACCAGATGGTCACCCTGCGCCTGCTGGCCCAGGGCCGACTGGCGGAAATGTCCGGTGCTTCGATGCTCGACGCCGACCGCTACATGCGCGCGGTCAACCTGAAGAAGAGCGCCGACGAGCTGTACAAGGCCTCCTCGCCACGCCTCAAGCGCTTCTTCGAAGTCTATGCGCGGGGCGTCAACGCCTACCTGTTCCGCTACGCCGATAAACTGCCGGGCGATCTCGCCAGCAGCGGCTACAAGCCGGAATACTGGAAACCGGAAGATTCGGCGCTGATGTTCGCGCTGCTGAACTTCAGCCAGTCGGCCAACCTGCCGGAAGAGATTTCCTCACTGGTGCTGGCGCAGACCGTGACCAGCGACAAACTCGCCTGGCTGACCCCGTCCGCACCGGATGAAAACCTGCCACTGGCCGAAGCCGACAAGCTGCAAGGCCTCAAGCTCAACGGGCAGATCCCCGGCCTGACGGAACTGAGCAACGCCAGCCAGCAACTGGCGGCGGTGAATCTGCTGGGCGCCAGCACCTCGAACAACTGGGCCATCGCCCCGCAACGCAGCCGCAGCGGCAAGAGCATTCTCGCCAGCGATGCCCATGGCCCACTGGCAGCGCCGTCGCTGTGGACTTTCGTGCAGATCCGCGCGCCGAAATATCAGGCCGCCGGTGTCACCGTCGCCGGTTTGCCGATGGTCCTCGGTGGCTTCAACGGCAAAGTCGCGTGGAGCGCCACCAGCGTGCTCGGCGACAATCAGGACCTGTTCCTGGAAAAAATCCGCCGTCAGGGCAGCAGCCTGACCTATGAGGTCAACGGCAAATGGCAGCCGCTGGGCGTGCGCAACGAAACCTATTTCGTCAAAGGCCAGCGGCCGATTCGCGAAGCCGTGTATGAAACCCGCCACGGCGCGCTGCTCAACAGTGCCCAGGCTGCGGCGCAAGGCAACGGTTTCGGCCTGGCCCTGCAGACCCCGAGCTTCACCGATGACAAATCGCTGGACGCATTTTTCGATCTGACCCGCGCGCAGAACGTTGAACGCGCGTCAGACGCCAGCCGCGAGATCCGCGCCATCGCCCTGAACATGGTGTTCGCCGACGCCAGCAATATTGGCTGGCAAGTCACCGGACGTTTCCCCAACCGTCGCGAAGGCGAAGGCCTGCTGCCATCGCCGGGCTGGGAGGGTCGTTACGACTGGGACGGTTACGCCGACCCGATGTTGCACCCGTACGATCAGGACCCGACCCAGGGCTGGCTCGGCACCGCCAACCAGCGGGTCATTCCTCACGGCTACGGCATGCAGTTGTCCAACTCGTGGGCGGCGCCGGAGCGCGGTGAGCGCTTGGCGGAACTGGCCAACAGCGGCAAACAGGACGGTCGCAGCGTGATCGCCATGCAGTACGACCAGACCACCACCTTCGCTGCCAAGCTGAAGAAAATGTTTGAAGCGCCGGGCATGAAGCAGCCGCTGAAACAGGCGATCGACGCCCTGCCGGAAGCCGATCGCAGCAAGGCGCGCGAAGCCTTCACGCGGTTGATGGCGTTTGACGGCAAGCTCAGCCCGACCTCGGCGGATGCGGCGATCTATGAACTGTTCCTGCAAGAAAGCATGAAGCAGATCTTCCTCGACGAACTTGGCCCCGAGTCCAGCCCGGCGTGGAAAGCCTTTGTTGCCAATGGCGACTTGTCCTACGCGGCGCAGGCCGATCACCTGCTCGGGCGCGAAGACAGCCCGTTCTGGGATGACCTTCGCACCCCGCAGAAAGAAGACAAAGCGCAGATTCTGGCGCGCAGTCTGGCGGCCGCGATCAACGCTGGCGACAGTCAGTTGGGTGGCGATCACAAGGCCTGGCAGTGGGGCAAACTGCACAGCTACACGTGGAAAAACGCCAACGGCCAGACCGTTCGCGGCCCGCTGGCAGCCGGTGGCGATCACACCACGCTCAATACCTCGGCGTTTACCTGGGGTCAGGACTTCAACACCACCCGTGCGCCGTCGATGCGTTTCATCGTCGACTTCAGCCAGAGCGAGCCGCTGATGGGGCAGAACGGCACCGGCCAGTCCGGCAACCCCGCCAGCCCGAACTACCTCAACGGCATCGACGCCTGGCTCAAGGGCCAGTACATCGGCTTGCCGCTGCAGCCGCAGAACTTTGACCGGGTGTATGGCAAGACGCGTTTGACCCTGACCCCGGGCAAGTAAGGCAAACATCAAAAGCCCCTCACCCTAACCCTCTCCCAAGGGAGAGGGGACTGACGGAGTTGTTCTTTCGCAATACACCGACCTGAACGTGCCGCACCGAATCCATAATCGACGCGGACTTTCAGGTCGATGTAGCTGGCCAGACACCTCGGTCGGCTCCCTCTCCCTCCGGGAGAGGGCTGGGGTGAGGGGGCTTTCTAAAATCGATAGAACTTCCGGACTCGCGCCAACCTCATAGCTAACAAGCCCTCCATTCTGGTAACGACATGGACCTTGTTATCGCCCGCCCCGAAGGTTTGTATTGCCCTGCCGGGGATTTCTATATTGATCCGTGGCGCCCGGTCGAGCGCTCGGTGATCACTCATGCCCACGGCGATCATGCCCGTGGCGGCAACCAGCATTACCTTGCCAGCAGCGCCAGCGAAGGGATTTTGCGTGCGCGTCTGGGTCAGGACATCAACCTGCAAACCCTCGCCTACGGCCAGCGACTGACCCACCACGGCGTGACCTTGAGTTTCCACCCTGCCGGGCACGTGCTCGGTTCGGCCCAGGTGCGTCTGGAATACGGCGGTGAGGTCTGGGTCGCATCCGGCGATTACAAGATCGAACCTGATGGCACCTGCGCGCCGTTCGAACCGGTGCGCTGCCACACCTTCATCACCGAATCGACTTTCGGCCTGCCAATCTATCGCTGGCAGCCACAGGCGCAGGTGTTCAACGAGATCAACCAGTGGTGGCAGGCGAACATTGCGGCGGGCAAGGCCAGCGTGCTGTTCTGTTATTCATTCGGCAAGGCTCAGCGGATTCTGCACGGCATCGACGCCAGCCTCGGCCCGATCCTCAGCCACGGTGCAGTCGAGCCGCTGAATCGGGTTTACCGCGAGGCCGGTGTGTACCTGCCGCCGACGATCTACGCCGGTGATGTGAAGAAGTCCGACCCGATCATGCGCCAGGCGTTGGTGATCGCCCCGCCCTCGGCGGGCGGCAGTACCTGGATGCGCCGCTTCGGTGATTTCAGCGATGCGTTTGCCAGCGGCTGGATGCGTTTGCGCGGCACCCGCCGGCGGCGCGGTGTGGATCGCGGTTTCGTGTTGTCGGATCACGCCGACTGGCCCGGCCTGCTCTGGGCCATCGAACAGACCGGCGCCGAACGCGTGATGGTCACCCACGGTTCGATCGGCGTGCTGGTGCGGCATCTGCGGGAAAAGGGTCTGGATGCGCAGGGGTTCAACACCGAATACGGCGACGATGAAGAGGAAAACATCGCCGCCGAACCTGTGATCGCCGAGGTGCAAGCATGAAAGCCTTCGCCGAGTTGTATGCCGAACTCGACGCCACCACGTCCAGCAACGCCAAACTGGCCGCCATGCAAGCCTATTTCGCCCAGGCTGCACCGCAGGATGCGGCGTGGGCGGTGTACTTTCTGTCCGGCGGGCGCCCACGCCAACTGGTGCCAGTGCGGATCCTGCGCGAACTGGCCGTCGAGGTCTCGGGGCTGCAACCGTGGCTGTTCGAGGAAAGTTATCAATCCGTCGGCGATTTGGCGGAAACGATTTCCCTGGTGCTGCCGGAAAATTCACACAGCTCCGAAGCCGGCCTTGCCGAATGGATCGAAGACAAGCTGCTGCCGCTGCGCGGTGAAACCCCGGAGTACCTCGCCCGCCACCTGCCCGCGCTATGGGCGCAACTGGATCGGCCGAGCCTGATGCTGTGCATCAAGCTGATCACCGGCAGTTTCCGCGTCGGCGTGTCGAAACTGCTGGTCACCCGCGCTCTGGCGTCGATGGCCGGCCTCGACAGCAAACGCGTGGCGCAGCGCCTGGTGGGGTACACCGACCTGTCGAACCGGCCGAATGCCGCGAGCTATTTGAAACTGATCGCGCCGGAGTCCGCCGACGAACATGCGCAACGTGGCGGCCAGCCCTACCCGTTTTTCCTCGCGCATGCCTTGTCGCAACCGGTCGAGGAATTTGAAGGGCTGCTGGGGCCGGCGAGCAACTGGCAGGTGGAATGGAAGTGGGATGGCATCCGCGCGCAGGTGGTCAAGCGCGAGGGTCGGCTGTGGGTCTGGTCGCGGGGTGAAGAACTGGTGACCGAGCGTTTCCCCGAGTTCGACACACTGGTCCACGCGTTACCGGACGGCACGGTAATCGACGGCGAAATCGTGGTCTGGAAAAGCACCCATCCGAGCACCGCAGACGCCTTCGATCCGCAATCGACAGAACCACCGGCGGTGCAACCCTTCGCCCTGCTGCAGCAACGCATCGGGCGCAAGACCCTCGACAGGAAAATCCTCGAAGAGGTGCCGGTGGTGGTGCTCGCCTACGACTTGCTGGAATGGCAGGGCGAGGACTGGCGTAACCGTCCGCAGGCCGAACGGCGGGCGCAACTGGAACAAGTGATCGCCCGCGGTAACAACCCGGTGTTACTGGCCTCGCCGATTCTGACCGGCAGCGACTGGTTCGATCTCGCCCAACAGCGTGAAGCCTCACGGCGCCTCGGTGTCGAGGGCATGATGCTCAAGGCCCGTGACGCGCTGTATGGCGTAGGCCGGACCAAGGACATGGGCGTGTGGTGGAAGTGGAAGGTCGATCCGTTCAGCGTCGATGCGGTGTTGATCTATGCCCAGCGCGGACATGGTCGGCGCGCCAGTCTGTACAGCGATTACACCTTCGCCGTGTGGGACGGCCCGCCGGAGTCCAGCCAACGCGCGCTGGTGCCGTTCGCCAAGGCCTATTCGGGGCTGACCGACGAAGAGATGCGCCAGGTCGACAGCATTGTGCGCAAGACCACCGTGGAAAAATTCGGCCCGGTCAGTAGCGTCAAACCGAGTCTGGTGTTCGAACTGGGTTTCGAAGGTATCGCCCTGTCGCGACGGCACAAGAGCGGGATCGCCGTGCGTTTCCCGCGCATGCTGCGCTGGCGGCAGGATAAAACGGTGGATGAGGCGGACAGTCTGGCGACGTTGCAGGATTTGCTGGCCTGACCCGGTTTCCCGGGACACTGATCACAATTAACTGAGTGAACCCCCTGTGGCGAGGGAGCTTGCTCCCGCTCGACTGCGCAGCAGTCGCAAAAAATGCGGTCTGTCTGAAAATCCTGGGGAGTGCTTCGCCCTCCAGCGGGAGCAAGCTCCCTCGCCACAATAGCTCGTCACATTACTTAAAAATGCCTGCATCGACCCAATATGGTGCAGCCTTCAACCGCCGCCCATTCCCGTGCACCAATCCCTCTCCCTCCCCCCTCCCCCAACCTTTTAAAACACTTGTTCGGGACTCTGGTTCGGAAATTGCTACTTTCTATAGGTCGTACGCGTTGCAGTAACAATAATTCTGCGCCACAAGCGCTCATATTGGTTCTTAGGGATTGAATAATGAAAAAAGCATTGCTGACCCTTTCTGCACTGGCGTTGTGCATGGCTGCCGGCTCCGCGCTGGCCAAGGAATACAAAGAGCTGCGTTTTGGCGTTGATCCTTCCTACGCACCGTTCGAGTCGAAAGCGGCTGACGGCAGCCTGGTGGGCTTCGACATCGACCTGGGCAACGCGATCTGCGCCGAGCTGAAGGTCAAGTGCAAATGGGTTGAAAGCGACTTCGACGGCATGATTCCGGGCCTCAACGCCAACAAATTCGACGGTGTGATCTCGTCGATGACCGTGACCCCGGCCCGTGAAAAGGCGATCGACTTCTCCAGCGAGCTGTTCTCCGGCCCGACTTCCTACGTGTTCAAGAAGGGCTCCGGCCTTAGCGATGACGTCGCTTCCCTCAAGGGCAAGTCCGTGGGTTACGAGCAAGGCACCATCCAGGAAGCCTACGCCAAGGCTGTGCTGGAGAAGGCCGGGGTGAAAATCCAGGCGTATGCCAACCAGGATCAGGTCTACGCCGACCTGAAAAACGGCCGTCTCGACGCCTCGATTCAGGACATGCTGCAAGCCGAACTGGGCTTTTTGAAGTCGCCGGATGGCGCCAACTACGAAGTCAGCAAGCCGGTCGACAGCGAATTGCTGCCAGCCAAAACCGCTGTCGGTATTAAGAAAGGTAACAAAGAGCTGAAGGCGCTTTTAGATAAAGGTATCAAAGCGTTACACGATGACGGCAAATACGCCGAGATTCAAAAGAAACACTTTGGCGATCTGAATCTGTACAGCGGTAAATAATGCCCTGGCGCCCATCAGTCGATGGGCGCCTTTTCCATCCGCTCAGGTTGCTGATTTATGTTCGAAAACCTCTTACAAAATCTGGGGCTCTCCGCCTTCAGCCTCAAGGGCTTCGGTCCGTTGCTGTTGGAAGGCACCTGGATGACCATCAAATTGTCGGCGTTGTCGCTGCTGGTGGCCGTGTTGCTCGGCCTCTTGGGCGCCAGTGCCAAACTGTCGAAATCCAAACTGCTGCGCCTGCCTGCCCAGCTCTACACCACGCTGATTCGCGGGGTGCCGGATCTGGTGCTGATGCTGTTGATCTTCTACAGCCTGCAAACCTGGCTGACTGCCCTGACCGATGTCATGGAATGGGACTACATCGAAATCGACTCTTTCACCGCCGGGGTGATCACCCTGGGCTTCATCTATGGCGCGTATTTCACCGAAACCTTCCGTGGGGCGATTCTCGCCGTACCGCGCGGTCAGGTCGAAGCGGCCACCGCCTATGGCCTCAAGCGCGGCCAGCGTTTTCGCTTCGTGGTGTTCCCGCAAATGATGCGCTTCGCCCTGCCAGGCATCGGCAACAACTGGATGGTGATGCTCAAGGCCACCGCGCTGGTGTCGATCATCGGTCTGGCGGATCTGGTCAAAGCCGCGCAGGACGCCGGTAAAAGCACCTATCAACTGTTCTACTTCCTGGTACTCGCCGCCTTGATCTATCTGCTGATCACCAGTGCTTCGAACGTCATCCTGCGCTGGCTCGAACGGCGTTACGCCGCCGGTGCCCGGGAGGCCGTACGATGATCGAACTCCTGCAGGAATACTGGAAACCCTTCCTTTATACCGACGGCAACAATATCACCGGTCTGGCGATGACCATGTGGCTGCTCAGCGCCTCGATCTTCATCGGTTTTCTGGTGTCGATCCCGCTGTCGATTGCCCGGGTCTCGCCGCATTTCTATGTGCGCTGGCCGGTGCAGTTCTACACCTACCTGTTCCGTGGCACGCCGCTCTACATCCAGTTGCTGATCTGCTACACCGGGATTTACAGCCTGGCCGCCGTGCGTGCGCAGCCGTTGCTCGACAGTTTCTTTCGCGATGCGATGAACTGCACGATCCTCGCGTTCGCCCTGAACACCTGCGCCTACACCACGGAGATTTTCGCCGGGGCGATCCGCAGCATGAATCACGGTGAAGTCGAAGCGGCCAAGGCCTACGGGCTGACCGGCTGGAAGCTGTACGCCTATGTGATCATGCCTTCGGCGCTGCGCCGGTCGTTGCCGTATTACAGCAACGAAGTGATCCTGATGCTGCACTCGACCACCGTGGCCTTCACCGCGACCATCCCCGACATCCTGAAAGTGGCGCGGGACGCCAACTCGGCGACCTACCTGACCTTTCAGTCGTTCGGCATCGCCGCGCTGATCTACCTGACCATTACCTTTGCGCTGGTCGGCCTGTTCCGCCTTGCCGAACGCCGATGGCTGGCCTTCCTCGGGCCGACCCACTAGGAAAACCTGTAATGCGACACCAGATCCATGACCTGTTGGCCCCGGTGCCGGGGACCGCTCGACAGGTCCACAGTTTCCACTTCGGCCCGGAGCAGGCCCAAGGCAAGATCTACATCCAGTCCTCGCTGCATGCCGACGAAATGCCCGGCATGCTCGTCGCCTGGCACCTCAAGCAGCGGCTGGCGGAGCTGGAAGCCGCCGGGCGCCTGCGCAGCCAGATTGTGCTGGTGCCGGTGGCCAACCCGGTCGGCCTCGAACAAGTGCTGATGGACGTGCCGCTGGGCCGCTACGAGATGGAGAGCGGGCAGAATTTCAATCGCTGGTTCGTCGACCTCAGCGAAGAAATCGGCAACGACATCGAGGGCAAGCTGAGCGACGACCCGCAGCGCAACCTTGAGCTGATCCGCGCCAGCCTGCGCAACGCCCTCGCCCGTCAAACGCCCGCCACGCAACTGCAATCCCAGCGCCTCACCCTGCAACGGCTGGCGTGCGACGCCGACATGGTGCTGGACCTGCATTGCGACTTCGAATCCGTGGTTCACCTCTACACCACGCCCGAAGCGTGGCCGCAGGTCGAGCCGCTGGCGCGTTACATCGAAGCTCAGGCCAGTCTGCTGGCCACCGATTCCGGCGGCCAGTCGTTCGACGAATGCTTCACCCTGCTGTGGTGGCAACTGCAGGAACGCTTCGGCGAACACTTCGAGATTCCGCTGGGCAGTTTTTCGGTGACCGTGGAGTTGCGCGGCCAGGGTGACGTCAATCACCCAATGGCCAGCCGTGACTGCCAGGCCTTGATCGATTACCTGATCCAGTTCGATGCGATCGTCGGCGAGACCAAGCCGCAGCCGCCCCTGCCCTTCCCGGCCACGCCGCTGGCCGGTGTCGAACCGGTGACCACGCCGGTAGGCGGCTTGCTGGTGTACACCGCCACGGCCGGGCAATACCTGCAAGCCGGACAACAGATTGCCGAAATCATCGATCCGATCCACGACCGGGTCACCCCCATTCATTGCACTGCCGCCGGCCTGCTGTACGCCCGCTCGCTGCGGCGCATGGCCACTGCCGGCATGGTAATCGCCCACGTGGCGGGCGCCGAAGCCTATCGCAGCGGCTACCTACTTTCGCCTTGAGGATGTCTGTCCCATGTACAAATTGACTGTTGAAGGTCTGCACAAAAGCTATGGCGACCATCAGGTACTCAAAGGCGTTTCGCTCAAGGCCAAGACCGGCGACGTGATCAGCCTGATCGGCGCCAGCGGCTCGGGTAAGAGCACCTTTTTGCGCTGCATCAACTTCCTCGAACAACCCAACGATGGCGCCATGAGCCTCGACGGCCAGGCGATCCGCATGGTCACCGACCGCCACGGCATGCACGTCGCCGATCCGAATGAACTGCAACGCCTGCGCACGCGCCTGGCGATGGTCTTTCAGCACTTCAACCTGTGGAGCCACATGACCGTGCTGGAAAACATCACCATGGCCCCGCGCCGGGTGCTGGGTTGCAGCAAGCAGGAAGCCGAAGACCGCGCCCGCCGCTACCTGGACAAGGTCGGCCTGCCGGCACGGGTGGCCGACCAGTATCCGGCGTTTCTCTCCGGCGGCCAGCAACAGCGCGTGGCGATTGCCCGGGCGCTGGCGATGGAGCCGGAAGTGATGCTGTTCGACGAACCGACCTCGGCACTCGACCCGGAGCTGGTGGGTGAGGTGCTGCGGGTGATTCAGGGGCTGGCCGAGGAAGGCCGGACGATGATCATGGTGACCCATGAAATGAGCTTCGCCCGCAAAGTCTCCAGCCAGGTGCTGTTCCTGCATCAAGGCCTGGTGGAGGAAGAAGGCGCGCCGGAAGAAGTGCTGGGCAATCCGCGCAGCGAACGGCTGAAGCAATTCCTCAGCGGTAACCTCAAGTAACCGAGGATCCCCTGTAGGAGCTGCCGCAGGCTGCGATCTTTTGATCTTGAAAGGCAAATCAAAAGATCGCAGCCTGCGGCAGCTCCTACATTGGGGGATTGCGGTGTGATTAAACCTTTCGCATGCCGGCGCGGTCACTGAAGGAACACCTTCAGAGCGCGCAGCCGGCATGGCGAAACTCCCCGACCTCGCAAAAACCTGGTTCAGCGCACGCAACTGGAAGCCGTTCGCCTTTCAAAAGCAGGTGTGGGCCGCCGTCAAACAAGGTCAGTCGGGGTTGCTCCACGCCAGCACCGGCGCCGGTAAAACCTATGCAGTGTGGTTCGCCGCGCTCAATCGCTTCGCCCGTTCAGCCGCGCCCGCAGCCACGACCAGCAAACGCAAACCCCAGAGCGAACCGATGACCGTGCTGTGGATCACGCCGATGCGCGCCCTCGCCGCCGACACCGCGCGCGCCTTGCAAGCGCCGGTCACTGATTTACAGATTCCATGGAGCATCGGCCTGCGCACCGGCGACACCAGCAGCGCCGAACGTGCGCGTCAGGGCCGACGCCTGCCGACCACGCTGATCACCACCCCGGAAAGCCTGACCCTGCTGCTGGCCCGTGCCGATGCGAAAACCGCGCTGTCGAGCCTGCGCATGATCGTCGTCGATGAATGGCATGAATTGCTCGGCAACAAACGCGGCGTACAGCTGCAACTGGCCCTCGCCCGCCTGCGCCACTGGCAACCCGAGCTGATCGTCTGGGGCGTGTCCGCCACCCTCGGTAATCAAGCCCACGCCGAACAGGTGCTGATCCCACAGGGTGGCGGCATCAGCGTGCAGGGCCAGAGCGAAAAATCACTCAAGGTCGACACCTTGATCCCACCGGCCATCGAGCGTTTTCCGTGGGCCGGGCACATCGGTCTGAAGATGCTGCCGCAGGTTGTTGCCGAACTGGACGTCTGCGCCAGCAGCCTGGTGTTCACCAATACCCGCGCACAATCGGAAATCTGGTATCAGGCGCTGCTCGAGGCGCGGCCGGACTGGGCCGGGCTGATCGCGTTGCACCACAGCTCACTGTCCCGCGAGACCCGCGACTGGGTCGAGCAAGCGTTGAAGGACGGGCAGTTGAAAGCCGTGGTCTGCACGTCGAGCCTGGATCTGGGCGTGGACTTTCTGCCGGTGGAACGGGTGCTGCAAATCGGCTCGGCGAAAGGCGTGGCGCGGTTGATGCAACGGGCCGGGCGCTCCGGTCACGCGCCTGGGCGCACCTCGCGAGTGACGCTGGTGCCGACCCACAGCCTGGAACTGATCGAAGCCGCTGCCGCAGGCGACGCCGTGGCGCAACGACTCATCGAACCGCGTCTGTCGCCGCACAAACCGCTCGATGTGTTGGTGCAGCATCTGGTCAGCATGGCGCTGGGCGGTGGCTTTATTCCCGAAGAGCTGTACGAAGAAGTCCGTGGTGCCTGGGCCTATCGTGACCTCACGCTGGCGGATTGGGCTTGGGCGCTGGCTTTCGTACGTCATGGCGGGATGTCGCTGACGGCCTATCCGGATTACCGCCGGGTCGAACCGGATGAACACGGCGTCTGGCGCGTCCCCGACGCACGACTCGCCCGCCGGCATCGCATGAGCATCGGCACCATCGTCAGCGACGCCAGTATCAACCTGAAATTCTGGAGCAAGGGTGGCGGCGGCAAGCAGTTGGGCAGTGTCGAGGAAGGTTTTATCGCGCGGCTGAAACCGGGCGACGGTTTCCTGTTCGCCGGGCGTCTGCTGGAATTGGTGCGGGTGGAAAACATGACCGCGTACGTCAAACGCAGCACCGCGAAAAAAGCCGCCGTGCCGCGCTGGAATGGTGGGCGTATGCCGCTTTCCAACGAACTGGCCGCCGCCGTGGTCAGCCGCTTCACGGCGGCAGCGCGCGGTGACTTCGTCGGCCCGGAAATGCACGCGCTGCAACCGTTGCTGCAAACCCAGGCGCGCTGGTCGGGTCTGCCCACTTCCGAAAGCCTGTTGGCCGAAGTGCTGAAATCCCGCGAGGGCTGGCACCTTTTCCTCTACCCGTTTGCCGGGCGCCAAGTGCATCTGGGGCTCGCCAGCCTGTTGGCGTGGCGTGTGAGTCAGCGCCAGCCGCTGACGTTCTCGATTGCGGTCAATGATTATGGGCTGGAGTTGCTCAGCGCCACGCCGGTCGATTGGGCCGGGCAATTCGATGCGGCACTGCTCAGCCCCGAGCATCTGTTGCGCGACGTGCTGGCCAGCCTCAATGCCGGTGAGCTGGCGTTGCGGCGCTTTCGCGAAATCGCCCGGATTGCCGGGCTGGTGTTCGCCGGCTATCCCGGCGCGCCGAAAAGTACCCGCCAGGTGCAAGCCTCCAGCGGGTTGTTCTTCGAGGTGTTCAAGCAATACGACGCCGACAACCTGCTGCTGGCCCAGGCCGGGGAGGAAGTCCTGCGGGAAGAACTGGATATTCGTCGTCTGGAACAGACATTGGAGCGGATCAACCGGATGAAACTGGACATGCGCCTGATCAAACGTCCTACACCGCTGGGCTTTCCGCTGCTGGTAGAGCGCATGCGCGAAAGCATGAGTTCGGAAAAACTCGCCGACCGCATCCGACGCATGGTCGGCGATCTGGAGAAATCCGCCGACAAGGGTCAAGCCTCATGAGTGCAGCCTATCCGGTACGGCTGGCCGGCGAAGAACTTTGGCTGCTGCCGGAAAAGGCCCTGTACTGGCCGGCGCAGCAAGCGCTGTTGATCGCCGATGTGCATTTCGGCAAGGCTGCTGCCTATCGCAGCCTCGGCCAGCCAGTGCCGCAAGGCACCACGACGGCGAATATCGAAGTGCTCGACCGCTTGCTGGCGAAACTGCCCTGTCGGCAGCTGATTTTCCTCGGCGACTTTCTGCACGGCCCCGGTTCGCATGCGGCGGGCACGCTGAATGCCTTGGCCGAATGGCGCGCACGGCACGCGGATCTGCCGATGACGCTGATTCGCGGCAACCACGACAAACGTGCCGGGGACCCGCCCCTGTCGTTGCATATCAGGGTAGTGCCTGAGCCGATGCTGCTCGGGCCGTTTGCCCTGCAACACGAACCCGACCCGCACCCCGAACGGCATGTGCTGGCCGGGCACGTGCACCCGGTCTATCGGCTTAACGGCAAGGGGCGGCAGAGTCTGCGCCTGGCGTGTTTCCGGCTGGGCGAACGTTTGAGCCTGTTGCCGGCGTTTGGCGCGTTTACCGGCGGCTATCCGGTGGAGAAAGACCACGCCTGCAGGATTTTCGTCATCGGCGACGAGGAAATATGGCCAGTCAGCTGAGGTCTTTGGCAAACCTCAGCTGACTGGCCATTCATGGGTAGCGGCTCAGGCCACTGGCGCGGGTGGTGGCTCGTCCGGCAGCGTTGGCTCGCCCGGTTCGGTCGGTTGTTCGTTGGGGGTGTCGGGATCAGGCTGACCGGGAATCCCGCCGGCCATGTTCAGCGGGTGGGCCAGCAAGGACCAGGCCAAAACGCCAACCTGATTGGGCTCAAGCCTTGCCAGTTCGGCGGTGATATGCGGATCGATCTTCATGGAACCCTCCTCGGCGAAGGCCCGCTTTGCCAGAAGCAAAAACGGGCAGTACACCCCATAGAGTGTCTGCCCGCCAAAGAATTCCCGCGAACTGCCGGATGGATCAGGTACGCGGCAGGGTCACGCCACGCTGGCCCTGATATTTGCCGCCGCGATCCTTGTACGAAACTTCGCATTGCTCGTCGGATTCGAGGAACAGCATCTGCGCCACGCCCTCGTTGGCGTAGATTTTCGCCGGCAGGTTGGTGGTGTTAGAGAACTCCAGCGTCACGTGACCTTCCCACTCAGGCTCGAGCGGGGTCACGTTGACGATGATGCCGCAGCGCGCGTAGGTGCTTTTACCCAGGCAGATGGTCAATACGTTGCGCGGAATGCGGAAGTATTCGACGGTGCTGGCGAGGGCGAAGGAGTTCGGCGGAATGATGCAGACGTCGCTGTGAATGTCGACGAAGCTGCCGGCGTCGAAGTTCTTCGGATCGACGATCGCCGAATTGATGTTGGTGAACACCTTGAAATGGTTGGTGCAGCGCACATCGTAGCCGTAGCTCGACACACCGTAGGAGATCACACGGCTGTCGTCGCTGCCGCGCACCTGGCGCTCGACGAAAGGCTCGATCATGCCGTGTTCCTGCGCCATGCGGCGAATCCACTTGTCCGATTTGATGCTCATGGCGGGTGTCCTGAATAGCGAGGTGGAAAAAATCTGTCCGGCATCTTACCGGGCGCGCCGCCGGGTTCAAAGTCCGCGCTGCAATTCTCGCCGAACACTCTGGAAATACAGGCCCTGGCGACGAACCGTCACACCGTCGATCCCTAAAACAGAGAAACCTTCGCAAGAAACATTGGCACGTTCCGGAAAAAGGGTTAAGGTGGCGCCACTGTGTTGCTTGTGTCACTGAGAATCTCTACACGATATGTTGAATTTCGATCCAACCATCTACAAGAATTTTTCCTGCTCTTTGCACTCAGTCTCGGCCAGGGTTCTTCCTGAGTCGCAGTTATCTTTGTTCAAGGAGTTACACCATGTCTAATCGCCAAACCGGTACCGTTAAGTGGTTCAACGATGAAAAAGGCTTCGGCTTCATCACTCCACAATCCGGTGACGACCTGTTCGTTCACTTCAAAGCTATCCAATCCGACGGCTTCAAAAGCCTGAAAGAAGGCCAACAGGTTTCTTTCATCGCTACCCGCGGTCAGAAAGGCATGCAAGCTGAAGAAGTACAAGTTATCTAACTTGTAGCTTCTTTAGAAAAGAGCCCCGCCCTCAAAAGCGGGGCTTTTTTGTGGGCGCGTGTTTTTCAAGCGCAAAAAAAATCGCAGCCTTCGACAGCCCTCCTGTAGGAGCTGCCGCAGGCTGCGATCTTTTGCTTCTGCTTTACCAGGCCACGCCAAACCCTGCGGTATAGCGGGTCTTGTTCAAATCTGCGTCCTTGGTACCACTGATGATGTCGCGTTCGGCCTTGAGGTTGAGCGACGCCCAGTCGGTGACCTTGTAGCGCAAGCCCATCTCGGCATCCAGCGCGTAGTTGGCTACGTCAGACAGCGGCTTGCCCAGTTCGCCATTGGTGAAGAACTCGACTTTCTTGCCGATCAGATAACGGTTGTAATCCCACTTCATGGCGACCGAGTAGAAGTTGTCCTTGCCGCCATCGCTGTACTCGTAATCGGTGCGGTTGAGCAGCGAGCCGAGCGAGAATGCGCCCAGTTCGTCATCCCAGAACTGGTAACCCGGACCGGTACCGACCACACGCTGACGCGACAGCTCTTCAACGTAGTCACGCTTGTAGTTCAGGCGACCCTGCCAGAACCACTTGTCAGTCAGGAAGCGGTCGAGTGCGTATTCGGCACGCCAGTTATTGGTGGTGACCTGCTCGTCCTGCACTTCGCGGTTGTATTCGCCCTCGGCGGTGTGCCGCCAGCGGCCATGACGCGCGGTGGTCTTGAAGTCGATGTCGTAGTCGTCGGTATCCTTTTCCGCACGCTGATAATCCAGGGCCAGGCCAACGTTACCCTTCCACACCAGATCCTCGACCACCGGTTTCGGCTTGATAATCTGCTGAATGCTCGCCAGCTCGACGGTTTTCGGCGCTTCGCCGTTGGCCAGGGTGACCTTGCCGTCATCGGCAGCGGTCAGCGACTTGGCTTTTTCACCGTTGTAGGCGTCCTGTTTGACCAGGAGTTCCTGATCGCTTTGCAGAGTCTTGACCTCTTTCCAGTCGATGCTGACCGCACCTGCATACTGGGTCTGGATCAGCAATTTGCCGCCATCGAAAACGGAAATCTTGCCGCTCAACTTGTCACCGTTTTTCAACCAGACGGTATCGGCAAGCAGCGGCGTGGAGGCACTGAAGACAGCAAGGCACAGCAAGGTTCTGGACAACATAAGCGGATCGAGGGCTCAAGTTTGCGAAAAAGGTCGGCATTATCCGTGGGAATAAGACCCTGACAAGGACTGACCGGGCGATTTCCATTGAGTTCATTTCTCATCTGGCCAACGAGCGATTACGCTTAAGCCCATCCACACGACTGATATTCAGGAATCGCGCAGGTGAAAGAGCCGAACCACCCCGATGAAAGCGAGGCGCAAATCCGACGCACGGCGCTTTATTCGACCCTTGCCCAGGTACCTGAAGGCAAGGTGGTCAGCTATGGTCAGTTGGCTGAACTCGCAGGTCTGGGGCGCGCCGCCCGCTGGGTCGGTCGGACCCTGAGCCAATTACCCAGCGATACCAAACTGCCGTGGCACCGGGTACTGGGTGCCGGCGGTCGGATCAGCCTGCCGCTGGGCAGCCCCTCGGGGGACGAACAACGGGCACGATTACGCTCTGAAGGCGTCACCGTCCTGAACAATCGTGTGGATATTCAGCGCCATGGCTGGCGTCCGGTAGAGCACAGCGGTTAGAGTGCGCGCTTTGTTTTCGCAATCTTGAGGCAGACTTCAGCCCATGCCCCGTAAAACCTGGCGCGCCGCGCTCGCCGCCTATGCCAGTCCCTCGACGCTCGTGCTGTTGTTGCTCGGTTTTGCTGCCGGCCTGCCGTACATGCTGGTGTTTTCGACGCTTTCCGTCTGGCTGCGTGAGGCCGGCGTTGCCCGTGAAACCATCGGCTACGCCAGCCTGATCGGCCTGGCCTACGCCTTCAAATGGGTCTGGTCACCGCTGCTCGACCAATGGCGCCTGCCTTTATTGGGCAAGTTGGGCCGCCGCCGTTCGTGGCTGGTGCTCTCGCAAACCCTGGTGATTCTGGGCCTGATCGGCATGGGCTTCTGTGACCCGCAGAAACACCTGTCCTGGCTGATTGCGATTGCCGTTATCGTCGCTTTCGCCTCCGCCACCCAAGACATCGCGGTCGACGCCTATCGCCTGGAAATCGCCGACGACAGCCGGCAGGCTGCGCTGGCGGCCAGTTACATGTCCGGCTATCGCGTCGCCGCCCTGTTGGCCACGGCGGGCGCACTGTTCTTCGCCGAAGGCTTCGGCTCCACCGGCTTCAACTATCAACATTCGGCCTGGACCGGCACCTACGCCCTGTTCGGCGTGTTGATGGTCCCTGCCCTGCTGACTTCGCTGCTGATGCGCGAGCCGCCGGTGCCACTGCGCACGCAACTGCAGGCCGGTCGCTACAGCTTCGTGCATCAACTGGCCTCGGTATTCGTACTGATCGTGCTGTTGGTGTCAGTTCCGGCGATGTTTACCCAGCTCTACAACACCGATTTCGCCAGCGTGTTGTTCGGCAACATGAGTCCGCTCGACCTGCTGCTCGAAGACCGCGCCTTCCTGCGCGCCATTCTCTACACCCTACTCACCGGTCTGTGCCTGTCGACCATGGGCCGTCGCGGCCTGGCGCCAGTGCTGACCCCGGTCAACGATTTCATCCTGCGCTACCGCTGGCAGGCGTTGCTGCTACTCGGACTGATCGCGACCTATCGGATGTCCGACACGGTGATGGGCGTGATGGCCAACGTGTTCTACATCGACCAGGGCTTCACCAAGGACCAGATCGCCAGCGTCAGCAAGATCTTTGGCCTGATCATGACCCTCGTCGGTGCCGGCATGGGCGGCCTGCTGATCGTGCGCTTCGGCATCCTGCCGATCCTGTTCATCGGTGGCGCGGCTTCGGCGGCAACCAATCTGCTGTTCGTGATGCTCGCCGATATGGGGCCGAACCTGAAGATGCTGGTGGTGACCATTTCCCTCGACAACTTCAGCTCCGGCCTGGCGACCTCGGCGTTCGTCGCCTACCTGTCGAGCCTGACCAACCTGAAGTTCTCGGCTACCCAGTACGCCCTGCTCAGTTCGATCATGCTGTTGCTGCCACGCCTGATGGGCGGCTATTCAGGGGTGATGGTCGAGAAGTTCGGCTACCACAGCTTCTTCATGATCACCGCACTGCTCGGCGTGCCGACCCTGGTGTTGATCGCCCTGCACTGGTTCCAGGAAAATCGCCGTGCGGGCCCGACGCCAACGCCAGAGCCTGCACCAACCTCCGTCGTCGAAGAGTCGTAGGACATTTCAGCTGCGGCGGGAGGATTCCCGCCGTTGCGCCTCACCGCCGAGCGCAATCCTGTACGTCGGCAAATCTCGCCGGTACACTGCTCCGTCATTTCCAGTCATAGCAACCGACAACGGCCAACCATGCGCACCAGTCAATTTTTGCTCGCCACACAGAAAGAAACGCCTTCCGATGCGGTCGTCATCAGCCACCAGCTGATGCTGCGCGCCGGCATGATCCGCAAACTCGCTTCGGGCCTGTACACCTGGCTGCCGATGGGCTTGCGGGTAATGCGCAAGGTTGAAGCCATCGTTCGCGAAGAGATGAACGCTGCCGGCTCTCTTGAAGTGTTGATGCCGAGCACCCAACCGGCCGAGCTGTGGCAGGAATCGGGACGCTGGGAAGAATACGGCCCTGAGTTGCTGCGCATCAAAGACCGCCACGGTCGCGACTTCTGCGCGGGCCCGACCCACGAAGAAGTGATCACCGATCTGATGCGCAACGAGTTGAGCAGCTACAAACAGCTGCCGATCAACCTGTACCAGATCCAGACCAAATTCCGTGACGAAATCCGCCCACGCTTCGGTTTGATGCGCGGTCGCGAATTCATCATGAAGGACGCCTACTCGTTCCACGCCGATCAGGCTTCGCTGCAGGTCACCTATGACCGCATGCATCAGGCGTACTGCAACGTGTTCAGCCGTCTGGGCCTGAAATTCCGTCCGGTTGAAGCCGACAACGGTTCGATCGGTGGCGCCGGCTCCCACGAGTTCCACGTACTGGCCGAGTCCGGCGAAGACGACATCGTCTTCAGCAACGGCTCCGACTACGCGGCGAACATCGAGAAAGCCGAAGCCGTGCCACGCGAAACCTCGCGTCCGGCGCCGGCCGAAGAGCTGCGCCTGGTCGACACTCCAGACACCAAGACCATTGCCGCGCTGGTGGAAAAATTCAATCTGCCGATTGAAAAGACCATCAAGACCCTGATCGTCCACGCCGAAGAGCCAGGCAAGCTGATTGCCCTGATCATCCGTGGCGACCATGAGCTCAACGAAATCAAGGCTGCCAATCAGCCAGGCGTGGCCAGCCCGCTGGTCATGGCTTCCGATGCCGAACTGCGTGACGCCATTGGCGCCGGCGCCGGTTCGCTCGGCCCGCTGAACCTGCCGCTGCCGATCATCATCGACCGCTCGGTCGAACTGATGAGCGACTTCGGCATCGGTGCGAACATCGACGACAAGCACTACTTCGGCGTGAACTGGGAACGCGACCTGCCGGTTCCGGCCGTGGCTGACCTGCGTAACGTCGTGGCCGGTGACCCAAGCCCGGACGGCAAAGGCACCCTGGAAATCAAGCGCGGCATCGAAGTCGGGCACATCTTCCAGCTGGGCAACAAGTACAGCAAGGCGATGAAGTGCGAAGTGCTGGGCGAGAACGGCAAGCCGGTCACCCTGGAAATGGGTTGCTACGGTATCGGCGTATCCCGCGTGGTCGCTGCCGCCATCGAGCAGAACAACGACGAAAAAGGCATCATCTGGAGCGACACCCTGGCACCGTTCCAGATCGCTCTGGTACCGCTGCGTTATGAAACCGAGCAGGTGCGCGAAGCCACTGACAAGCTGTACGCAGAACTGACGGCGGCCGGTTTCGAAGTGCTGCTGGACGATCGCGACAAGAAAACCAGCCCGGGCATCAAGTTCGCGGACATGGAGCTGATCGGCATTCCTCACCGGATCGTGGTCAGTGACCGCGGTCTCGCCGAAGGCAACCTGGAATACAAGAGCCGCACCGAGGCCGAAGCGCAAGCGCTGCCGGTCGCCGATGTGCTGTCCTTCCTTCAGGCCCGTATCCGCCGCTGAATCCAGATAGAGACCTCATGTTCAAGCGAAACACCTTGGGCCTCGGTGGCGCCGCCTTGTGCGGCGCCCTGCTGGTCAGCGGCTGTGCCAATCAGATGTCACAGCGCAGCGAGCACGAAGAGCGGGTCGAGCGCAAACTGCTCGATCACAGCCTGCAGATCGATGTCGGTGAGCCCAAGGTGCTGGAGCTGCCGCAACGTCGTGTGAAGATCAACGAACAGAAGACCTTCGAGGTCACCGAGTTCGAGGTCACCCGTCGTTACGACCGCTACACGCCCTACCAGCCCTGGCGCGAAATCTACGAGATCCCGCTGGGTGCGGTGGCCGTGGTTGCCGGTGTCGGCGCCAACGTGGTCAACGTGTTCGCCCTGGGCAATCTGCCGGACAGCGTGACCAAGGACTGGCTGAACTACGGCATTGCCGGGGTCAACCCGTTCATGAACGTGCAGTCTCACGGTCGTGCGCAACAGAACCTGGCCGGTATCGATGAAGTCCAGCGCGACAAGCGCATGGAGTATTCGAGCCTGCCGTGGAGCGAGCGCCCGGTGCAGGTCAAGGCCGGCAAGCAGACCTTCGACATGACCACCGACCGCAACGGCGTGCTGCGCCTGAACCTGCTGGACAGTCCGTTCGCCGAAAATGACCTCAACCATATCGGCAAACTGCAGATCAGCGTCGAGGACGGCAAGGATGACGTGCACAGCGACTCATCCCTGGCGATCAGCAGCCATTTGCGCAGCAAGTTGCTCGAAGCGCACGGGTTGATTTACGACGACCTGGAAGACGACGAAGTGAGCCAGTGGGTCCACCGGGTCAAGCGTCTGTCGGAACTGGGTCTGGAGGAAGAGGCCAGCGAGCTGGAACAAAGCCTCATTGAACTGACGCGTAACGATCCTGAGTTGCAGGCGGATTTTCTCAAGTCGCTGACCAAGGATGCGGGGCGCCTGGTCGCGGATCCAGGACCGAATTAAGCTTTATTAAAAGATCGCAGCCTGCGGCAGCTCCTACTTTGGAATGCATTCCCCTGTAGGAGCTGCCGCAGGCTCGGGCCGCGTTCGGACGATCTTTTGCTTTAACGATTCAACGCTCAAACAGCTCCATCTGCTCAAACCCGCCGCGCAAATCCTCCAGCCTGACCCCCACCCCCAACAACCGCACCGGTTTCCCGCCGCGATTGAACGCCTGCGTCAGCATCAACTGATAACTGCCCAGATCGCGCCCTGCCCCGGCCTGCTCCAGTGTGGTCTGGGTAAAGTCATGGAACTTCACTTTGACGAACGGCTTGCCCGGGCGATAGCTGCTGTCGATCCGCTCCATGCGGGTTTTCAGGGTTTCCAGCAGCTCCGGCAGTTTGTCGAGGCAACTGCGCAGATCCGGCAGATCGACGTCGTAGGTATTTTCCACGCTGATTGACTGACGGCGGCTGTCGTTGTGCACCAACCGATCATCGATCCCACGGGCCAGACTCCACAGTCGCTCACCGAAACTGCCGAATTCGCGCACCAGCGCCAGCTTGTCCCACTCGCGCAGTTGCAGGCAATCGACGATGCCGAGCTTGCCCAGTTTGTCGGCAGTGACTTTGCCGACGCCGTGCAACTTGCTCACCGGCAAGCCACTGACAAAATCCTCGACCTGATCCGGGGTAATCACGAACAACCCGTTGGGCTTCCTCCAGTCGCTGGCGATCTTGGCCAGAAACTTGTTCGGCGCGACACCCGCCGAAACGGTGATGTGCAACTGATTGGACACCCGCCGCCGAATATCCTGGGCGATGCGCGTGGCGCTGCCGCCAAAATGCGCGCTGTCGGAGACGTCGAGATAAGCCTCATCCAGCGACAGTGGCTCGATCAGGTCGGTGTAATCTCGAAAGATCGTATGGATTTCTTTCGAGGCTTCGCGATAAGCCTCCATGCGCGGCTTGACGATGGTCAGTTCGGGGCACAGCTTCAAGGCATGCCCGGACGACATTGCCGAACGTACGCCATACGCCCGCGCTTCATAGTTGCAGGTCGCAATCACCCCACGCCGATCCGCCGACCCGCCCACCGCCAGGGGCTTGCCGGCCAGGTTCGGGTCGTCGCGCATCTCGATGGCGGCGTAGAAACAGTCACAGTCGACGTGGATGATTTTTCGCTGGGTCATGACAGAAAAGGAAACATGGCGAGCCGGAAACGCAGTATCTCACTCGCACCTGTATATAGCACCAGTGGTCTGAAGGTTCTTTTCAGGTTGTAGGAAAACAACCATGAATTTATTTTCTCAATCGAGAATCACCGACCGATAGAGCTGAAAGCCTTGCCCCACCTGCCCTGCGCGCTCTTCTCCTGCACTGCAAAAAGCGCTAAGCGATTGAACAGGAACAGATTTATCCAGATTCAAGGTTGACACCCCGGCGATCCTCTGTAGAATGCCGACACACAGACGCGGGATGGAGCAGTCTGGTAGCTCGTCGGGCTCATAACCCGAAGGTCGTCGGTTCAAATCCGGCTCCCGCAACCAAACATCAAAAAAGGCTACTCGAAAGAGTGGCCTTTTTTGTGCGCGCCTGTTTTTCAACTGACGTGCTGTATCACGCGCAGCCGCACGAACAGGAATTCGTTGCATTTCCGAAACTTACCGCCGGGCTGCGACCGTTTGACGCAAATTCACACTTATTTGACCCTTTACGGGATTAGCGGTTGACACCCCGCCGTTCGCCTGTAGAATGCCGCCACACAGACGCGGGATGGAGCAGTCTGGTAGCTCGTCGGGCTCATAACCCGAAGGTCGTCGGTTCAAATCCGGCTCCCGCAACCAAACATCAAAAAAGGCTGCTCGAAAGAGTGGCCTTTTTTGTATCTGTGGAAAAAGTCCTTTCGCAACAATGATCTGTCACGCTGCAGTGAAACGCTCAGGATCATCAGACCCGCCAAGTTGCGACTATGCTTGAGTCGCAGGCAAGACGTCTGCAATCCATGACCCGCACTCGCCGATCCCGGATGAGAGGCGTAGTATTTTGTGATTATTTTTTTCTACAGGGATTGGTAACTTGGCTGGATACCTCCATCCTGTCGCGCACAATCCAAGAGGTGATTGATGCGCGCCAACTCGTCTGATTCACAAGACACCGTCACAGCAGAACATCCGATCAAACCCGAGCGCCTGCGCTTGCTGGATCGGTTGAGCAAATATCGCCAGCCGATCGGACTGGCGGTCACGTTGCTGCTGTTTGCCATTGCGCTGATTGCCTGTCGCCACCTGCTGAGCGAGCTCGATCTCTACGCATTGCACGACTCGATCCTGGCGGTGCCAAAACCGGCCCTGCTCGGCGCAGTGGCTGCGACGGTGGTCGGCTTCATCATCTTGCTGGGCTATGAATGGTCGGCCAGCCGCTATGCCGGCGTGACACTGCCGCCGCGCACTCTGGCGCTGGGCGGTTTCACCGCGTTTGCGATTGGCAACGCCATCGGCTTGTCGCTGCTGTCCGGCGGCTCGGTGCGCTACCGTTTATATGCACGCCATGGTCTGGGGGCGTCGGAAGTCGCGCACATGACCCTGTTCGCCAGCCTGTCGCTGGGGTGCGCCCTGCCTCCGCTGGCGGCTCTCGCGACCCTGAGCGACCTGCCCGCCGCCTCCGCCGCACTGGGCCTGTCAGAAGGCCTGCTCGGCACGATTGCCATGGTGGTGCTGGGTCTGGGCGCGATTCTGGCGATCGGCATCTATCGCCGACGCCTGCCGGAGCAGCCGTACCGCGACAACCTGCTGGTCAGGGCCGGTCGCCGGACGCTGCGCCTGCCGGGCCGACGCCTGACCTTCCTGCAACTGATCATCACCGCCCTCGACGTCGCCGCAGCGGCCACCGTGCTGTATCTGCTGCTGCCGGAAGCCCCGCCGTTCGGCGCTTTCCTGCTGGTGTACCTGCTGGCCCTGGCCGCCGGCGTCCTCAGCCATGTGCCGGGGGGTGTCGGGGTCTTCGAAGCGATCCTGCTCGCCGCGTTTGCCGACACCCTTGGTGCCGCGCCGCTGGCCGCCGCCCTGCTGCTCTATCGGCTGATCTATGTGGTGCTGCCGCTGCTGGTGGCCTGCCTGTTTTTGCTGATCAACGAAGGCCAGCGCCTGTTCCAGACCCAGACCATGCGCGCCGCATCCGGTCTGGCCGCACCGATTCTGGCGGTGCTGGTGTTCCTGTCCGGTGTGGTACTGCTGTTTTCCGGCGCCACCCCGGAGATCGACACGCGTCTGGAACACATCGGTTTTCTGATCCCGCATCGCCTGGTCGACGCCTCGCACTTCGGCGCCAGTCTGATCGGCGTGCTGTGTCTGATGCTGGCGCAGGGCCTGCGCCGTCGCCTGTCAGCCGCGTGGATGTTGACCACCATTCTGTTGCTGGTCGGCGCGCTGCTCTCGCTGCTCAAAGGCTTCGACTGGGAAGAAGCCACGCTGATGACCCTCACCGCTGCGCTGCTGGGGGTGTTCCGCCGTTCGTTCTATCGCCCGAGTCGCCTGACCGAACTGCCCTTCTCGCCGCTGTATCTGGTGGCCAGCCTCTGCGTCCTGGGCGCTTCGACCTGGTTGCTGCTGTTCGCCTATCAGGACGTGCCTTACAGCCATCAACTGTGGTGGCAGTTCACCCTCGACGCAGACGCCCCGCGCGGCTTGCGTTCGCTGCTCGGCGCCGCCGTGTTGTTGCTGGTGATCGCGCTGACCTGGCTGCTGCGTACCGCGCGCCCGGTGATCCACCTGCCGACCCCGGACGAACTGGATCGCGCGGCGAAAATCCTGATGGCTTCGTCGCAACCCGATGGTGGCCTCGCACTGACCGGTGACAAGGCGTTGCTGTTTCACCAGAACGACGAAGCCTTCCTGATGTACGCCCGCCGTGGCCGTAGCCTGGTAGCACTGTACGATCCGATCGGCCCCGGCCAGCAACGCGCCGAGATGATCTGGCAGTTCCGCGACCTGTGCGACATCCATCACGCCCGTCCGGTGTTCTATCAGGTACGTGCGGAAAACCTGCCGTACTACATGGACATCGGCCTGACCGCGATCAAGCTCGGCGAAGAAGCCCGGGTCGATCTGCAGCGCTTTGACCTGGAGGCCAAAGGCAAAGAGATGAAAGACCTGCGCTACACCTGGAACCGTGGTACCCGCGATGGTCTGTCGCTGGAAATCCATGAACCGGGCCAGGCGCCGATGGATGAGTTGAAAGTGATTTCCGATGCGTGGCTGACCGGCAAGAACGTGCGCGAGAAAGGTTTCTCCCTCGGTCGGTTCAGCGACGATTACCTGAAACATTTCCGCATTGCGGTGATTCGCTTCGAAGGCCGCCCGGTGGCGTTCGCCAACCTGCTCGAGACTTTCAGCCATGACCTGGCCAGTCTCGACCTGATGCGCTCGCACCCGGACGCCCCCAAGCTGACCATGGAATTCCTGATGGTCGGTTTGATTCAACACTATAAGAGTCACGGATACGCGCGCTTCAGCCTGGGCATGGTGCCGTTGTCGGGGTTGCAACCCCGGCGTGGTGCACCGCTGACCCAGCGTCTGGGCTCGATGGTCTTCCGCCGTGGTGAGCAGTTGTACAACTTCCAAGGCTTGCGCCGCTTCAAAGACAAGTTCCAGCCTGACTGGGAACCCCGTTATATGGCAGTGCCCGCCGGACTCGATCCGCTGGTGGCGCTGGCCGATACTGCTGCCCTGATCGCGGGCGGCTTGACTGGATTGGTGAAACGCTGATGATTCAACGCTCCCTGAAGTACATCCTGGCCGCACTGATCGTGCTGGCCGTGATTGCCGGCGGCGGTTACTGGTACCTCAAACGCCCGGCACCGCAACCGACTCTGCAACCACTCACGGCCGCCGACGGCACGGTCATGACCCGCGTCATTCCCGGCACCCAGCCCAAGGCGCAGGTGCTGGTCGCGGTCAATGACGACCAGAAGCTGACCGACAACCAACTGAGCACCCTGAGCCGCAGCGCCTCGGCGCAGATCGTTCAGGTGATTCTGCCCAAGGACTGCCTGCAACAGAGCCGCGCCCTGCAAACCGGCCTGCGCGAACTGAATGGCCCGGCCACGCTGGTCAGCGGTATCGGCCCTGGCGCGGTACTGGCCTGGCGCTGGTTGTCCGAGCAGAAAGATGACAAGGCCCAGGCGATCTCGGTCGACCTGGCCTTGGAAAAACCCGGTTGCACCCACCTGCTGCCGAAATCCGCCGCTCATGGCCACTGGCTGGTGGCATGGAACGACAATCCGGACGACACCAGCGCCGGTTTCGTGCGCGATCAACCGAACGCCGAAACCAGCATCAGCGACTACGACATCAACCTGCCGCAAGTGCTGAACAACGAGCTGCGCAAGATCCTCGTCGGCGGCGACAAGGCCAACGGCGGTCTGGCGATCCCGGTGGTGGAAGTGCCGGCCGGTCAGGCCAAAGACACCGTGACCCTGTTCCTCTCCGGTGACGGCGGCTGGCGCGACCTCGACCGCGACGTGGCCGGCGAGATGGCCAAGATCGGTTACCCGGTGGTCGGCATCGACACCTTGCGCTACTACTGGCAGCACAAGAGCCCTGAGCAAAGCGCGCTGGACCTGACCGAACTGATGCAGCACTACCGGCAGAAATGGGGCACCAAACGCTTCATCCTGACCGGTTACTCGTTCGGTGCCGACGTCCTGCCGGCGATCTACAACCGCCTGCCGGACACCGAGCAACAGCGCGTCGACGCCATCATCCTGCTGGCCTTCGCCCGCACCGGCAGCTTCGAAATCGAAGTCGAAGGCTGGCTCGGCAACGCCGGCAAAGAAGCCGCCACTGGCCCGGAAATGGCCAAGCTGCCCGCCGCCAAAGTGGTGTGCATCTACGGCGCCGAAGAAACCGACGAAAGCGGCTGCACCGACAAGACGGCAGTCGGCGAAGCGGTGAAACTGCCTGGCGGCCACCACTTCGACGAGAACTACCCGGCGCTGGCCAAGCGTCTGGTGGACTTGATCGAGAAACGTCAGAGCAAGGATCAGCCGGCAGAGTGATCTGATCCGGCAAAACGGAAAGCCCTCGCAGCCTCACGGTTGCGGGGGCTTTTTACATTCCAGCCTCCACCAAAATCCCCTGTGGGAGCGAGCTTGCTCGCGAATGCGGCGGGTCAGTCAACAGATTCGCCGACTGACACTACGCCTTCGCGAGCAAGCTCGCTCCCACAGGGGAATTGCGCGGGACTCAAGTAATCATTAGCCCCGGCAAGCGTATCTTGCCCGCATATCGTAATGGCTGATCGCTTGAGCCGGGTCGAGGTTGATCAGTCGTTCCATTGCTTCGGCTTCAATTCGAAGATTCTCGAGATCATCATGCTTTTCTTGTTCCGATGATGCCGTCATACATGCCTCGCTCATTTGCACACGCTAGTTCGTGTCAGACGTTTAGTATCGTTTACTTCCAGTTTCGCAATATCAGATGACGCCCACAGACCTTGTAGGCAAACTCCGAAACTCGTATTTGGACGCTGTGCCGTTCTATTGCGCTGTTTTTTGACGGGATACTCTCCGGACGTCGCTGACCCATTCAGCGATCGGGCTTGGTAACCCGGTGGAATAAGGCGCAACAGCGCACCCGACACGACTCAGGCGTTATCCCGTCCGAGCCCCTGTGTTATGGCAGCTGTGTGTGGGACGCTTTCGAGCGTGCCGGTTTCCTTGATTCCCCGGTTTACCAACCTGCGCACAGCTGCCACCCATTCGCTTGGTATCGGATGCGGCAGCTCTCGAAATCAAGGGAACTGACAATGAACAATCCATCTGATCTTAAAACCATCGGCTGCACCCCCTTCCTCTACCACTCGGATCAAGCGTTCTTCAATGTCCGCTCTGGCATCCCGATCCTCGATGCACTGTCCCAATCCTCCGACCTGCTGTCCCTCGCCAAATCATTCACCGAAGACGCTGCCTTCACCAGAGACACCGACCGCCACGCCTGGGCTGCGCACTACCTGACGCTGATGGGCAAGGCTTTGCTTGATGACGTGATCCAGACACTGATGCCGCGACCTGCGCGCACGAAGACCGAGTCTGAAACAGAGATACCTGAAAGCCTGTAGAGGTTTAAAGATCAAAAGATCGCAGCCTTCGGCAGCTCCTACATGGAATGCGAAACCTGTAGGAGCTGCCGAAGGCTGCGATCTTTTGATCTGAAGTTGCCGCCCACAAAAAAGCCCCCGTCAGCCTTTTGGCTGGCGGGGGCTTTTCATTCAAGGCAGGACCTACATCTCCACCTGCGTCCCCAGTTCAATCACCCGGTTCAGCGGCAGATTGAAGAACCGCAGGTTGCCGTTGGCATTCTTCAACATGAACGCAAACAGCGCCTCGCGCCAGCGAGCCATGCCTTCGAGTTTCGAGGCGATCACCGTTTCGCGGCTGAGGAAGTAGGTGGTGCGCATCGGGCTGAAGTCCAGCTCATCCAGATGACACAGCTTCAGCGCCTGCGGCACGTCCGGCTCGTCGGTGAAGCCGAAGTGCAGGATGACGCGGAAGAAGCCTTCGCCGTGGGCCTCGACTTCGAATCGACGCGATGGCGGCACACGCGGGATGTCTTCGTAGACCACGGTCAGCAGCACCACTTGCTCGTGCAACACCTGGTTGTGCAGCAGGTTGTGCAACAGCGCATGCGGGACGGCGTCGGAGCGCGCGGTGAGGAACACCGCAGTACCCTGTACACGGTGCGGCGGTTGCACGCGGATGCTGCTAATGAAGATCGGCAGCGGCAGCGCGCCTTCGTCGAGGCGCTCGACCAGCAATTGCTTGCCGCGCTTCCAAGTGGTCATCAGCACGAACAGGGCGATACCGGCGATCACCGGGAACGCACCGCCCTGGACGATTTTCGGCACGTTGGCGGCGAAGTACAGACCGTCCACCAGCAGGAAACCGATCAGCACCGGCACCGCGAGGATCGGCGGCCATTTCCACAGCAGCAGCATCACGGCCGAGACCAGAATGGTGGTCATCAGCATGGTGCCGGTTACCGCCACGCCGTAAGCCGAGGCCAGCGCGCCAGAAGATTCGAAGCCGAGTACCAGCAGCACTACGCCGACCATCAGCGACCAGTTCACCGCGCCGATGTAGATCTGACCTTGTTCATCGCTGGAGGTGTGCTGGATGTACATGCGCGGAATATAGCCGAGCTGGATCGCCTGACGGGTCAGGGAAAACGCACCGGAAATCACCGCTTGCGAGGCGATCACCGTGGCCAGGGTCGACAGCCCCACCAGCGGAATCAGCGCCCAGCTCGGTGCCAGCAGGTAGAACGGGTTACGTGCCGCTTCCGGGTTTTCCAGCAGCAGCGCCCCCTGACCGAAGTAGTTCAGCACCAGCGCCGGCAGCACCAGCAGGAACCACGCACGGGCAATCGGCTTGCGCCCGAAGTGGCCCATGTCGGCGTACAGCGCTTCAGCACCGGTCAGCGCCAGCACCACGGCGCCGAGGATCGCCACGCCCATGCCGGTGTGAACCATGAAAAAGCGCACGGCCCAGACCGGATTCATCGCGTGCAGCACTTCCGGGTAATGGCTGATGCCGTACACGCCGAGGGCGCCGAGCACCAGGAACCAGGTGACCATGATCGGCCCGAACAGAATGCCGATCCGCGCCGTACCGTGGCTCTGGATCAGAAACAAGCCGACCAGCACCACCAGCGACAGCGGCACCACCCAGTGGTCGATGCCATCGAATGCCAGGCCCAGACCTTCGATCGCCGACAACACGGAAATCGCCGGGGTGATCATGCTGTCGCCGTAAAACAGCGCCGCGCCGATCAGTCCGCAAACCACCAGCAATGAACGCAACTTCTTGCGCCCCCCCGCCGCACGCCGTGCCAGTGCGGTGAGCGCCATGATGCCGCCTTCGCCCTGGTTGTCGGCGCGCAGGACGAACATCATGTATTTGATCGAAACGACCCAGATCAGCGACCAGAAGATCAACGACAGAATGCCCAGCACCCCATCGTGATTGACGGGCACGCCATAGCCGCCGGAAAACACTTCTTTGAGGGTGTACAACGGGCTCGTGCCGATGTCGCCGTAAACCACTCCGACTGCCGCGACCAGCATGCTCAGCGGTTTTGCAGCCGAATGCTCGGCGCCCGCCGCCTGACTACTTGCCTGACCCATCCAACACTCCTGATTCTCAAACCGGCTTCTTTGAATGAAGCACTATGCTTTGTGGTGCAGCATGCGCTGTTTTACCTGTTGTTACAGACGTTTTGTTGACTGTAAAAAATTGGTAAAGCTCAACGGCGCGAAGCATAGCGCAGCACTCGTCGTATTTCCCTGCATAAAGCTGGTCAAGTGCGTTGCTCATCGCTAGAATTGCGCACTTTTTGATCAGAGGCGCACCCTAAGCGCCCATCCGTCGGTTTTCCCACACGGCAAGCGACGTCACAAAACACCGAGGTTAGACATGTCCACCACTCCTGCGCCGGCCAATCCAAAGGTTGGCTTTGTATCTCTGGGTTGCCCGAAAGCACTGGTCGACTCCGAGCGCATCCTGACCCAGCTGCGCATGGAAGGCTATGACGTGGTGTCCACCTATCAGGACGCCGACGTGGTCGTGGTCAATACCTGCGGTTTCATCGACTCGGCCAAGGCTGAGTCGCTGGAAGTGATCGGTGAAGCGATCAAGGAAAACGGCAAGGTCATCGTCACCGGTTGCATGGGCGTGGAAGAAGGCAATATCCGCGACGTGCACCCGAGCGTGCTGTCCGTCACCGGTCCGCAGCAGTACGAGCAAGTGGTCAACGCCGTCCACGAAGTGGTGCCGCCGCGTCAGGATCACAACCCGCTGATCGACCTGGTGCCGCCGCAAGGCATCAAGCTGACCCCGCGGCACTACGCGTACTTGAAAATTTCCGAAGGCTGCAACCACAGCTGCAGCTTCTGCATCATCCCGTCGATGCGCGGCAAACTGGTCAGCCGTCCGGTGGGCGACGTGCTCGACGAAGCCCAGCGTCTGGTCAAGTCCGGCGTCAAAGAGCTGCTGGTGATTTCGCAAGACACCAGCGCCTACGGCGTCGACGTGAAATACCGCACCGGTTTCTGGAACGGCGCGCCGGTGAAAACCCGCATGACCGAACTCTGCGAAGCACTGAGCACCTTGGGCGTCTGGGTTCGTCTGCACTACGTTTACCCGTACCCGCACGTTGACGAGCTGATCCCGCTGATGGCCGCCGGCAAGATCCTGCCGTACCTGGACATCCCGTTCCAGCACGCCAGCCCGAAAGTCCTGAAGTCGATGAAACGCCCGGCGTTCGAAGACAAGACCCTGGCGCGGATCAAGAACTGGCGCGAGATCTGCCCGGATCTGATCATCCGCTCGACCTTCATCGTCGGCTTCCCGGGCGAAACCGAAGAAGACTTCCAGTACCTGCTGAACTGGCTGACCGAAGCCCAGCTCGACCGCGTCGGTTGCTTCCAGTACTCGCCGGTGGAAGGCGCGCCGGCCAATGATCTGGACTTGGAAATCGTTCCGGACGACGTCAAGCAGGATCGTTGGGAGCGCTTCATGGCGCACCAGCAGGCGATCAGCTCGGCACGCCTGCAGATGCGCATCGGCCGCGAGATCGAAGTGCTGGTGGACGAAGTCGACGAGCAAGGCGCGGTTGGCCGCTGCTTCTTCGATGCCCCGGAAATCGACGGCAACGTGTTCATCGACAACGGCAGCAACCTCAAGCCGGGCGACAAGGTCTGGTGCAAGGTGACTGACGCCGACGAATACGACCTGTGGGCTGAGCAGATCTAAACACCGCGCACCTGTAGGAGCTGCCGCAGGCTGCGATCTTTTGCTCTTGGAAAGCTCGCAGCCTCGTTTCACTCGACAGCTCCTGCAGGGATTGCGCTGATATCAAAAGCCCCGCTCTTTTTTACGAGATGCGGGGCTTTTTTGCGTCTATCGTTTGCAGTGGGAAGGAATCCCGCTCATCCATTTGAAAAGAGGCAGCCGGGCATGCGTCAGCATTCGGTCATTCACACGCCGAAACTCAGCGACTATCAGGAACTGACCCGGGTCTGGGAGGCCTCGGTTCGCGCGACCCATGATTTTCTGCCGGACAGCTACATCGAATTGCTGCGCAATCTGGTGCTCACGCGTTACCTGGATGCAGTGATGCTGATCTGCACCAAGGACGCCAACCAGCGTATCACCGGGTTCGCCGGCGTGGCGGCAGGCAAGATCGAGATGCTGTTCATCGATCCCGAGCATCGCGGCCAGGGTTTGGGCAAGAAACTGCTCAACTACGCCATGCAGCACCTGAATGCCGATGAACTCGACGTCAACGAACAGAACCCGCAGGCGCTGGGTTTTTATTTCAAGCAGGGTTTTGAAGTGATCGGCCGCTCGGAGGTGGATGGCATGGGCCAGCCGTATCCGCTGCTGCATATGCGCTTGCGCCAGAGGCAGCAGCGCTCCAGCCATGCCTGACACATCGTAGAACCCTGTGGGGGCTGGCTTGCCAGCGATGCAGGCGACTCGGTCTGACAGAAGCACCGAGGTGATGCCATCGCTGGCAAGCCAGCTCCCACAGGAATTGCGAACACCCTGCAAATGGAACCGGGCTTAACCGGCGCCAGGCAGGTACAATGCCCACCCCTTTTTTGTTACGGCCCTGTCATGACTGACCCGATTCGCCTCTCCAAACGCCTCATCGAACTGGTCGGTTGCTCCCGCCGGGAGGCCGAGCTGTTCATCGAGGGCGGCTGGGTCACCGTGGACGGCGAAGTGATCGACGAACCGCAATTCAAGGTCGGCGAGCAGAAAGTCGAACTCGACAAGGACGCCAAGGCCACCGCGCCAGAGCCGGTGACCATCCTGCTCAACGTGCCGGCCGGCATGAGCACTGAAGACGCCATGCAGACACTCGGCGCCGACACTCTCAGCGAAGAACACCGCTACGGCAAACGTCCGTTGCGCGGGCATTTTCTGCGCCTGACCGCCAGCGCCGATCTGCAGCCCAAGGCCAGCGGCCTGCTGGTGTTTACGCAGGACTGGAAAGTGCTGCGCAAACTGACTGCCGATGCGGCCAAGATCGAGCAGGAATACGTGGTCGAGGTCGAGGGCGACATGGTTGCCCACGGCCTCAACCGCCTGCAGCACGGCCTTACCCACAAGGGCAAGGAACTGCCGCCGGTCAAGGCCAGCTGGCAGAACGAAAACCGTCTGCGCTTCGCCATGAAGAACCCGCAGCCCGGGATCATCGCCCAGTTTTGCGAAGCGGTTGGCCTGAAGGTCGTCGGCATCCGTCGCATCCGCATCGGCGGTGTATCGATCGGCAAGGTTCCGGTGGGCCAATGGCGCTACCTGTCCGGCAAAGAGAAGTTCTGACGCCTCTGTTGCCGCCACACACTCCGGCAACGCGCCTGCGCGTTGCCCACAACGAAATATCAGGATTACCCTCATGGTTCATAACGACGTATTGCGCAGCGTGCGCTACATGCTCGACATCAGCGACAAGAAAGTTGTCGAGATCATCAAACTCGGCGGCATGGACGTGACCCTCGCCGACGTGATCACCTGGCTCGACAAGAAAGAAGAAGACGAAGAGGGTTTCGTGCGCTGCCCGGACGAAGTCATCGCACACTTCCTCGACGGTCTGGTGGTGTTCAAGCGCGGCAAGGACGAAAGCCGTCCGCCGCAACCGATCGAAGTGCCGGTGACCAACAACATCATCCTGAAAAAGCTGCGCGTGGCCTTTGAACTCAAGGAAGACGACATGCACGCGATCCTCAAGGCTGCCGAGTTCCCGGTGTCCAAGCCTGAGCTGAGCGCGTTGTTCCGCAAGGTCGGCCACACCAACTACCGTCCGTGCGGCGACCAGTTGCTGCGCAACTTCCTCAAGGGCCTGACCCTGCGCGTTCGCGGCTGATCTGCAGCGCAAGCTCTGAATCGGCGGCGCGGCCTTCGCGGGCAAGCCACGCTCCCACAGGTTTTGTGACGAACACAAAATCTGATTTCAACTGAAATCCCCGTGGGAGCGGGCTCGCCCGCGAAGGCGCCGGCCCGGTCAACACCCGCCCTGAACCCCTCCCGGGTTATCATCGCCACCCTGTTCCCGCCTCGACTCCAGACCATGACCTACACCGTCTCCCCTATCGGCTTCGTACGCTCCTGCTTCAAGGAGAAGTTCGCCATCCCGCGCCAGCCGCAACTGGCCCCCGCCGCCCGTGGCGTGCTGGAACTGGTGGCGCCGTTCGATCAGGGGGATGCCGTGCAGGGGCTGGAGCAGGTCAGCCATGTCTGGCTGTTATTCCTGTTTCATCAGGCGCTGGAAGAAAAGCCGCGCCTGAAAGTGCGCCCGCCACGGCTGGGCGGTAATAAGTCGATGGGCGTGTTCGCCACCCGTGCGACGCATCGGCCCAATGGCATCGGGCAGTCGGTGGTGAAGCTGGACAAGGTCGAGGCCAATCGGCTGTTCATTTCCGGGATCGATCTGCTCGACGGCACGCCGATTCTCGACATCAAACCTTATGTGCCTTACGCCGATATCATCGCTGACGCCTCCAACAGCATCGCCAGCGCTGCGCCGCACCTGATCGACGTGCAGTGGACGGAGGCCGCGCTGCAACAGGCGCACGGGCATGCTCAGCGCCTTGGCGAGCCTTTGGTCGAGTTGATCGAGCAGTGTCTGGCCCAGGATCCGCGCCCGGCGTATCAGACGCCGGCGCCAGAGCGCGAGTACGGCGCGCAGTTCTGGGATCTGGACGTGCGTTGGCATTACCCGACGCCGGAGCAGATTTGCGTGCTGGAAGTGATCCCCGCCACAACTTGAAACAGTGCCCCATGTAGGAGCTGCCGAAGGCTGCGATCTTTTGATCTTAAAAAGAAAAATCAAAAGATCGCAGCCTGCGGCAGCTCCTACATGGATTGTGGCAGGCATGAGGGAAATATTTCGGGCATAAAAAAGCCCCCATTGCCTTCGCGGGCAATGGGGGCTGTTTCGTGGTGCTTACTTCTCGACGAACGCACGCTCGATCAAGTAGTCACCCGGCTCGCGCATCCGCGCCGAGATCTTCAGGCCGAAGCTGTCGAGCACTTCGCTGGTCTCGTCGAGCATGCTCGGGCTGCCGCAGATCATCGCGCGGTCGTCCTGCGGGTTGATCGGTGGCAGGCCGATGTCGCTGAACAGCTTGCCGCTGCGCATCAGGTCGGTCAGACGGCCCTGGTTCTCGAACGGCTCGCGAGTCACGGTCGGGTAGTAGATCAGCTTGTCACGCAGCGCTTCGCCGAAGAACTCGTTCTGCGGCAGGTGCTCGGTGATGAATTCGCGGTAGGCGACTTCGTTGACGTAGCGCACGCCGTGCACCAGGATCACTTTCTCAAAGCGCTCGTAGGTTTCCGGGTCCTGGATCACGCTCATGAATGGCGCAAGACCGGTGCCGGTGCTCAGCAGGTACAGATGCTTGCCCGGATTCAGGTCGTCCAGTACCAGAGTGCCGGTAGGCTTCTTCGAGATGATGATCTCGTCGCCTTCCTTCAGGTGCTGCAGTTGGGAGGTCAGCGGACCGTCCTGCACCTTGATGCTGAAGAACTCCAGATGCTCTTCCCAGTTCGGGCTGGCGATCGAGTAAGCGCGCATAAGCGGGCGGCCGTTGGGCTGTTGCAGGCCGATCATCACGAACTGACCGTTCTCAAAGCGCAGGCCCGGATCACGGGTGCACTTGAAGCTGAACAGAGTGTCGTTCCAGTGATGAACACTGAGGACACGCTCGTGGTTCATGTTGCTCATGTACGTGGGACTCCTGGATATTGGGTCTGCGCTCGGCTTTGCGGCCGACAGTGCGCAATTGCAACGCATTCTAATAGCGACGACAATATCTGTTAACTGGATTATTAAGATAAGGGTTATCGGTTATATCGATATGCGATTTACTCTTCGTCAACTGCAAGTCTTCGTCGCCGTCGCCCAGCAGGAAAGCGTATCCCGTGCTGCGGGTCTGCTCAACCTCTCGCAATCGGCGGCGAGCACCTCTATTACCGAACTGGAGCGCCAGTCCAGCTGCCAGCTGTTCGATCGCGCCGGCAAACGGCTGAGCCTCAACGCCCTCGGCAAACAGCTGTTGCCGCAAGCGGTGGCCCTGCTCGACCAGTCCAAGGAAATCGAAGACCTGCTCAACGGCAAATCCGGTTTCGGCTCACTGTCAGTGGGCGCCACCCTGACTATCGGCAATTATCTGGCGACCCTGTTGATCGGCGGCTTCATGCAGCGCCATCCGGAAAGCCAGGTGAAACTGCATGTGCAGAACACCGCCAATATCGTGCATCAAGTGGCCCACTATGAAATTGATCTGGGTCTAATCGAAGGCGACTGCAGCCACCCGGACATTGAAGTGCAGAGCTGGGTCGAGGATGAGCTGGTGGTGTTCTGTGCGCCGCAACATCCGCTGGCCAAACGCGGCAGTGCGACCATGGAAGAGCTGACCCACGAAGCGTGGATTCTGCGTGAACAAGGGTCAGGCACGCGCCTGACCTTCGACCAGGCCATGCGTCACCATCGCAGTGCGCTGAATATCCGTCTGGAGCTGGAGCACACCGAAGCGATCAAACGCGCGGTGGAATCAGGATTGGGGATTGGCTGCATTTCACGGCTGGCGCTGCGTGATGCGTTCCGCCGTGGCAGTCTGGTGGCGGTGGAAACCCCGGATCTGGATCTGGCCCGGCAGTTTTACTTCATCTGGCACAAGCAGAAATACCAGACCTCGGCCATGCGCGAGTTTCTCGACCTGTGCCGCGCTTTCACCGCCGGGGTGCAGCGCAGCGACGAGATCGTCTTGCCAAGCATCGCTTAAAGCAGAATCACCGCCCACACCAGAGCAATCATGCTCAGGGCCACGAATTGCGCGGCGCTGCCCATGTCCTTGGCGTTCTTCGACAGCGGGTGCAATTCCAGGGAAATGCGGTCAATGGCCGCTTCCACCGCCGAATTCAGCAGCTCGACGATCAACGCCAGCAGGCACACGGCGATCAGCAGCGCCTGTTCAACGCGACTGACATTCAGGAAGAACGTCAACGGAATCAGCACCACATTGAGCAGCACCAATTGGCGGAACGCTGCTTCGCCGGTGAAGGCTGCGCGCAGGCCGTCCAGCGAGTAACCGGAAGCGTTGAGGATGCGTTTCAGGCCGGTCTGGCCCTTGAAAGGTGACATAACGTAAAAACCAACCAGAAAGGAGTGGGAAAGCTAGAGCAACAAAAGTCAAAAAAGCGTGAAGACGACCGCCATTATTGGCTCGGAATTGACTCAAGTTGTTGCAGAAGTAATGCCGCTTGTGTCCGGGTGCGCACGTTCAGCTTGCGAAAAATTGCTGTGACGTGGGCCTTGATGGTCGCCTCGGACACGTTCAACTCATAGGCGATCTGCTTGTTCAGCAAGCCTTCACAGACCATGGTCAACACGCGGAACTGCTGCGGCGTCAGGCTGGCGAGACCGTCGCTGGCGGCTTTGGCTTCATCGGAGACACTGACGGCTTCGAACGCCTGTGGGGGCCAGAACACATCGCCATCGAGCACTTTGCGCACGGCTTGCTGAATCACGCTGAGGTCGCTGGACTTGGGAATGAAGCCACTGGCGCCAAACTCGCGGGACTTGACCATGACCGAGGCTTCTTCCTGCGCCGAGACCATCACCACCGGAATCTGCGGATATTGACCGCGCAGCATGACCAACCCGGAAAAGCCAAACGCGCCGGGCATATTCAGGTCCAGCAAGACCAGATCCCAGTCGGATTTTTCGGTCAGGCGTGCTTCCAGCTCGGCGATGCTCGCCACCTCCACCAGTCGAACGTCCGGGCCAAGACCCAGGGTCACTGCCTGATGCAGTGCGCTGCGAAACAGAGGGTGATCATCGGCAATCAGGATGTCGTATGTGGCCATTTTTCAAATGATCCTGTTTTTTGATGGCAGACGCGGCGCATTCCGGTCTGGCCAAAGCAACTCAAGATGCCGCTTTTGAAGCGATATCCACAGGGGCACGTTCAACGCCAATCAACAGCAAATACGGCGTTTCAAACCTTGGCCGCACCCCAATCGGCGCCAAGCATGCCCAGCGAAGCCGGGGTGGTCAAGCAGCACGGCCGCCGCTGGGTGAAGTATGGGCCACTATGGGGCCAACACCGCTTGCGGCTTTCGTATATAGGGCAGCAACTCGGCATGGGCCGGCGTCGACTCGTTGAGTTCCAGCTGCTGTTTGGCGCCCAGATAATGCTGGCTGAATACATCGAAATAGGCGTCCAGTGCCGACGCGGCGTCGCTGTCGCCTGCCAGTTCCAGACACAGCGCCGCTACTTCGGCGGTGCACAAATGCTCGCTGCGGGTGGAACGGCGCAGGCGATAGCGCGAGAGTCTGTCGGGCAGCAGGCTGAGAATCGGCAAGCGGTCGAAATACGGACTCTTGCGGAAGATCTTGCGCGCCTCGGTCCAGGTCGCGTCCAGCAGAATGAACAGCGGCCGCTTGCTGCTATCGAGTACGACGGTGTTGGTTACCCGCGACGGCTCGACGTATTCGCCCGGAAACACCAGATACGGCTGCCATTGCGGATCGTTGAGCAGCGCCAGCATCTGTTCGTCCGGCTCGGTGCGCGACCAGATGAATGCATGGTTGTCGCGCACCACATCGGCGATCAGCCAGCCCGTGTTGCTCGGCTTGAACACTTCCTTGCCGGTCATGATCAGGCACACACCGGAACGGGTGTCGACCGTCGGGCGCCAGGCACACAGGCAATGGCTGATGATCACCCGACAGTCGCGGCAACGCTCGGAGCGAAAACCCCGAGCCTGAATCGGCTTGATACCTTCATCTTCGCGCTGGTCGCGCAGGCGGGCGACGGCGTTGGGGGCGTGATTCATTGCAGACAGCGCCCGGAGGCAGGAAAACTCGACACGAACAACACTCGGCAAGGCAATAAAGATCGCCAGTTTATCAGAGCAACGGGCACAAGCCTGTACCGTCCAGACCGGCTCCCCTATAATTCGCCGCCACTGAACGCACAGCCACGGGGCTGGTCGAACCACCAGTCACTGAATCAGGAGAGTTTCATGCTGCGCCTTATCGTTCCTACCGCGGCCATCGCATTGGCGTTGTCCTTCAGCGCACAGGCTGCGTCCCTGAAAGAGCAGAATCTGAATCGCGAACTGCGCAACATCGCTGAACAAAGCAGCGTCGGCACACCACGGGCGATCAACGAAGACATTCTCGATCAGGGCTACACCGTTGAAGGCATCACCCTGATCAACCACCTGAGCGTGCAGGCAAGCCACGCCGAAAAGATGCGCGCTGATCCAAAAGCGGTGTATTTCCAGCTGGGTGCTTCGGTGTGCAATAACCCGTCGTACCGCAAGCTGATGGCCAAAGGCGCGGTCATGCGTTACGACTTCAGTGAATATAAAACCAACAAGGCCATCGGTTCGGCCAGCTACCAGGATTCCGACTGCCCGAAAGCGGCCCCGGCGAAGAAGAAGTAATCATCCGGTGTTGGCGCGCCGTTGTTCATCCTCGGCGCGCAATTCGGCCACCAGGGCCTGCAAATAACGAGAGCGTCGCTCTCCCCCTGCCAGCCGACGGCAGCACTCCTCTTCGAGACTCACTTGATTGGTCTCGGCCGATGCTTTCAACATCCGATACAGCTGCGTATCGATCTCCAGAACCACTCTGGCCATCTATCCCGCCTCCTTGCCACCCGCGAATCCTTGAAAAGCGTGCACCTTGCGTACAGACGTTGTCGCAAAACTGTCGTACGGTGCCTGTAAGTCAGTAAATCAGAGCGATTGCTCTACGGTGGACGTTCGGACGAGCGGTGAATTCATTGCGGCAAAGAACAATGAGCGGTTGCCTGGAGCGAGTCTGCATGGCAATGATGAAGTCAGCGCAATTGCGTGCAAGGGTCTAGATTCAAAGTATTCCCGATCATCTGTTCACGGCAGCAAAGGAACTGCCGATCGTGTGTGTTTTTGCAGCGCGGCACTGACGCCGCACGTCAGAGCCACCGCTCTGTGCAGAAGGAGACGTTGAATGCCTTACCAACCGAATGACCTGCTCAGCCGGCATTTTCAGGAACAACTCCCCGACCTCATCAGCAGGGTCGAAGAACAACTCACTCAGGTTTCTCCCGACAGCCCGAACCTGCCGATTTACCGCGACATGATCCTGACCGTGCTGCGCATGGCCCAGGAAGATCACAACCGCTGGAACGCCAAGATCACCCTGCAAGCCCTGCGCGAACTGGAGCAGGCGTTCCGGGTGCTGGAACAATTCAAGGGACGACGCAAAGTCACGGTATTCGGCTCGGCGCGCACGCCGGTCGAGCACCCCCTGTATGCAATGGCCCGTGAACTCGGCGCGGCCCTGACCCGATCAGACATGATGGTCATCACCGGTGCGGGTGGCGGGATCATGGCTGCCGCGCACGAAGGCGCCGGGCGCGATCACAGTCTCGGGTTCAACATCACCCTGCCCTTCGAGCAACATGCCAACCCGACGGTAGACGGCACCGGCAACCTGCTGCCATTCCATTTCTTCTTCACCCGCAAACTGTTCTTCGTCAAGGAAGCCGATGCGCTGGTGCTGTGCCCTGGCGGGTTCGGCACCCTGGACGAAGCACTGGAAGTGCTGACACTGATCCAGACCGGTAAAAGTCCGTTGGTGCCCGTGGTGTTGCTGGATGTACCGGGGGGAACGTTCTGGCAAGGCGCCCTGGATTTCATTCGTCAGCAGCTCGAAGAAAACCACTACATCCTGCCCACCGACCTGCAACTGATGCGACTGGTCTACAGCGTCGACGAGGCGGTGCAGCAGATCAACCAGTTCTACAGCAACTTCCACTCCAGCCGCTGGCTCAAGCGTCAGTTCGTGATTCGTATGCATCACAAGCTCAGCGAGCAGGCACTGGAACATATGCAGCAAGCCTTTGCCGATCTGTGCCTGAGCGACCAGTTCCATCAACACGCCTACAGCGGCGAGGAACACGACGAAGCGCAGTATAGCCATCTGGTGCGGCTGGCCTTCGCGTTCAATGCCCGGAACCATGGCCGACTCAGGGAACTGGTGGATTACATCAACCTCCCGGAAAACTGGGCTCACAGCAAACCGCAGACCACTCAACGTGCCCGTGAGCCATCAAAGGTAATCTGAAGGCAAAAAAAAACGGCCCGCTATTTTCATAGCGGGCCGTTTTTGTTCAACCGACTTAATCGTCCATCCCTCTGCCGCTGAACAAGCGGTTGATCATCTCCATCGAAAAGCCCCGATAGGCTAGAAAGCGGCCTTGTTTGGCGCGTTCCTTGGCATCAATCGGCAAATGCCCGGAGAACTTGCGCTGCCACGTCTCCCGAAGCTGCTCCTGCCAGTCGATACCGCTTTCACGCAGGGCGAGTTCGATATCGGCGCGTTGCAAACCACGCTGGCCCAACTCTTCACGAATACGCAAAGGGCCGTAACCGGAACGGGCACGGTAGGAAACAAAGCTTTCAAGGTAACGGGCTTCGGAAAGCAGCCCCTCTTCCGTCAACCGGTCGAGGGCTGTTTCGATCATTTCCGCCTCGGCGCCGCGCTGACGCAGTTTACGCGTCAGCTCGACTCGACCGTGCTCGCGTCGAGCGAGCAGGTCCATGGCGGTTCGCCGCACCGCGACGAGGGTATCGAGTACGGCGGTGGTCATCGCGGTTATCAGATATCAGCGTCAGCCAGGTCGTCTTCGGTCTCTTTGACCGCAGAGGCCTTGGAGTCCGCGATCACCGCTGGCGACAGCAGTTTGTCACGCAGCTGCTTCTCGAGCTTGGCAGCGACTTCCGGGTTGTCTGCCAGGAACTTGGCCGAGTTGGCCTTGCCCTGACCGATCTTGGTGCCTTCATAGGCGTACCAGGCGCCGGATTTCTCGACGAAGCCGTGCAGCACGCCCAGGTCGATCATCTCGCCATTGAGGTAGATGCCCTTGCCGTAAAGAATCTGGAACTCGGCCTGACGGAACGGCGAAGCCACCTTGTTCTTCACAACCTTGACCCGGGTTTCGCTGCCGACCACTTCGTCGCCTTCCTTCACCGCGCCGGTACGGCGGATGTCGAGACGGACCGAGGCGTAGAACTTCAGCGCGTTACCACCGGTGGTGGTTTCCGGGCTGCCGAACATCACGCCGATCTTCATGCGGATCTGGTTGATGAAGATCACCAGGCAGTTGGCGTTCTTGATGTTACCGGTGATTTTACGCAGCGCCTGGGACATCAGACGGGCTTGCAGGCCCACGTGCATGTCACCCATTTCGCCTTCGATTTCAGCCTTCGGTACCAGAGCGGCTACGGAGTCGACGATGATCACGTCAACGGCGTTGGAGCGCACCAGCATGTCGGTGATTTCCAGTGCCTGTTCGCCAGTGTCCGGCTGGGAAACCAGCAGGTCGTCGACGTTGACGCCGAGTTTGCCAGCATACTCAGGGTCGAGGGCGTGTTCGGCGTCGACGAAAGCGCAGGTCGCGCCGGCTTTTTGCGCCTGGGCGATCACGGACAGTGTCAGTGTGGTTTTACCGGAAGATTCAGGACCGTAGATTTCAACGATACGGCCTTTTGGCAGACCGCCGATGCCGAGTGCGATGTCCAGACCCAGAGAGCCGGTGGAAATGGCCGGGATCGCCTGACGGTCCTGATCGCCCATACGCATTACGGCACCCTTGCCGAATTGACGTTCGATCTGACCCAGGGCCGCAGCCAAGGCTTTCTTCTTGTTGTCGTCCATTAAAGTCCTCACGTAATCAATAAGGCCTGACGGCCAACACCTGTATAAGTAGCCAGTATTATTCCACAGCGTTCGCGGATCGCCTACCCCTGATTTTCGATTTCTCGTGCCGCTAGTCGCAACAGCCCCTCTAGCGCGGCCTTCACCGTTTGTCGGCGCACCTCGTCGCGGTTGCCGGGGAAGTGCTGAACCTCGCTGGAAACCGCATCGCCCACTCCCCAGGCCAGCCATACGGTGCCCACCGGTTTGTTCGGTGTACCGCCGTCGGGCCCGGCCACGCCACTGACTGCCACGGCAAACCGCGCCAGGCTGTGCTTCTGCGCCCCCCGCACCATCGACTCGACGACTTCGCGACTGACCGCACCCACCGTGCCGAACAATTCGGCGGGCACATTCAGTTGCTTAGTCTTCTGCCGGTTGGAGTAGGTCACGTAACCGGCCTCGAACCACGCTGAGCTCCCGGGAATCCGCGTGATTGCCTCAGCAATCCCGCCACCGGTACAGGACTCGGCCGTGGTGACGTGGGCGTTGAGCAACTGCAAACGTCGGCCAAGCTCGGCAGCCAGTTGAGTGATCTCTTTCACGGTGCGCTCCGGATCGGGTGGAATGACTACCACCGTACACGACCCGGTTGCGCTTTCAATACACAGACTCATTCAAAATGTTCGGGCGCCAGCGCTCTGACATAGGCCTGACAGGCCTGCAGGGCAATCAGTCCGCGGTCGCCGGTGTCGGTGATGGCGATAACTCGTTGAGCATGCGCCGGGTCAAGTCGGGCGCGTACGGCTGCATGATCCACGCCGCCGGCGCCGGCGGTGGCTGGCACCCCGCAGCCTTGGGCAGCATCGCCGGCGTCGATGAGGACTGACAGGCGCAGATCAGCAGTGGCAAGACGATCGCGCAGGCGATCCTGATCACGTTGGGCATCACTGAGTGCTCGATAGTGGGTCTGTTCACTGGTCGCGAGCCGTTGCTCCAGCGCCAGACGTTTGTCCTGCTCGGCCTGCTGCGCGGTGGCGGCGGCCGAAGTCAGTTGATTGAGGGTGTCGGCGTGCAGCCGGGCCTGCTCGGCCAGTTGCCGCCCGTAACGCCAGTCCTGAAACTGCCAGGCCAGCGCGGCGGCTGCCGCAGCCAGCAACAAAATGCTGATCAGGCGCCAGGAGATGGACATAACACCGCCCTCGCCCGCGCCCAGATATCCAGCCGATCCTGCAAGCCATTCAACCCACCGTTGATTCGGCGGGTGATGCTGTTGAACTGGTCGCGATCAGCCAGATCGTTCAGGCCGTTCTGTTCCCAGAACCACGCAGCGGATTCGGCCGCCCATTGCGGCTGCTCGAGCAACTCCGGCAAGGACAGCAGACGCTCATCGCCGAACAGGCCAAGGCTGCACTGACGATAGTTGCTGCGCCCGGTAATCTGGATCAGCCCGCGACCGCGGTACTTCTGCCCGTCGCCGTCGGCCTCGGGCGTATTGCCCAGACGCAGCGCCAGCGTGCCGGTGTCGTATTTGCTCAGGTACTGGTTGTTGCCCAGTTCACGCACGTACTGCAACTGCCCCGACTCATGACCGACTTGCGCCAGGAACGCAGCGATGCGTTTTGGCGAGTCGATATGGCGCCGAGTCATTGCGTTGTTCAGTGCAGAAACAAAAACGCCCGCTTGGCTGCGGGCGTTGGGCATGATGATTTTAAGGTTGTCTTCGGTTATTTGCATAATGCGTAATCCTCCCTGGATGCTCCGATTGAATCATGGTTGACGGACAACGCCCCCCAGCCATTTTTTTGCCAGAGTTGTCAGGGTGTTGTACGGTGCCGCGACTTCGGGGGCCGTGAACACCCAGCCGAGAGTGCCGAAGTTGGCGCTCCAGTCAATTTGCGGTAGCGGAGTAATGTCGGTGATATCGACCCAGATCAGATCCGGGTGGAACATCTCGGCCATGTTGCCGTCAGTCGAGAACAGTTCGACTACGGTGTTGTTGACGATGCGTGCGTAGGTTTTCATCAGGCGTACTCGTAGATGATCACAACGCCACGGGCTCCGGCACCGCCGGGTCTGCCCGGTTGATTCATGGCATTGGCGATGCCGCCCGCGCCGGAACCATAACCCGAGCCGGGTGCAGCCACAGCTGCCGCAACGCTGCTGCCAAATCCGCCCGCGCCCAAGGGTGAAAGCGCTCCATGCCCGGCAAGAATCGAACCGTTGACGTTGATTCCGGGACTGCCCGCAGCCCCTGCGCTGCTGACAATATTTGCGCCAGTGGCCGCAGTGCTGGGGAAACCACCGACAAACAAGCCAAAATCAGCAAGTCCAATCACACCGACGTTTGGTGCGCCGCCACCACCTGGTGCGGAGACCAAGGATCCGATTGAACTCGTTCCACCGGGCCCTGCACTAGCACCGATTGCGCCGCCAGCACCTGCTGCGCCCACTGTCACGATCTGGCTAGCGCCGACACTTGAGGAAGGGATCCAGGCTTCAGCATAACTGCCTGAAGCGCCACCTCCCGAGACGGTGATCTGACTGGCATTCGTCGCGGCAATCCCTGCGCTCCCGCCACCTCCGCCGACAATTTTCACCAACACATTCTTCATCCCCACCGTCGGCACATATGTACCGGACGAGGTAAACGTCTTCACTCCCAATAACCGTCCACTCGCCGCACCGCCACCGCTGGCATACACCAGTACCCAACTGTCCAGCGCCGCGCTGTACACCACCGAACACACACTGCCGGCGACAACCTCGGCAGGTCGCAACGCACTCAGCGCCAGACTCACCAGCGGCTTGGGCAGCAACCCGTTCGGCGCAAACGTACTCGCCCCGGTATTGGCATTGCCAGCGGTAAAGCGCAACGCCAGACCGTCCTTCAATGTAGCGATGGCGGGCACGTAATTGGCCATGTACAGATTGGCCGCCCCGATGTCTGCAGCATGCTTGTCTTCACCGGCCTGACTGATTTTTTTCAGCGCCTGCAACAGTTGCGTGGCATCGGTTTCGCTGGGTTCAAGACCCGCAGATTTGACGACATTCAACAGTTCATCGGTGACGCTGTTGCCCCAGGTTGCCGGGATCAGCGATCCGGGCAGGCCGGCGACGGCGTCTTCATTGACGAACTTGCCGTTCACCAGCCCGACGCTGGGAACGCTTTTTGGATAATCCATTTCAATTTCCCTGATGAGTTACAGCACAGCAGCCAGCCACCTCGGCGCTACCGGCCGGTGCTCGTTGAAGGGAAAAAACGAACCTTGCGGCCAGTCTCGCAACTCACGGCGATAGGTTTGCAGTTCGGCGTATTGCTCAGTGGTCAATGTAGTGCCGCCACCGTCCTCGAGTTCATCGCGGTCACGTGCTACCAGACCGTCGGTGGCAGACAGTTGCGCCGTACGCCATGAGCGCTCGATATCAGCCGCTTCATCGGGTGAAGGAGGCGGTGGATCGACCAGGATCGGATAGCCGTTATCCGCTCGCACACCGATCACTTTCGGGGTGACAGCCATTTGCTGCAGCAGCGAGATCCAGTAGCCCTGGGGAATTTCGATAACGTCGTCGGGAATGTCCGTCGAATTGATACCCGGCACATATGCGCCCAAAGTGCGGGCGCTGAACAAAACATTGAAGGTGTTCATTCAATAGCCCTTTACAAAATAATTTACGGTGCAATTGCCGGCCAGAGCGCCGGACGCATCGCGAATTTTCAGCGTGCAACCCACTTGGCTGACGGCAATCAATGCGACCATTGCTACATCGCCTCCCGCATGGGTGGCCACAAGAGAGAAATAGCCCCTCGGGAATGGAACCGGGAATGTCACGTTGACGATGCCGGCGGCATTCGACAGTCCCGAGCCCCACTGATCGATATTTCCACTGGCGTGTTTCTGATATCCGGGGTTATTCACCAGTCCGGAAAACAGCGCGGCATATTTCAGACTGGCGGTCCCGTGAACCACCCAGATGCCGTTCTCCCTGACAACGTTGGCGCTCTCGCCGCTGTTCATCACAATCGACGTCAGATAGGCGCCCTGCGGGCTTATTTGACTACCGCTCGTGCAGGCGATGGTAATCGCGGCATTACTGCGGCAGTGAAAGGTGATCGCTGCACCGTTGGGAACCGTAGTGATATCCGGTAGCGTCACGGTGTACGCCGAGTTTCCTCCCAGACCGATCGCCCATCCCGCATCCGCCGCCGTCAGTTGCGTCGCGGCAGACACGCCACGCGCTCCGGCATAGTTACCCAGAGCGCGCTGAACGAACTCGGACGTTGCCGCCGAACGACTGACATCGAATGGCGCAGCCGTCTGGAACAATTGATTGCTGCGCAGGGCGCCGAGCAATTGAGTATTCGACGCCTCACTCGGCGTCAGTCCACCGGCCCGCACTACGCCGAGAATCTCTTGGGTAACGCCGTTGCCCCAACTTGCCGGAATCAATGAACCCGGCGAGCCGTTTAGCGGGTCCTCATCGACAAACTTGCCGTCCACCAGCCCGGCGCTGGGAACACTATTTGGGTAATCCATTATTTTTCTCCTGCTCTGCAAGTGAGCCAAGTCGGGGCCAAAGGCCGGGAAACTGTCGAAGGAAAAAGACTTGAACCCGGCCAGTCGCGCAGCGCCTGGCGGTACTCCAGCAATTTCAGATACTGCGCCGCCTTGAGCGTCGTCCCGCGCCCCAGCTCCTGCTCGTCACGATGCCGCGTCACCCACCATTCGGTGGCCGACAGACTGGACTGGCGCCAGAGCCGCGCTGCCGCCAGAGGATCTTGCTCATCGGGGACTGTTTCAGGGGTAATGACCGGACTGATCGTCACCGACGACGGCGCAATCTCCTGGCGCAGTTCGCCGATGGGCGCGCCGATTACGATCTGCATACCCTCCGGCACCTGCACCATCGTCTCGACGAAAGCGGGAGCAAACAGCTGGGTGATCGCGTAGTCGCCGGTGTCGATCAGTTCGACCACGACACCGTTTTCCACTCGTGCATAACGGGCCATCACTCGTACTCCCAGATTTCACAGAAGGCGTTGCCGCCGACGCCGCTGAGGACTGACGCGGAGGCACTGGTCGAACATGAACCACTACCACCTGACCCTCTGTTTCCTGAAGTGCCAGCGCCACTGAGGCCCATCAACGGGCCACCGCCATCAAACGGACTCGCGCCACCGCCACCAGCCAATACGCCCCAATTGGCGTTGTACATGGCATAGCCACCGCCTATTCCACGTGCATTAGCGAGATTGCCGCCCGTCACGGCTTGTCCTCCAGCGCCCCCCTGAACGAAGCCAACTGCCGTGGCTGTCACAGGAAAGGTCAGTATTTGCCCGCCCATGCCACCAGATGCGCTCATGTAACTGCCAAAAGAAGCGCCTCCGCCGGCCTGCCCCATCGAATTACGTGAAGCGCCCCCGGCCCCCAGTGACACAGGAACGCCGGCCATCATTTCTGCTGTCACGTCATATAAGCTCTCGACGTAGGCGCCACCACCACCGCCACCTCCAATACTGTGATAACCCGCTGTAACCGGTGCACAACCACCACCCGAACCACCCGCCCCCACCAACCGCACGCGAATCCGTTTGGCCCTCGGATTGGGCTTGTAAACCGTGATCCCGACCGTCTCGATCTGCCGCACCGCCAACAACCGCCCCACCGCATCGGTGATGCCGTAACCGGCCAGCGTGGTCGGGGTGTTTTTCAGTTTGCTGAAGTCGACCAACGCGCCAATGGCCGTTGCCAACTGGTCGGTTCTGGCTTCATCAGGCGTCAGCCCGGCAGCCTTGATCGCGTTGAGAATTTCCTGGGTGACGCTGTTGCCCCACGCGGCCGGAATCAACGATCCCGGTGAGCCGGCGATCGGGTTTTCATCGACGAAGCCGCCGTTGACCAGGCCAACGCCGGGAATACTTTTTGGATAATCCATTGCACTGCTCCCTGTGCTGAAATCAGTTGGCTACGGCTGCGCCGGGAGCGACCGGCCAGGTAATTTCCTCGGGGAAACCGGCCTGCTTTTCGATACGGTTCAGCTCGACGCTGTAGAGCTTCCATTCGATCAGCAGCAGTTGTTCGTCACGGCTGGCATCGCCAATATCCTCGGCGTATTGCAGCGGCGCGATGCGCAGGACGGCGTCGCGAAGAAGTTCATCGCGCTTGGTCAGAGTGACTTGCTTCCGGTCCTTCAATGCAGCTGCTTCATCGATTTTCCAGACACCATCGATCCACGAATGAAATCCACCGGGCCACGGCTGCGTGGTGAAGCCTTCAGGCAAATCACCTAATGCTGTCCAGGTCTCTCGAATCCCCGTGTCGGTGCGATAGACATCACCGCGTAAATCTATTCGCTGCTGCAATGAGCCATTGTCATACGCCCACGCATATCCACTGGGCGCCGGAGCGAGTTCGATGCTCAACGTGACAGCATTGCCCGGCAGTTGCAGGCCGATACCTGGCACGGGTAAAAATTCTACCGGGCCGGTCAACGCGCCAGCGTCATCTATTAAGTAATTGAACATGTGCACCTCAGATCAGTTTGATACGCGCGGGATAAGCGATGTTTCGCGGCCGGGTTTCCGTCGAAAAATTCCCGATGGTGCCGATGTAGGTATCGGAGTCGAACGCGGGATTGGGGTAAGTGGTCGCGATGGTTCCGCTGGTTGGATAGAAATTGACGTCGCTTGAAACATTCCAGACAGGATCCGGAATAGCTGGCGCCGGCCGATTGGAAGACCCTGTACTCGTGGGCAAGTAGTGGTTGTGACTTTGCAGTGCATGGTTCTGCAAACTGCCGACGACTCGTCCTGTATCCACGCCCCGGGTTTCATCGAGCGCTCGCAGAAATTCGCCGCGAACTTCCGGAATTCGAAAGGTCGACGCACCATCGCCACTGGTCCACGCACCTTCTCGATTCCATCGCGCCGCTTCTGTCGTCAGAGCTCCTGAAGCCTGAGCGAAGTCCCATAACCAAGGCCATTCCGCACGTTTGAAAAAGTAGCCGTTGAGCAGGCCATAACCGCCGGGATTGAGCGCCACTGTGGTTTCGAAGGAAGTCTGGCCCAGAGGGGTACTGTCGAAACGACCGACCGGCCACCAACTACCCGCCCCGTCACTGCGCAACTGCCACCAGTCACCACTGCCCATCAGCACCAGAAACGGATAGCCGCTCGCCGACAGGTGTGTATGAAAACGAATCCGGTCGCCGCCTGATGCCTGGATTACCAATCGGTTAACTGTGTTGTCCACACGGCGAACAATCACGTCGCGAACACCCAGCCCGGCATCCGCAGCAGGAAGCGTGACGCTCATCGCCGCCGCGCTGCCATCAATCAGAACAACCCCCAATTCCTGCGCTTCAAGCAGCTTGGAAGCAGAAATACGAGTGATCTGCGAGCGCATCGGGCTGGCTTTGCCGATGATCGACTGAATCGCCTTGTACAACTGACCGGCATCGGCTTCAGAAGCCACCAGCCCGCCACCGTTAATCACACTCAGGATCTCCTGAGTCACGCTGTTGCCCCACACCGCCGGAATCAACGAACCCGGCGTGCCTGCCACCGGGTTTTCATCGACAAAGCGGCCATCGACCAGGCCGACGCTGGGGACGCTTTTTGGATAATCCATAGGTTTTTCGTTCCTCTGAAATACAAATGAACCGCGTCGCAGCGATCGCGAGTGCGAGCCTGCAGCGGTCTGTTTTCTGAAAATAAAAAGCCCACGGTGAAGTGAGCTTGGGTAATGCAGAACGAAGGCGTTGCGACTAGAGATTCTGGCTGCTGACCAGCTCACGAATCGCCGCCAACGCGTCATCGCTCGCACTTCGCGCCAGATCGAGATTGCCTTTGGCCGCATGCGCGCGGATCTGGTTTTTGGCCTTCAGGCGCAAGGTGCGCAGGGTCAGCAGATGATCGGTAAGTTGGTCGGCCTTGCTCAGGATTTGCTCGGCTGCCTGTTTGGCAGTACGACCTTTGACTACCCACGCAGCAACCGACAGCGGCACCTCTTTTTTCGGATAACCGGCGTCTTGATAGGCCTGTGCGTCGGCGGCCGCTTGTGCGTACTCCATGGCTTTGAGCGGGTCGCCGGCCAAAACGGTGCGAGCACTGTCGGCGGCCGCGTCGACCTTGGAGCACAACTGTTCGGCTTCCTGAAGTTCCAGTTCGGCAACTCTGGACGCATTCAGCTGCCATTTTTCTCCATCCCAATCATGGGCAATGGATGGCTGGGCCGGGCGCAGGCCCTCCTCGAACTGATGCAGTTCTTGAATGATGATCATCGGATCAGCTCCCAGGAAAGATTGATATTCACCGCCGCTGAAAAATTGATGGCAACACCGTTGGCGTAGTCGCTTGGGAGGAGATTTTTGATGCCCATGCTGAACAGCAATTCGTCACTTGAACCGTTATCGGCACCAAAAGCGTGTTCGGCTTGATAGGTCTGCCACAGGGAACGCAACATGCTGTGGTCGAAGCTGGCGGTCAGTGTCGACACGGTTGTGTCACTCACCTCGTTGTTGGTAATAACCCGTACCGTCTCACCCGCAATGGCCCAACCATCCCAATTGCTCGACGCGGCAGCCTTAGGATTGAGAAAACAGTAGTTGGCACCCAGCCACCCGGGTGTAGCAAAATTCACGGCTGTGACGAGCGTCGGATGCGGCGTCGCATTGCCCACCACCAGCCGCGCGGCACGGGCATGCGGGTCAAGTGGCAGGTACACCACGCCATTACCGCTGATTGTTTGCGTCCACGACAAGCGACCGCGATTATAAATCGGTCGGACAATCGGCACCGAGCCAGGGCCTGCTGTCACCACCCATGCCAGACAAATATCCAGCGGCGTCGACTGAAAACCGCCTCCCGCCGCACCATTGATCGTGCCCTTCAAGCCGTCGGGCGTAGCGTCATAGATAATGCCGCGCTGCGTGTAAAAGGTCAGCACACCGGCAACTACTTGCGCACGCAGAAAGTAATTAGAGTTAGGCAACAGATCGGCACTGCTCCAGGCTTGTGTCGTAAATGTGCGCGGACGAGCCAACTGCCCGGCCACCACTTCCTGACCGAGGCTGATCAGCACGCCGGCCGGAATCGAGACTCGCCCGCCACTGGTGGCAACTGCTGCTGGTGTGATCGGCAGTCGCCCGTCTGCCGTAGCAACGGTAGCGGTCGGCAAAGACCCGATCGGTAACGCCGAATCCAGATTCCAGCCCTTGGCCGAAACGCTCTGAATCGCCTGCAACAACTGATCGTATTTCTTCTCGTCCGGAGTCAGATCCCCGGCCTTGATCACGTTGAGAATTTCCTGCGTAACCCCGTTGCCCCAGTCTGCCGGGATCAGTGACCCCGGCGTCCCGGTCAGCGGGTTTTCATCAATAAACTTGCCGTTCACCAGACCGGCGCTGGGCACACTTTTTGGATAGTCCACGGACGGACCTCCCGTTATTCAGAGTGATGGATTTTTTAGACAGGTTTTCAGGCTTCCGACCGGAACAGGCCTCAGGCGGGCAGCACAGGCCAGACCACGTTTTGCGGATAGCCCGGCTGCTTGTCGATCTTGTTCAGCGCCAGTTTGTAGGTGGCGAATGCCTTGAATCGCTGCATATCGTCTGCGTCGAGCAGGCCCGCGATGTAGGCGTCCGCCATGCCGACGGTTTGCTGATCGGCTTCGGCCAACAACTCATCCCGGCGCGCCAGAGCGGCAGCTCTTCGCTCGCCATCAACCACTTGCGAGGCGTTCGGCAAAGAATGTTTGGCGACCTTGCCGTCGGTGTATCGCCAGATGCCGTCACGCTCTTCAATCGTGCGCAGGAACAGTTCTTCGGAGATTTCCACCGCGCTGACAGGAATCTGCAGGTGGATAGCCGAGTCGTATCGCCCAAGAAGTTCGCCCTGGGCATCGAAATCAATGTATTTCATGGTGTTCACCTCCGATTTCAAAAGCCCATGGCGAACCAGTTCCAGCCACCAGGATCGATATTGGAGAAGCGCTGGAACTGGCTCAGCGAGAGTCTGTAAAAAGAAAAACGTATATCCGCGAATCCCGGTGAGATATCGCTGCCGGACAGAAAAAGCACCGAGTTCGGAAAGGCAATCGGGTAGGTGATGGTTTCACTCAATGCACCACCGGTGGCAAGGCCCCATTGCAAAATCAGGCCGCTGGGAAGACGTTGGTAGCCCCCGCTTGTACCCAGTGAAGCGGTGAACATCGGCGAATATTTGAGCGCGCCATCGCCGGAGTCCAGCCCCCACCCCCCACCCAATAGCAGTCGCCTGAAGGTTACGAAACACCCTCCTGCAAATGACAAGGAGGTAGTGGGTACCCCATTGATGGTGCTCAGACTTTCACCACTACGAGCCTTTACCGTCAAACTACCGGTGCTGCTCAGAATCCTGACCAGTCCACCAGGAGAAACACTGGACCAATCAGGCAGAGTCACCGTACAGGGGCCAGTGAAGACTGAAAGCTTGCCCACATCAGCAGCCGTCAGCGTGACATCCCCTACATAGTTGGTCTGCCCTGCCAGACTGCCCAGCGCGCGCTGAACAAATTCTGTCGTCGCAACCTTCTGACTGACATCGAACTGCGGTGGCGTTTCATACAGTTTCTTGCCGCGCAGCGCCTCCAGCAATTGCGTGTTGAGCCCCTCGGTGGGTTCGATCCCGGCAGCTTTGATAACCGTCAAAACCTCCTCGGTCAGGGCGTTGCCCCACTCCGCGGGAATCAACGATCCGGGGGTTCCGGTGATCGGGTTTTCATCGACAAAACGGCTGTTGACCAGACCGACACCGGGCATGCTTTTCGGATAATCCATCCCGTCATTCCTCCCTAGTCATAATTGATGTGCACCTTGGTATGCGCCGGCGCACTGCGATGGATCAAGCACTCCAGCGCCGAGCCCGGATTCACGCCAAAGCGCTCGCCCCAGTAGCTCGCGCCATAGCGCCGACCGAGCAGCAGCCGGCCACCGGTGTTGAGCGTCCACATGAACTGCGCTTCCCAGGTGCCCCAGTGCGCTGCGCCGAAACGCGAGCGGCCCATGCGTGGGGCTTCGTGTTCGGTGATGCTGGCGTTGGGGTAGCCCTGGCTTTTGGCGATGTCGAGGTAGTAACCGACAGCCTGACTGCCGACCGCGAGCAAGCGGCGGCGTACGGCGAGGCGGCGGTCGTCGAACAGCGGAGTGGCGCCCAGGCACGGGTCGGGCAGTTCCATCACCCGTTCCCAGTCCGGCACCAGTTCGCTGACGCCCGCCGGATCCATCTCGTTGAGCAGGTCGGCGGCGCGGGCATCGAGGCGCGCCAGTTCGACGGCGACGCCTTGCAGCACTTCCTCAAGTTCCGGGACGCGTTCCGGGTCCCACGCCGGGCCGCTGGGCAGCAACGCGCGCAGCTGCGCCTGATATTGCGCGGCGGTTCTTATGCCCCCCATACGCAGCCTCCGAAGGTCAGCAGTTCGCTTTGTCCGGCAGGCACGTCAGCGGCCGGCGCGGTCAGCGTGTGATCGTATTCACCGCCGGCGCTGCTGATGGCTTCGCGGATATGGCTGATCAGCAGCGGCACACCGAGATCGGCCTCGCGGTTGTGCAAGTCGCGCAGTTGCGCTTCGACGGCGGCGCGCACAGCGCTGGTGTCCGGATTGACGCTCTTGAAGCGATACACCACCGGCACCTGAATCGGCCGCTGCACGTGTACTTCCGCGGTCACCGGGCGCAGCGGTTCGATGTACTCCTGAACCTCCGCCAGTTGTTCGTCGTTGGGCACCGGTTGCGGGTCTTCGTCACGCATGATGAACACCGTCACCGTGCCCGGACCAAGGAAGCCACCGCGGCACCAGGCGCGCGTCACGCCCGGCACTTCCAGCGCCCAGGTCTCGTAGTCGCTGGCCGAACCGCCGTGGGGTATCACGCGATAGGAACGGATCACCCGCGAGCGCAACGACTCCAGACTTTCCCGCGCCACACCGCCACTGAGGCCGGGCGCGAGCACCACAAAACTGTTGCCGACGACGCCTGCGATCGGCTGCACCGGGTTCAGCGCCAGACCGGCGTCGGCATTGCCCAGGCTGCCAGCGTCGAGCGCGGCGATGGTGGTGGTATTGCTGCCATTGACGGTGGTGCGTGCGGCGGTGACTTTGTAAGTGCGGCCATCGCTTGCTTGCAGCAGCGTGTCGACGTCGAGCACCGCGCCGGCAGTGGCGGTAAAACTGACGCTGCCGGTGGCGACTTGCGCCGGTTTGCGCGGCTGGTTCAGGCGCAGGGCGGCGATGCGCTCAAGGGTCGACTCGTCGGCCTTGTCCGGCAGGATCTGCTCGGCAATCCAGTCGAGATAACCGTACAGGCCATAGGCGGCGCCACCGAGGGTGCGGGCCAGCACTTGCGCATCGGACTGGCGCAGCGAATCGCCGGCCAGGTCGCTTTGGGTGCGCTTGATCAGCACCGGCAGCGAAGGGGTTTCAAACGGCATAGATCACCTGCCAACTGTTATCGGGGTTGATGTCCAGACGTTCGCCGTCGGCCAGGGTCAGGACCGTGCGCAGGTTCAGGCGCTGGGCGTCGAGGCGTTCGCTGATGATGTCGATGGCGCTGCAGTGGCCGTCGTCGATCAGCCATTGCAAGGCTTCGCGGGCATAGAACTCGGCGTCCATCTGGGTCTGCCGGGTCAGCTTGACCCGACGCAATAGCCACAGCCGCGAACCGATGCGGTCGTCGGCGACGGTGGGAAAGCTGTCGCCCCACCAGCCGAAGCGCTCCTCGTCATCGAGGGCGTCGTCATCGGCGGCGCGGCGCCAAGTGAACAGGCTGATGAGCACGGCGCGGGTCAGTGCGGCATGGAGATTCTGGCTGACAAGCATTATTTGCCTCCTGCCGGCGCACCGGTCTGGCCGCTACCGGCCTGCACGCCGACGTGCACGTGTTTGATCTGGCTGATGCCGCCGGCGAGTTGGTCGCCGGTGGATACGATCTTGCCGGTCTGGTTGATCACCGGCGTGTCGAAGTTCACCGCGCTGCTGGCGCGGATGTTCAACGTGGCGGTTTCGATGTCGATGATCCGCCCGCGCTTGAAGTGAATCTTGTCGCCCTCGTCGGTGTAGATCGCCACCTCGCCAGAGGCCAGCGACTGCAAGCGATAGCGGCGGTCGGCGACCACCAGAGCGATGGCGTGGGAACGGTCACCGCCGAGAAAAGTGACGATGCCTTCGGCGCCGGCCAGCGGGTTGCTGGTGAAACCGTAGGGTTCGAAGTGCTCCAGGTCGTCGTTCACTTCGCCAGCGGTGAGGCGCATTTGCAGCGATTGCAGCTTGGATGCCGAGTTGGCGAGCACGACAGTGCCGCGCGCCAGCAGGCGTGTCAGTAGGCTCATGAATTGATCCTCGATACTTTGCCAACACAAAACCTGTGGGAGCGGGCTTGCCCGCGATGGCGGCGTGTCAGGCAAAGAAGTGTTTGCGGTAACCACCGCTATCGCGGGCAAGCCCGCTCCCACAGGAACAGGTGGTGCCAGTCGGGTTGGGTGTCAGGCTCAGGTTTTTTTCGGGGGTGTGGGATCAGGATCGAAGGTATGCGGTGGCGCCACTTGCAGCGTGGTCACCGAGCCCTGCGCCGAGAGCGAATACGTCACTTTGGAGATCAGCATGTCGCCGTCAAAGCCGAGCACCGGATCCGTGACCTTCACCAGCGTGTTGTGGCGCCACAGATCGCCATTGGACTGACGCCAGCCCTGCACCTGATAGGTCGTGGTCTGCGCCCGGCCCATGCGGGTGGCGCTTTCCCATTGGGCGCGTTGCTGGGCCAACTCGAACGTCAGTGCGGTGCCCTCGTTGATGATCGTGGTGCGGCGGCGCTTGAAGCTCAGATCAGCCGCGCTGGATTGAACCTCGCTGACGGCCGCCCCGCTCTTCTTGTCCGAGCCTTTCTGCTGACCGATCACTCGGTATTCAGAAAACACCTGGCTTTGATCCATCGGCGCGTTCGCCGACAGAATGTTCTTGCCCAACTCCAGCGCGTCACTGGCCCGACCACCACTACCGGGCTTGGCCAGAACCAGACGGCCTTGCTCGTCATCAGTGGAAAACACCCGGAACAGCGAGAGCAGACGATCGATCGACTGGAACACCGTTTCGCCCGGCACGATGGTGTGTTTGGCGAGCCGCGCGGTCTCCGGAATTTCGTTGACCACGTACAGCGAGTATTCCGCCGCCAGAGCCTGGACGATGCTCAGCAGCGGTTGCTCCTGCCATTGGTTCGGCCGGTTGGTGGCTGCGCAATCGACCAGATCCTGAGTCTTGGAGCTACCCTCGATGCTCAGGCTGATCCGGCGTCCGTCGTAACTGATCGGCGCCTTGAACACGTAGCCGGTGAGCACCAGATCCTGGCCGATTTTCACTTCGCACGGGTCACCCGGCTTGATCCGTTGATCCACCGTCTGCCCCGGCCACTGCCAGGTGATGTCGAGTTTGAAGGTGCGGAACTGGCGCTCCAGATCGGCGGTGATTTCCACGCTTTTCCAGCCGCCGTATTCCATGTTGTTGACGGTCAGCGTGACATGGTTATCCATCTCGCTCATGGCTCACTCCCTGGACACTTTTACATCGTTGGGAGAAAAGCCCGGATGGTTCATCGCGTTGCTCTGCGTCACTTGAGTCACCCGTGTGGCGTCGGCAAATTGCTTGTAGGCCACCACCAGCGCCGGCAGGCTTTCCTGAAACGATTTGGTGACCTGGCGCACACCGGATGACGCCACTGCCTTGAGATGCGCAATCAGCGCTTCCTTCACATCGTTGATTGCCTGGTGATGTTTGGGATCGGCCTTGTCCAGCATCGGGTCGATTGCCACCCCGACCGCCTGCTGCAGCGCTTTCATTTCGTCGGTCACCGGCACCTCCTGACGAGTCACCGGTTGATCCGCCTGATGCGCCACCGAAGGTGTCGACGACAGCTTCACCGTCGGAGTCGCCACCGGCATCGACGCGACCCACTGCGCCACTTTCACCAGCATGGTGTCCTGCACCAGATCAGCCATGGCTTGCGCCGCCGCGTTGGTGTCCTTGCCGGTGGTGATCTTCGGCGCATCGGCCTTGCGAATGGCTTCGAGTTGTTGGGACACGTCGGCAATCACGCCACGGTAGCCCTCCTTCGCGAATGCCTTGAGTTCCTTGATATCGCCGAGCAAGCCCTTGAACTCCGCAGCCACTTCCTTGGGCAATTCCTTGACGGCCTTGACCAGTTCAGTGATCTGCTTGTACTGCTCGATCAGCGGTTTGAGCTGCTCCTTGATCACCTCATAGACCCCGGTCAGGCTGTTGCGCAGATTGGCAATGCCGATCCGCGCAGCCTTGATCAACGTCATCGCCTGCTCGAAGCGCGCCACCGCAGAACCCAACAGAGTGTCAGCCTTGGCCAACAGAACTTTTTGCGTACTGACCGTGGCGGTCGGAAACGGCAACGGCCGGTCCGGGTAAAACTTCAGACTGAACGTCACCAGCCCGCCGTCCTGGCGGGTGTGGGTCATGTCGCATTCGCCGACCTTGACCTGCAAGCGTCCGAGCCATGGATGCACCAGTTCACCACTGCCCGCCTCCAGGGCCTTGAGCAGCTTGTCGCGCTGCTCCAGGCAATCGGCGCCGATGATGAACGCCGTGATGTCGTGGGTCTTGGCCTGCTGGCCGAGATCCTCGAAATACGGCAGGTCACGTTGCGGGTATTCGTGCAACTGACCTTTGCGACCGACCGGGGTTTTCGCCTGATCGATCCAGAACCCGACACCGCGAAACGATGCCGGCAACAAGCGGTCACGCCAGTTCATTGGAACCTCCTGCCGACAGCGAGCGATAGCCGATGCGCGAAGACAGCGCCAGGCCCGGTTGATTGGTTTGTGGTTGATCGGTGCGCAGCCCCGGCGGTGCATTTTCGAAGCGCACGGTCAGGCCGCCTTCGAGTTGCGTGCGGTTGTTGGCGGCGCTTTGCTGGATCAGGGCGCTGGAGGTTTGTGGCAGCGATCCGCCCTGCAACGCCCCGTTTCCAGCAGGCGCGGGACTCGCGCCAAAGAACGCCGGCGCCAGCTCACCCTTGCCTTCGGCATTGGTCTGGCGCTGCGCCTGGGTCAGCGTTTCGACCTTGCCGGTGACCTTGGCGATCAACCCGGCGAAACCTCCGTCGAACAGCTCCTTGATCGGCGCAATGACGGTTTGCAACTTTTGCCACAACTCGCCGAACCACCCGACAATCGGCCCCCAGCTCTCGATGATCTGGTCCAGAGGTTTCCATTCGAACAGGGTGTGCAGAAAGTCCACGACCGGTGCAGACGCCGCCAGCACAACATCCCACAGCGCCGAAAAGACTTCCCCGACCGGCTGCCAGTACTGCGCAATCTGCTCCAGCGGCGACCACTCGAACAGGCTGGTGAAAAAGCCTTTGACCCGCTGCACTGATGTTTGCAGTGCCGTCCAGATCGGTTCGAAGTACCCGACGACACCACCCCAGGCGCTGGTGATCATTTCCATCGGGAAATAATCGAACAATGCCCGCAATGTATCCCGGGTGCTTTGCACAGCCGATTGCAGCGTCGTCCACAGCGGCTGGAAGTACGCAACAACACCGCCCCAGGCGCTGGTGATCATCTGCATGGGTGAGAAATCGAACAACGACACCAGAAACTCTTTAGCCGGCTGCGCAGCTTTTCGCAGGCCATCGAACATCGGCTCGAAGAACCTGACAACGCCGCCCCACGCACTGTTGATCATCTGCATCGGCGAGAAATCGAACAGGTTTCTGAGGAACGTCATCACCGGCACACTCAAGGCCTTGAGCAGTTCCCAGATCGCCGAAAACAGCCCCGTCAGCGGTGCCCAGTTTTCCAGGATCATGCCGGCGGGCGTCCACGAGAACACCGATTTGAAGAAGTCGATGACCGGCGCAGTGACGGCTTTGACCTCTTCCCAGATGCCCGAGAAAAATCCCGCAACCGGTGACCACAGCGCCGCCAGTGCATCGAGTGGTCGCCAGTCAAGGACCGAGCGCAACGTCGCCATCGCACTCGCACCAATGTTTTTCACGCCCTCCCACATGCCTTTGAAGAACGCGCTGATCGGCGTCCAGTTGGCATAGATCAAACCGGCCGCCACCGCGATGCCCATGGCGATCAGCATGATCGGATTGGTCTTGAGCACCATGCTCATGACATCGAACACTTGCGTGGCGCCGGTGACCGCGGTTTGCATCGCCGAGAAGGCAATGGCCCCCGCAGCCAGGCCTTCCACCAGTTTCGGGTTGTCGGCAAGCAGGCTGCCGAACTGAGTCAGCATTGGCTCAAGCCCGACGACCAACGCACCGACTGCCGGCACCAGCGCCGCGTCGACAGCGGCGGAAACCTTTTCCATCGACGCACTGAACACGTTCATGTTCTGCGCAGCGGCTTTCGGCGCGGCGGGCAGATCCACGGTTTTCGCCGTCTCGCTGACTTCCGTCAATTTGCCCTGAAACGCCGCCGCCGATTTGATCCCGTCCACGAACGGCGTGATCACGCTGCCGCCCTTGAACAGACCGCTGATGTCCAGTTTGCCGAGGCCGGTCTGTTCGAGATTTTTCTTGAAGCTCTCGACCTTTACTCGCAGGGCGCCGAGTTTGGGCGACAGTTCATCGATGCCCGTGATCAGCACCGGTGTTTGCACTTTCTTTTCTTCGTCTGCCATCACTGCACCTGCTGCATCGCATTGATCCGTTGCGCGTGCTCCAGCGATTCGCGGAGCACATCCAGTGGCCTGGCCATCATCTGTTCGGGGTCAACCTTCCAGAACCAGGCCAGGTCATAGGCGACTGCGATCAGGTCGGTGATGGCTCCGACGCCGCACTCATGAAAAAACTCGCAACGGCCCAGCTCAGCGCGTTGAGGTCAGCCAGATCGAGCTGGTTGACCGACGACGGTGGAATACCGGCGCACACGGCGATGTATTTGGCCGCCACGTCCATGTCGAGGCTGACTTCTTCGCTCTTGTCGATCTTGTACGGCAGCGCCTTGATCGCTCGCACTTCCTGCACCGTCGGACGGCGCAGGACGAGTTCGGTCAGGGGCTCGCCGTGAGCTTCGATCGCAACCTGAAGCTTCACGGCGCCGCTCATTGCCAGGTCCCCTTGATGCCTTCGAATTTCAGTTCGATGGTGGCGTCATCGCCCTTGGAAACCGGCTCTTCGACCAGGTAGGCACCGGCCAGCACGTAGACCTTGCCGTTGCTGAATTCGCAGGTGACGGTGATGTCGGTGCCTTCGATCAGCTTCTTCAGCGGGAAGTCGGCGGTGTGCAGCGCGGTCACTTTGAACGACGGCGCGACATCGGTTTCCTTGTAGAAACCCGGTACGACGGTTTCGCGTTTGACGGCCATCAGCGGGGCTTCGCAGCCGCCGTTGATAGTCAGTTGTGCACCGTCGACTTTGACGTAGCAGGTGCCTGCAATCACTTGACCCATGGTGTTACTCCCTTCAAATAAAAAAGCCCACCGAGGTGGGCTGAATGCTTACGGCCAAACGCGCTTATCAGGCCGCGTCGTCGTATTGCAGACGGAATTGGTTGAGCAGTGCGAACACGCGCAGACCGTTGATGTAATCCGGCGGGAACAGCACGTTCACGCGGCTCGGGTCCTGCACGTCACGCTCGACGATCAGGTGCTCGGCGAACAGCTCGGCGTTCTCCACGTGGCCTTCCAGTTCCAGCTTGGCGTACTGCGCGATCAGCTCGCCGCGAATGGTCGCTGGCGTCACGATCGGCTGGCCGGCGCCGAAACGGGTGCCGTCGGAACCCAGTTTGTGGCGACCGTATTTGCTGGTGATCACGCTTTGCAGACGACGCACGATGAACGCCGACTGGTGCATGGTTTCGCTGTCCAGGTAGGAGTTGTCGGCCTGCCCGTAAGCGTTCTTCTGGTAGGTGGTGATCGAACGCTGGATGCGCACGTAACCGCCTTCGTAGTACGCGGTGGCGATGCCGTAGTTGAGCAGCGACTGACGCTCGGTCAGGGTGAAACGCTCGCTGGCCGGTGCAGGGTCGACGCCCGGCAGGCTGCCGCTTTGAGTCGGACGGCTGGCATCGGCGGAGATGAACACCGCGGTGCGCGCAGCCAGTGCGGCAGCTTGTACCCAGAACGGTTGCGGTACGCCCGGCTCCAGCGCCTGAATGGTCATGTGCTGGTCGTTGCGTGCCTGGCCAGCAGCAACCAGTGTGCCGACGGTGCCGCGCTTGGCGCTGTAAACGTGACCGAACAATTGCTTGGCCCAGGACCAGCGACCGGTGCTGTCATCCATCACCGCTTGCCAGGTGTTGAGGGTCGACAGATCCGACCACGGCAGCGCGATGAACTCGAACGGCTCGTCGCCCAGTGCAGCCACGGCTGCGACCTGGTCCGGCACACCGGCGCCGCCGGTCATGGCGGTGACTGCGGTGGTCAGGCCGGCCGGGGTTTCTTCGCCATTGCTCTTGCCCAGACGATTGAACTGCAGGCTGATGTCGTTACCGCTGTCGCCGGTCCACTTGGCGTTCAGGGTGACCACACCTTCGGCAGCCGCAGCGCTCACCGGCAGATCGGCGGTGGCGTTGATTTTCTGCGCCAGAGCGGTAGCCGCCTGAGCAGCGGTGGCACCGTTGACCACGGTGGCCTGCACCCGCACACCAGCGACGTACAGGTTGAGCACGCCGGCCTGAGTCGCGGTGCCGGTCAGGGTCAGCACGCCTTTGGCGATGGCGCCTTCAGCGTTGTGCAGCGGCAGGCACCAGATCTCGCCGATCGGGTCGGCCTTGCGGAAGGTCTCGTACATCGAGGCGAGCATCGAGCCCTGACCACCGATGCTTTTTGCCAGCGCAACACTGGAGACCAGCACCAGTTTGCCGACTTCGCTCGGGGCGATGTTGTCGTTGACCTGAGCGACGATCAGACGGCGCATGGCCGAAGTCGCGCTATTGGCGGCCGAGTTGTCCATTTCGGCATAGAACAGCGGTACACGAATGTCCGCGGGGATGTTGCTGAATCCGATCGCCATTATTTGGCTCCCTGTGCTTTGACTTTTACGGTTTTGAGGGTGATATCGCCGTCGGCCAGACGTCGGCGCCACCAGGCGCTGTCCAGCACTTCACGGCCTTCTTTGGGCAGCAGATCGCCCGCTTCCGGGTCAGGTACGGCACGGCCAGCGGCCGGCAGTACGGTGATGCGATTGCTCATGGGGTTACGTCTCCAGAGAAAGTCAGTTCCACGCGCCCGTCAGGGCCCGGGTGTTTCAGATTGGGGTCGGCGGGGTCGATCGCATCGACCCGCACGGTGACCCCGGTAAAGGACGACAAACCGTCCAGTTCACGTTCGTGCCAACTCTCCGCAGGCTGACTGGGCAGATTGCGGCCGAGCTGGAACTCGGCAAAAAAGCGCAGCCGATAGAAGGCGCGGCTGCTGTTGATCGAGACCATCTCGCCGCCGTCATAGACGATGGCGCTGTAGTCGGTGCCCGGCTTGAACCCCACCAGCGCGCGCCACAGTTCGGCGCGCAGGTCGTGCAACAGATCCAGCGCTTTTGTGCTGTCGCTGGCGTCGAGCGCCAGGACGATTTCGAAGCGGTCGCGGATCGGTTGGGCGGTGAGGTTTTGTGCGGTGCTGTTGCTGGCGACATCGGCCAGCGGCAGCACATGGGCCGAGGGTGTCGGCAGATCGGCAGTGCCTTGCAGCAACGCCAGATCGACACCCACCGCAATGTGATTGGCAAGGCTTGGGCATTGCCCACGCAGTTGCGTGAGGATCGGGGTGATCTTCATGGTGGTGTTCCAGAATTGAGATGAGGTGCAGAAAACACCGCGAATCCACTGTAGGAGTGAGCCTGCTCGCAATGGCGATGGCACATTCACAATCAATGTGCCTGACACACCGCCATCGCGAGCAGGCTCACTCCTGCAGGGAACTCGCGGGCTGTGAGATCAGGCTTTGGCGTCCGCCTTGTGATCGAGGCCGGTTGCTTCGATCAGGCAGCGATAGCTTTCCTCGCGCTTGCCGCTGGCGGTGACTTTTTCGATCGACCAGCGACCGCGCATGAAGTCTGGCCAGGTGTCATCGAGTACCAACAGGCCTTCGGCAGCCAGTAGCGGATCGCCCGGGCAAGTGACCTTCAGCTTGTATTTCTCGCGCAGCATCTTGCGCACTTCGGCTTCGCCGATGGCCCTGGCTTCTTCTTCACTCGCCTGTTTCTGGCGAATGACCTTGTAGGGTGCGGAACCGGTGATTACCTCCTGCAGCTTGCCAAGAGCACCGTCCCAAAAGCAGGTCTTGCAACCCTGATTCTGGGTGCGGGCAGTCTCTTCCAGTGTCGCGCTGATAAAGGCGTGATCACCCGGTCGATTGTTGCTGGTCACCGACAGCCTGACGTCCGGTATCACCTGGCCCGAGAGGTTTTTCAGCTGCGCCGGTTTAGCCAGCACGTAGAGGTTGTTGAACGGTTTGGCCACCGCGTCGTACTTCTTTGCCAGTCGCGTGATGAAGCTCATGTCGGTTTCGTTCGACTGGTCGACATGAGCAATCCGGATCAGCGCCAGTTCAGGATCGACGCGCGGCGAAAAATCGTGCCGCGAGACCAGTTCGCGAAACAGTGCGCCAAGGGTGGTGGGGCCATGACTGGCCGTACGCCGTTCCTTGAATCCGGTTTCGTCCTTGCCGCTGAAGGGCGCGGCCGTAGCGACCAGCGTCAGGCGCAGCGGGAACAGCGTTGGTGTCAGTCTGGTTACCTTGAATTGGCCCTTTTCGACCAGCCCGGATTCCAGATAACCCACCCGCAGGCCGATGGTTCCGCCCAGGGTCGGCAAGCCTTCGAGGCCTTCCAGGTCGATCACCAGTGTCAGTTGATCGGACTCCATCCCGGCAGCATCAACGTGCTCCCAACTGATCAGACGCTGATTCAGCAAGTCTTTGTTGGCCCCGTAGATTTCGATCGCCGGGGTGAATCCCTGTGTCATGCAACCTCCTTAGTCCCAGGCCAGAACCGGTTTGATCGCGGCGGGTTTGCTGTCGAGTTCCGGCAGTGTCACCCAGACACCTGCCGGGAGAATCGGACCACGTTCGGCCAAGGTCGGGTTGAGTTTCCACAGGGCTTCTTCGGCGCTGTCATCGCTGCGACCGGTTTCGCGGTAGAGCAACAGATTCACCGAATCGCCGGCCATGCTTCGTACCTTACGCATTGTTGAACTCCGCCAGTTCAAGGGTCCAGTCGACCACCATTGCCGTACCATCATCGATGATGCAGGTCTGGGTTTCCTGAACCATGGTGATTCGCCACAGGCCCCAATTACGGCCGATGCCATCAATCAGAGGTAGCGGCACACGAAGGGCTTGCAGCGCCCGCAGCTCATCCAGCCGATCCATGGCCACCGCGTACATTGATTTACCGGTGATGGTCAGGGTTTCGGGTTTCTGGCCAATTTGATGGGACTTGGGTTTGCTGGTGAGAATCTGCAGTTCCGTCCAGCCGCCGTCGGACTTGCGCAGAAAACTGCTGTAGGCAAAGCCGCGTGACAGGCCAAAGATGAAACTGCCCAGGGCCATTTGTTGTTTCATGTGGCGACTCCATCGGTCAGGGCTGCGTCACGTCGTGTGGCGAGGGAATTGGTCGGCATGATCTGGCCCAACTGCCCCATGGTGGTTTGCACCACCAGATTGGCCAGTGTCTGGGCGCTGGTCTGGTCCTGACCATTGATGTTAATGGTTGAGTTGAACGTGACCGGCTGGTTGGCGGCTGGGGTGGCAAGTGCCCCGGGGATCGTGGAAATCGCCGAAGTCGCGATAAGGTCTTTGCTGACCTGTGCAGGTGAGCCGAGTCGATCGACTTGTGTCCCTAGCTTGTCGCCCAGGGATTCACCGATCGCGCCCCCCGCCATGCTTCCGAGCCACCCGCCAATTGCCGTGCCCACACCGGGCAAAATCAACGTGCCAAGTGCTGCACCGACGGCGGCCCCAGCAGAAGACCCGGCGAACGAGGCACCGGACGACACGACGGTACGCGTATCGCCCTTCATGACGCCGGTGACCATTTCATATCCGGCACTGAGCAACCGCAGCGGCGGTGCCCGTTTGGCAAGCAGTCTGCCTGCCTTGGCGTAAGAACCGGACAGTGAAGCGGCCGGGGCAGGACTGACGGCTGATGACCCTGCAAATGCGGTCATGCTTGCCGGCCAGGACGTGGCGGACAGGCGGGGCAGAACGGGTCGTGCCGGCGACGCCGGCGGTGCACTGATCCGTAGTGGCCGAGGGGGTACTGTGCGGGGGCTTTTCCCGCCTCGACCGGTTTGTTCACGTCTGACTCGAGGCTTGGTGCTTGACCGGCGAGGCTTGAGTTTGTCGCCTGTCCCGCCGCCTAGCGGTTTGCAGCAGCAGTCATGGCCCGCGCTATTTCCGGCAGACGTTTTCCTGGCTTTCGGGTCTTCAATATCGGCAATCAAACCGCCAAGACCGAGCGGCAATTTTGAAGCGACGCCCTTGAGCAGTTTGTCGGTGAAATTGCCGAATGCCTTGGCCATCACCGCCACCACGATGGCCGACAGTCCAACGCCCGCAAGGGCCAATGCCGTCGAGGTCTTGGGATGGGCTTCAGCCATATCGGCCACGCCATTGGTCATATTCGTCAGCGAGTCCAGCGTGCCGGTCGCATCCGGCGCCAATGCCGTGATCAAACGATTGAGACTGGCATCGAACGCGTTCCAGCTTCGCTGCGGGTCTTTGCCCGCAGGCTCGGCGCTGCGTTCAATCGCGCCGCTGTAAGCCGGCGTCAGTGGATCATCAGGCTTGAGCAATGAAAGCGGCGTCTGAGCCTCCCCGGGCTTGCCCATCCACTGGCGCACGCCCCCTTCACCGTTGAATGGCGATGCGAGGCTGCCCTGGGTCGCTTGCGACGGCACAAGCGTCGACGTTCCTTCCAGTTTGGCCGGCGCGACCAGCGAAAATGCTTTTTGCAGGTCTTCGGGTTTCGCCAGCAGTTTGCGAACACCGTCGTCGCCACCGAAAAGTGTCTTGACCAGCTCCGTTTGCTGCTCTGCCGGTTGTTGCTTCAATGCCGCCAACGCTTTGACAAGGTTGTCCGGTACGTTTTCAGTCAACTTGCCGGGATCAAGGCCCAACGCCTTCCACGCCGACTGCTCGGCCGCCGAGCCTTGGGTGCCTTTGCCCAGGGCTGCGCTGATACTTTTCACCGCCGCGCCGGCACCGGCCTTGTCGACATCAGCGTTGAGCAACGCGGCTGACAGCGCCGCCAACTGCTCGGGCAGGATCCCCACTGCAACGGCCGACTCGCCGGATTGCTGCACGACCGAGCCGATGTCGGCAGCCGTCGCGTTCAGTCCGCTGTTGCCCAGATGCTGAGTCGCATCGGCCAGCAGCTGACCTTGAGTGCGATCCAGTTTCATCGACAATTGCCAGGCCGACAGCATTTCACCGGCCGACTTCAGGCTGATGCCGAACGCCGACGCATTGACCGCTGCATCCTGGGCAAAGTCCAGCAGCACCTGTTCCTTGTCGGCGCCCTTGAGACCCGCGCCAATCCCGGATCGGCCAGCCGCGACTTCGACCTGCACCAGATCCACGACCGTCGCCCCACTGCCGGCAACTCGTTTGTCGGTGGCCAGTTCAAGGTTGGCTTTCGACAGCGTGTCGAGGTCGCCACCCAGGCCTTGAACCTGCTTGATCTGGGCCATGGCGGTTTCCAGGGCCATGGCCGATTGCAGGTAGGCCGGAGGCGAGCGTTGTTCAATCTCAGCCTTGAGCTTTGACTTGCTCTCGCCGCCAGCCGCCGGTGCGGCAGTTACCATTGGCACCTTGAACGATGCCAGGGCCGTGTTCAGCCCCAGGACAACGGCGCCGAGTTTGATCTGTTCACGCACCAGACTGCGGATGTCCAGGCTGGCCGTGAGCAGCGCCTCTTTCAGTTCGGACAGTGGTTTGATCAGGCTGTCTGTGGCCGATCCGCCTGCCGACAAACCGGAACCCGCGCCGCCGGTTTGCGCGGCGTACATCAGCGAAAACGATATGTCTGCCATGCCGCTCTACTCCTGTTTCACGCCAAGGCGAGTGATCGCTATGTCGTAGCGGCGCAACGCCTTTTCGGCGTCCCACTCCAGAATCTCCGCCTCACTTACCGGGTAAATGAGCGGGACGATATCGAGGATTACTTCGATGTCGCGTTCCGAAAGTAGGCCGCCGGCTGGTTTAAAAAATCGTCGATGCGCACCTGCAATTGGGTCCAGTCAGGGACGCTCAGCTGGGCCAGATCAGGGATCATCAGACCGGTACAATGCGCGGTGATGAACTCGGCGCGTTCCTTGGCCGTTTTCAGTTTCTTCATCACTTTGGTGGCGCGCAGTGCGGGCATTTCCAGCGACAGCGAGGTCACGGTGCGGCCAGTCACGGCGAGCGGTTGCAGCAGCTGCACCTGGTCAGGATCGTCGGACTTTTCCGCGTCCTCGACCTGCTCCAGAAAGTACGACGCCGGACGGGTCGACATCTCGTGCACATACTGGGCGATGCTCACGTAGTCCGGGCGTTTCAGCTGGTCGAGTTCCTTGACCGACAGGCCGGTGGCGAGCAGCGCCAGTTCGAAGAACTGATCGTCCTCATCATCGCCGGCGCGTTCCAGCGCTGCTTTCTGCGCGGCGTAGAACAGCGGCTTGAGCTGGATCTGTTCGATCTGCGTGCCGTCGTCGCCGGTGATCGGCGACAGCAGGTCATGCTGGGGTGGCATCCACGACATGTATGAATTCCTTGGTGATTCTTTTAGATCCACTGTGGGAGCGAGCTTGCTCGCGAAAGCGGCCTGACATTCAGCATTGATGTCCACTGACCTGGCGCCTTCGCGAGCAAGCTCGCTCCCACAGGGTTTTATGATTGCCTGTAAAACGGGGTTACGGCATCAGCACCGCACGGCGCGCATCACCGAGGATGTCTACACCGTTGAGCACGAATTTCTGGGTGCGCACGTCGATGTCGATCACCGGTACGCCGTTTTCCAGGCGGTTGTAGGTGCGGCAGGAGAAGTCCAGCGTGGTCAGGGCTTTGCCGCCCATCTTGATCGCGTCTTCACCCATGGTTTTGAGCTTGCCGCCGATGGTGTGGTAGGTGAACCAGGTGTTGCCGTCCTGATCCTGACCGGCTTCACGCACGTTCAGCAGGATGTCGTCGCCCAGTTTTACACCCATCGCCAGCAACACTTCAGCACCGGTGCCTTGCAGCTTGATCTGAGCATTCAGCGGCTTGGCGCTCTTGGCCATTTCCTCAACGATGAAGCGCCCGCCCGTCATGTTTTCCATGTCGAAGTCGATCTTCGGCGGAGTGAACTCCTCGACGGTCGCCGACAACGGCAGGCCTTGCAGGGTGGCCGCGATGGCCTGTCTTACGCGGTTGGTAAACATTAGAGAACGTCCTCCAGGAACTGCTCGATGATTTCATCGCGGGCGTTGAGTTGATAAACCATGTGTTCGTTCGGCGCGTAGCGGCCGTAGTCGATGACCACGTACCAAGTGCCGTTCTTGTACTTCTCGACGCTGTTGAGTTCCGGGTGCAGGTAGACGCTGCCGCCAGGAATGGTTTCGTCGGCGACCAGGGTCTGCAGCCAGTCGTTGATGCGCTTGACCTCCTGATCCATGAATGACTTGGTCAGGTTCTTGGCCATGGCTTTCTGGCCGGCCTTGACCAGCTTGCGGCTGATCGCATCTTCGAGGCCGACGTAGCTGATGAACTTGCCGGTGATCGAGCGGTTACCCAGCAGCGAGAAACCGCCGAGCACGGTGCGGGCGTAGTAGCTCACGCCGTAGCGGTTGAGCAGATCGCCTTCGGTGGAAGTGTCGAGAATGTTGTATTCAACGACCCGAGACACGTCTTCGGCGTAGGTCACCTGGTTGCCCGGGCTCTCCCACTGCTTGACCTTGGCCAGTGCGGCAATCGCCAGGCTCGACGGCGCGAGGAAGACGTTTTTCTTCGCCGCTTTCGAGTACACGGCCGGCATGTTGTGCACCACCAGGCAACGGTCAAAACCGAGGTCGGCACCGCCCAGTTCCTGGCTGAAGGTCACTTGATCAGCGACCGAGGCGTCCTTGCCGTCCAGCACCACACGGGCCTTGATGCGCTTGCCGAACGAGGCGAACTCGCTGGCCACCGCTTTGGTGCCGGTGAACCCTGGCGCGCCGATGATGGTCAGGTCTTCCGGGACACTGCCCAGTGCCGCCAGACCGAGCTTGCGGCCGGTGGTTGGATCAACACCGCCGATCACTGCGTTAACGGTGTCGGCCGGAGTCGCGCCCGCTTCGACGATCACCACGTACACCGGCACCTTGACCACTTTGAGGATCTGGTAAACCGCGTGGTACAGCGTGCCCTCTTCAGCGCCGGTCGGATCGAGCAGCGCGTGGGTGGTGAAGCTGTTGATGCGGAACGGTGCGTTGCGCGGAATCAGCGGATCGGCTTTCGGCGCGGTGCCGACCAGACCGATGACGTTGTCACCCAGGCCACCCATGGCCTCGGGGGATTCGGTGGCATTGACGGTAATGCCGTTGTGCTCGAAGTTCAAAACCTCAGCCATGTTCAGTCAGCCTTCTTGGCAGCGGCCTTTTTGGCCTGGTTAGTCATTGCGGTCGACTGATCGACCCCGTTGTTGTCGCTCAGCGCAAGGCGACCGGCAGTGAACAAAGCACTGGCCTCCACGTCGAGCAGGTCAAGTTGCTGGCCGGCGCTCGACCAGTGTCCATTTCCGGTAGGAAATGGAATGAGCACGGTGTAAGTTTGGCGGTGTGCCATTTCGGTTTTCTCCAGATACAAAAAAGCCCCTTGTTTGAGGAAGGGGCTGTCAGGGGCTATTGGATAAAGGGATGGCCCAGAGTACGTGGGCGCTGCTGCTTATTTGTTGCAGATCAGACGCGCTGTATTACACGCCTCATTCAAATGTTGACGACTGCTTGGTGTCGACGCGATTTGCTCCACCCAAGATAATTCGGTTAAATTGCCAGCGATATTTGAAGCTGATTCGACATCATAAAAAACCTGGCTAGGTCATCTAGCCCAAAATGGCCTTTTCAAAACATGATTTTCAGTTCATGGCAATTTATACTTCTTTTCTTGCCTATTTCATTTTTCGTTTATTTTTGGCTGAACCATCGGCGCCTGATTATTGCCGGAAAGGTCTGGCTGGTAGCCGCAAGCCTGTTTTTCTATGCGTATTGGGATATCCAGTATCTGCCTTTGATATTGGGATCGATTTTCATGAACTTCGCCATTGGCACCGGGCTCGCTCAAGCCTACCTGCCAGCCCAGGAAAATAGAAAACCACATCACGCAATCAACAGAAAAGTCGTATTAACCACAGGCATTGCGGCCAACCTACTGTTGCTCGGGTACTTCAAGTACACGGACTTTCTACTCAGCAATATCAATACCGTACTGGGCACAGATTATCCTCTGCCGCACATATTACTGCCTTTGGCGATCAGCTTTTTCACCTTCACACAAATTGTATATCTGGTGGACAGTTACCGAGGAGAGACTGCAGAGTACGATCTTCTTAACTACTCACTTTTCGTCACTTTTTTCCCCCACCTCATTGCCGGCCCGATTGTTCATCACCGACAAATAATGCCGCAATTCGCGTCTCGCTGGACCCTGAGCATCAGATACTCAAACATCATCAAGGGGTTATTTATATTTTCAATAGGGCTCTTCAAGAAAGTTGTCATTGCCGATAGTTTTGCGGTGTGGGCCACTGCCGGTTTTGATGGCAACCATGCTCTCGACTTTTATTCAGCGTGGGCGGCCAGCCTGTCTTATACATTTCAGCTGTATTTTGATTTCAGCGGATATTGCGACATGGCGATCGGTGCCTCGTTACTTTTCAATATATGGCTGCCAATAAACTTCAACTCCCCCTACAAAGCCCTCGACATCCAGGACTTCTGGCGCCGCTGGCACATCACGCTCAGCAGTTTTTTACGCGATTACCTGTATATACCGCTCGGGGGCAACCGCTCCGGTGAGTTCCGCACGTACATAAACCTGTTCGCCACTTTCCTACTGGGTGGCCTATGGCATGGCGCAACCTGGATGTTTGTCATTTGGGGAGCTCTGCACGGCGCAGCGCTGGTCATCCACAGATTCTGGAAACAGCTGCGCTGCCCTATGCCCACTGCACTCGCCTGGATCGTGACGTTTATGTTCGTCAACATCACCTGGGTCTTCTTCCGGGCCAAGACTCTGGACGATGCCATGCGAGTACTCAGCGGAATGGTCGACTTCAAATCTGCTGCCGGCCAACAAATTGCCGCTTTATCCACCCACGAGCTGGCTTGGGGAGGCTGGCTGTCCGACGTCCTGATCCGCTATCTGCCGACCGGCTCGATTGGCCTTATACCGACCTATGTAGCGATCATGCTTGCGTTCGTGCTGATCAGCCGGAAAAACTCAATGGAAATGGCAAACGGGACCATCGGAAGATGGAGAACATTGTATGGTGCGGCTCTGTTTTCGATCGCAATGTGCTTCTCGTTGGCCGCTACCAGCACCGTTTTCCTTTACTTTAATTTTTGATGCCAACAATCATGAAACCTAAAGTAATCTTTTTTATTGCGCTCAACTTGTTGGTGCTTCTCTCCATACCCGCAATCAATATCTTTGAGGCGCCCAATCGTGGTGCTATCAATTGGAAGAGCAAGGCATTCCTCTATAACATGGATTTCGCTCCCAGATGGGCAGCTGCCGTTCTTTACCCTTTAGGCATAAGCACTGACCCGCAACAGGTCATCATCGGAAAAGACGGCTGGTTATACCTTGGAGACATGTACCTCAGTACACTGTCCGAAGACCGACGCGCTGCATCCGAAACAGATCTGGCGCTCGGCAAGCAGATCGGAGCTGCGATGTCCGCCTGGGATGCTTATTTGACAGGTAAGGGCGTCAAAGTCTTTCGGCTCATGATCGGTCCCAACAAAGGCACGATCTATCCCGAACACTTACCCGAGTGGGCCCGACCTGCTCCGCATAATCCAACCGATGCCTTGATCTCGCAGGACTCCGGGAATCGTTTCGTCGATTTACGTGCTCCGTTGCTTGAAGCAAAAAACACACTGCCACATGCTCTCTACTACAAAACGGACACCCACTGGAACGCTGTCGGCGCTGCCGTCGGATTCCGCGCATTTGCGCAAACTATAGCCATATCCGACCCAACCATTGTGTGGCCATCGCCGACGGCGTACGCCATCGTTGAGACACCGCTGAGAAAAGGTGGAGACCTGGCCAATTTTCTTCGTTTGAGCGCTAGCCTGGATGATGAAGAACCCGTTATCAGTGCCTCGACACTAGCGATCACGACGACGACGATTGATTTCGACAGCAAAAAAACACTGACCAAAGGCGCAAACCTACCGATCAAGGCGCCGAACACGCCGATTCTCGTTGAGTCAAAAGGTGCCTTGAATGACAAAAAAGTGCTGTGGTTACGCGACTCCTTTGGTAACTCGCTGTCGCCTTTGATGGCGGCGACATTCAAGAATGTCATTCAATTGCATTGGAGTGAAGCACTCAAACCCGGTGGCCGTTTTCAACAACTTGTAGACGAGTGGAAGCCCGATTATGTCTTTGTCACCGTCGTCGAGCGCGCCGCACGATCAGAGTTTTTTACTTATTTCCCTCCTGCGGCATTTCTTCCTGACACCGGCGAATTCAAGACTGTCAGCAGCGCGATACCAATCAGCGACAATCAACTGATTCACGGCGAGTCTGGCAATGATTATGAAATCACTGGCAATGACGCGCTTATCAACTTTTCGCTTTCGAAAACGGTCACACCGACGGACGTCGACTATCTGAGCCTGAACCTTTCGTGCGCTGACGGCACACAAGCCATCCCCATGCAATTCTTCTGGCTGGATGAAACCCGTCCTGCATTTGATGAGGAGCACAGTGTTAAATTCACTGCACCCACCGGGCGCCATCTGCTGGATCTCAGAACGTTGCCAAAGTGGTCTTCCGCGTCAAACGTCAAACTCATTCGGCTTGATTTTGAAGCCAACAAGTCATGTTTTCACGTAAGAATCGAGCCTCCGACACTGGACGCAAGAACTGGCCGAGAGACAAAGGCCGATAAACTTATCGATTGATAGGGTCATGTGCACGCGCCCTGCACTATGGGGCGCTCACCAAGGTTTTGGCAGCAACTCGGCCGGCAGCGACAACGGCCACCCTTCCCCAAGCATGGCGTGGGTATAGGTATCCGTCTCAATGGCACGAAGCAACGCCAGTTCCCGGTCAAAACACGACTGGACGTGAGCACGTACAGCCTTGGCAATAGCGAGAATCTGTTCGGCACCGATTTCGACGAAACCATTCAGGGTTTTAAAGTTGCAGCGGTACTCGGGGTCGAGAATGGCGGACAGACCGGTGCTGGCGATCAGTGCTTGGCTGTCGCGAGTGGTTTCGATCAACAGGCCTTCCACGTTTACTCCGCTAGCCTCTCGTCGAAATCGTTCATTCGCCACCAGCATTGGCAGGTTCGGTGCAGCAGCTGGAAATGGTTGTTTGACAACTGAACCCTCTACCAACATCCAGATGCCATCAATTTCCCGGATCGTCTTGAAATACAGATCGTCCGGTATCTCGAGAGCACCCTCGGGAATTTGCTCGTGAGTTGCGGAGTCATAGCGGCCACACAACTCAAAGTTCTCATTGAATATTGCGTATTTCATTCTGGCTCCTAGTAACCAATGGCAAGCCATCGAGCGATCTGCTGACCGGTGTATGTGTTCTGAAGCTTGAACTGATTGTTACTGATCATATCGGCATTAACGGTTCCCTGAGCGGGAGTCCCGAAACTTGCCGTGATGCTTGCACACGCGGCTGGAAAGGCTAGCGGAAACGGGTACGTCATCGTCGTGCTGCCAGGAATGTTCTGATATCCCCATTGAATGACAATGCCGCCAAGCCATGAGGGGAAAACGATATAACCATTGGCCTGTTTGAGAATCTGAAAACCCCGGCGCAACTTTTTTGGTGTGACGAAGGTTTGATCGTCAGTACCCGAGTCTGTCTGCGCTTGAGAGGCAACTTTCGCTGTGCCTTGATTGAGTTCGGTCGCTTGTTGAGCCAGAACGGTCAAGGCGGCGATGTCGATGCTTCCCTGATTGACCGGGGCATTCCAGGCTTTGATGCACCACATGACGGCGATGTTGCGGGGACGGGTTTCCGTCCCACCGGTATCCACAGTCGTGACAGCAGTCACTGTTTGCATCGTGACACCGGTGTCTACAGCAGAAAGAAAGGCTCCTGAAGATATGGCTGCAGCCGCGCCATTGACTTTACCTCCCTCCCACACACCAGCAGGATCAAGAGTTGCACCGGTCTCATCAAAATAACGGTGGTTGTGGGTCTTGAACAAATCGGTTTGGGCACTGCCAACAGTTCGTCCTCCATCCACACCTCGCCCGTGATCCCAACCACGCAGGAACTCACCGCGCGACTCAGGCAAGCGGAAGTTACCCGCCCCCTCGTTACCCTTGTTGTAAGTGGTACCTAGAAAAGCCGCCAGATCCGGATAAGTCGCAATGCTCTGCACACTGCCATCCAGCTCCAGATAACCCGGCGCAACGATGCCGGTTGGGAATGCCAGAATGGCGCCCACCGGAACAGCGGATTTGAGCCGCTCGACTTCCTTGGCAAGAGCGGCAACATCGATGTTTCCCTGATTGACCGGGGCATTCCAGGTTTTGATACACCACATGAAGGCAATGTTGTGGGGGCGGGTTTCAGCAGCCGTTCTCGGCGTCCCAAATTCGGGTGTGAACAGATCCGGAGTCGGCGCCCCGACATGGGTTCCTATCAGCGGCGAACCAACGGTACTAGGATTCATGTTCGCAACAGCTGTGGAGCTGATCGAATTGACCAAAGTGGCGCCACCGGTTCCAGCAACACGAACCGGCGAATGGTAGTGGCCCTGCATTGCATCAAGCTGCGTACTGCCTAGCGCGCGGCCTGTATCGATTCCCCGCCCATGATCCCATCCGCGCAAGAACTCACCACGCGCTTCCGGCAAACGGAAATTCCCAACCCCCTCATCGCCCTTGTTGAACTTGCCGCCCAGATAAGCGCTCAAGTCCGGGTAAGTCGCACTGCTCTTGACGCTGTTATCCAGCTCCAGAAAACCCGGCGGCGGGGCATCAACCGGGAACGCGACAATCGAACCTACCGGCAACGCCGACGCCTTGGCAATCAACGCCTCGACTTCAGCCTTGGTGTAGGAGTCCTTGATGCCAAACCCGGCCAGCGTTTCAGGATTCGCACCTGCCGTCGCCCGACCATATTCATCAACCGTCAGGCTCTTGTAAGTGCCGGCAGCAATACCGGTACGCCCGGCGAGCATCTTGAACGTCAGTGCGGTGGTGCCAAGAGTGATCGGCGCATTGGTGGTCAGGTGCCACAGCGAATCGCCGTTGGCCGTGCCCTCCTCGACCATGACCGTCAGGCCCGGCGTGACCTTGGCGCTGGTATTGGCATCAGTCGCCCGCACCCAGTCGCCATTGGCGACAATCCACAGGCCGTTGTCCTTGGCCAGGGTCTGGTTCGCCAGCAGCACGCGGTCGCCGGCGATCACGGCGACGCCGTCAATCTGCTGCGCACCGTTCAACACGATGTTGGTAGAGGCCGCGACGCGCACCGATTGCTTGCCATCGAGTTTGCCGAGTTCTTCGGCGAGGTAACTCATGACCCACGCACGTGTGGCCTTGACCACGGTGTCATCGATCAGCAGCGTTACCAGCGACGCATTGCTGGTCTCGAAAATCGAGCGAATGTAGAACTCTTTGCCCGAGCCCGACGTCGCCAGTACCGGTTTGAACGACTCCGGGTATTTGACGATGGCGTAGAGAATCCCGGTGTCGGTCCACAGCCCCGCCTCACGCACATACCAGCCGCCGACATCCGGCGGAATGGTCACTTCGGCGAGCAGCCAGCTCGGGTTTTTCTCGTCCTGGAACAGGGCATTGAGCGGACCGCGCCAGACTTCGCGTTTAAGCGCCGTGGCGGTCGCGGCCGGGTTATAGACCGAGCCGCCGCCATCACCGACAGAAATCTGCGTCAGCTTGATCGGCAGCCCTGCGGCCTTGCACGCCGTTTCGTAGGCAATCCCTGCGTTGGTGAGCAGGGTGTAATAGTCAGCCATTCAGGCCCCCTGAGGATAAATAGTGGATGTTTCGACGGTGTACACCGCGGCGGCCATGAACGCCTCGCCAGAGGTTTCGAGACCCTCGATGAACACCGGATAAACCGTCGTCAACTCACCGCAGAAAGTCGCGGCGGCGATGGAGTGGCTGCCGAACGCGCTCAAGCCAACCGTCACCGAAAGAATGTCCCGCTCGCTCTTGGCATCAGCCAGACGCCGGTCGAGACGGGCGTCGATTTCTGCGCTGTAAGGTTGGTCGCTGAAGGCGCGCACGCTGAAGCTGTAGGGCACGCCGGGCGGCGTCTGTTCGTACCAGGCGCGGACTTCGGGGCGCAGTTGCAAACCCTTGGCCGCGTTCTCCAGCGCCTTGCGAGTGCCGGCCTGCCGCGCGGTGGGCCAGGCCAGTTCGACGGTCAGGCGTTTTTCCGCTTCTGGCGCGGCGGTGCTCCATTCGGCGACACCGCGATCTGCCGCCAGATACGGCAGAAAATCCACCGGTGTTTGGCTCGGATTCATCAGTTCGGGGAACGGCGGCGCGATGCGATTAAGCAGCGCGCCGAAGCCCAGATCCAGTCCGCGTTCGAGTGGAGAGCTGTTGGCCGGCAACAAGGTCGGGCTATGCGTTGGCTCACTCATAGCGTCAACACCTCGACCTCGACCGCGGTGCAGTAAGGCGCCTGAAACGCAGTGCTCACGATCGGCTCCAGCGGCTCGAGAATCTGCAGTTGCACGGCGCCAGCGCTGTGCAACGTGTAGTCGATCCAGCTCGGGTCGACACGCCCTTCGAGGCGATGGCAACTGTCGGCGTAGGCCTGCAATTGTTGCTGCGCGGCGACTTTGGTCAGGCCCGAGTCGGGGCCGGAATTGATCTTCGCCACCACGCGGATTTTGTAGCGCTGAATGTCGGCAGCCTTGACCGTGACCAGATCGGTTTCCGGTCGCACATCAGGGCGGGCGAAGTGCTGGCGTACACCGTCAAGCAACGCTGCAGACGGGGTACCATCGCCGTCTCGCGACAACACCGTGACCTGCACCTCACCCGGCGCCGTGCGGCGGCCGTTGCCGTCCTTGACCTGTGCAGCGAGGCCGTCCGGATTGAAGGTGTAGGTGACATTCACCACACCGGCGTCGGTGGATTCGACCTTCACTGTCGGCCGCTCGCCGAGGGTGAATACCTCGCGGCGATACTGCATTCGCGAGCCCGCTGCCGGGGCATGTGGCGCCAGGTAATAGCGCAGCCGGGCGTCGTCGTCGCTTTCGTAAATCGCGGGTACCGGCGGGAATGCCGCCGGGTCGCCCGGATCGAGCAACTGCCGCTCCAGGCCCATGTCCGCCAGCCGTGCATCGAGGTTGCTGCCGGTAGCCCACCACGCCAGCATCTGCTTGATGCGGGCGTTGTATTTGCGTTCGTGGGTTTGCAGGCGCACGCAGAAAGCCTCGAGCGCCAGGGTCAGCAATTCGCTTTCGTTATCGAGGCTGGTCTTGAGTTTCGCTGCGCTGTCCGGCGCTCGGGCGCCGACATACTCGACAACGAAGGTCTTGAACTCGGCGAGCAAGTCTTCAAAGGCGTCGACAGTGATCAGCGCCGGTTCGGCCAACTGATTCTGGCCGGGGATCAACATGCTCATGTCACTACCTCGAAGGTCTGTTGACGGTTTTTCCAGGTGCCGGCGAAACGCAGCAGCAGACCGGCGCCCTGACGGCTGGCGACGATCACGCTCGGCTGAAAATCGCTGATCCCGTTCTGCGCGTTGTAGAACGCCTGAGCCGCGTGGCTCTGGGCCAGGAGCAGAACGTCGTCACCGAGGTTCTGCCCCAGCAGCGTGGGAATCAGCGAGCCATAGAGGGGCCTTTTTTGCCGGGTGCCCAGCGGCGTGGTCAGGGCTCGTGTCGCGCGCTGCACGAACTGCAGCCAGTCGTCGACCGTGGCCCCGGAGTCTCTATCGATTCCGATCATGGGAAGCTCTTGATTCAGGGGCTGATGACGCGGCCCTGGTGATCCACCAACGGGCCGCTGAAGTGCACGCCCGAGGCGTCGATGCTCAGGCCGACGCCGCCCAGTTGCAGGCTGATCAGCTGCGGCGTCATCGTCAGTTGCGCGGGGCCGATGCTCAGTGCAAGCGACTCGCGAGAGCCACTGAATGCGGCAGGGCCGTTTTGCCAATGCAGGGTATGCGTGGCGTCGTCGTAGCCGCTTTCAGTGCCGTCGACATAAACGCGGCGCGTCAGCGTCGGTACCGTCGCTGTCGGCGGAAAGCGGTCACTGTTCAAACCGAACAACGCCACGCTTTGCGCGCCACCTTCGCCGCTGCCGTAGTTGAGCAGCAGGCATTGCTCGCCCACGCTCGGAATCCGCGATTCGCTCTGCGCCCCGGCGCTGGGGTTGAAGAACTTGATGGCTGGCGTCAGCAGTCCACCGTGACTGACCTGGCAGGTGTTGCTCGCGGCATCGACTGTCTGACAGACGCCGATGCGACAGAAACTCTCGGCGCGGCGGTGCAGGTCGTCGATCTCGGCTTCCATCTCGGCCAGCCGCTCGATGATCGGCCCCAGTTGCATGCGCAGTAATGCGTCGAACATCGGTCAGGCCTCCAGCGCGGTGTATTGGTCGGGGTCGTCGATGTTGCTGACTTCCCAGGTACGGGCGAATTTCGGTGTGCCGAGCGGATCGTCGAGCAAGGTCAGGCCGAGATAGAGGGTCTGGGTGAAGGTCAGCGTCCATGCCTTGTATGGCTGGTCGGCGCGGACCAGCACTGACGGCAAACCGTCAATGTTCATCGGCAAATCGCATTGATCGCCGGGCAGCCCCCAGCGGTTGTCAGTGATCAGGTTTTTCAGCACGGCGATCAGATCGCAGGCGGCAAAGGCACTGGCGGACACTGCCGGAATGACTTGCAGCGATACGGTCATGACGTGGGCGATACGTCCGTCCGCGCCGCGCACTCCGGGCGCATTACGGTCGAAGTCGATCAATGCCCAGGCCTGAGCGCCGGGGGTGGTGAAGTCGTCGTGATTGCCGACCTGCAGATTCAGGCCGGCGCTGTTACGCAAGGTTGTCGCCATCGCCGTGAACAGCTGCGAAGGCTGCTGGATCGGTGCGGGCATGCATGACCTCCTTTTCAATTGTCCACGCGCAGCCCCGCCGCATCGTTTGCAGCGAGGCAGGAAAATGTTGAGTTACTGTGGATCGCGCGGCGGGGGAACTTCGCAGACGCCGATGCGCTTGGCGGCCCAGCGTTCGTAGAGACCGATGGCGACGTCGGCACCGGCCATGGCGGTCAGGCAACCGAAGGCACCAGCGGCCCAGATGGATAATCCGGCGGCATACAGCAGCATGATCGCCGAAACGCCGCAGATCATGCAGGCGCCGGAGCGCAGGGCCAGACGCCGCAGCAATGACCAGCCACGAGCGCCCTCCTTGTCGGCGCGCCACATTTCGCCGGACACCCCGCCCACCACGGCAAGGAGGATGACCAGCCAGATCGGCATGTCCGCCAACGCTTGTTGCTCGTTTGTCATGTCACGCCTCCGTAGGTGATTGATGAGTGTTGTGTGTTGGGTTCAAACGATTTCTCTTGAGGCAGGCATTCCAAAAAGCCCGGCGCTGAGGCCGGGCTTTTCAGTAATGCACTCCTGATGCAGCGGATGACGGTTGCGACTGGATCAGAACGGCGCCAATGGCCAGTTGACTGTGTACGGATAGCCGGACTGTTTCGACATATCGCCCAGCTCAACGCAGTACTGCTTGTAAGCCAACAACAAGGCCTGGTCGTCAGGTGTGGCAACGCCAAGGTCGGCTTTGTATTGCAGTGGATGCACCAACAGCCACTTGCTGGCAGCCGTCAGTAACTCCAGAGCGTCTTGGGCCACGTCTTTTTCGCGTTCTTGATAGGTTGGTTCACTGAAAACCCAGTCAACATAATTGATGGTTTCCGCCTTCCATCCGACCTGAACAGCCGGGTTTGCTGTGATATCAACCCAACCACCACCTGACAGGTACTCGGGTATTTCCTCAGCTTCCACAATCTGCATGATTTTTTTGAACGGTTTCGCATAGTCGTATCGAACGTAAGCATAACGATTCATCTACTTCTCCTTGTTGAGGCGAGCGTCAGCCCTTGGGGTTTGCGTACCTGGATGTCCGCGCAATCGTTGTGAATGAAGCAAATATCAGGCAGGCATTCCAAAAAGCCCGGTGTTTGAACGCCGGGCTTTTCAGTAATGCGCTCCTTCGCCTTCCTTTAAGTCCTTTACTCAAAAAAGGAAGCTGACTGTTCGGCGCTACTGGCGCGGTACGAGTCCATTCAAATTGTTTTTCCGACCGCGGTCCCTGCCCGCCGGATAACTGCTCTTGGTGCTTTACGCTGCACACCCGGGTCAGTTGCCAACCCTCTGAACCGTTGAGGCCGGTTCATCGCTGCCTGTTCTTGTGGAACTAAAGAGCTGTTGTTGCCAGCCGCTTTGTCGAGCGGCTTGGTGGCAAGAATATGCATGGATGCATATACAGTCAATGCATAAATGCATTTATTTATGCATGGGAAATGCACGAACGCATGCAGCCGCATAAATCAAGGGCTCGAGGGTTTTATTCAGGCGAAAAAAAACCCGCCATGAGGCGGGTTTCTGTGACGGGTGAAAATCTATCGGGCGTACATGCCCCACCAGAAGACGTGACCGAGGATGACGATCTGCTCGTCCTGCATGTCCTGAAAGCTGTAGTCTTCGTCCGGATGCTCATCGCGGTTGAAACTGCGCAGACGGATGCCGGTCGGCAGGCGGTAGAGCTGCTTCACGCGCAACTGACCATTGTGATTGATCGCGTAAAGGTCACCATCGATGATATCGCCGATGCCGCACTTGCCGGCGTTGACTCCGACCGTGGCGCCATCCCGCAACACCGGCATCATGCTGTTACCGCGCACCGTCACGCATTTGGCCTGGTCGAACTGCACACCGTTATGGCGCAGGCTGCGCTTGCCGAAGCGCAGGCTAGAGCGTTCGCTCTCTTCGATGACGAATCTTCCTGATCCAGCAGCCAATTCAACCTCACGAAGGAAGGGCACCGACACCTCGTCGTCATCGACAGGGGTATCGTCGTCCCACAGGCTTATGTCCTTGAGTTCCGCATGCACGTCATCGCGCGCGCCGCCAGTCGCCGGGGCGACATCGGCGCGACCACGCAATTGATCAGTGCTCACATTGAAGTATTCGGCAATCTTCGAAATGTGTTTATCCGAAGGATCGACGATCTTCCCGCTGAGAATCCGCGAGAGCGTTGATTGAGGCACGCCGGTGCGACGGTGGAGCTCCGTGGGGGAGATCCCGTGCTGGTCGAGCAGTGCTCTTAAGACGGAGGATACGTTGCGTTTTTGCATAACGCGCATAGTGCTTGAAGTTTTTTCCGAAGACAAATGCTGATTTGCATAAATCATGCATAAATCACAATTAAATGCAGAAAGTGTCAGCCGGCCGTCATGCCTGCGTCGAGCCGACCGCCCATGGTAACCTTGCGCCCATCGCGGAAAAGCCCGGCGGTTGCCCTCGCTTTTGCCCTACATCATTTAACGAGTTACCTGACAATCCGATGAATAAAGCCGTCTCCGACCTGTCCTCCCACACCCCGATGATGCAGCAATACTGGCGCCTGAAGAATCAGCACCCGGATCAGCTGATGTTCTATCGCATGGGCGACTTCTACGAGATCTTCTATGAAGACGCGAAGAAGGCTGCCAAGTTGCTCGACATCACCCTGACCGCGCGCGGCCAGTCGGCGGGGCAAGCGATTCCGATGTGCGGGATTCCTTACCACGCGGCGGAAGGTTACCTGGCGAAACTGGTCAAGCTCGGCGAGTCAGTGGTGATCTGCGAGCAGGTCGGCGATCCGGCTACCAGCAAGGGGCCGGTGGAACGTCAGGTGGTGCGCATCATCACTCCGGGTACGGTCAGCGACGAAGCGCTGCTCGATGAACGCCGCGACAACCTGATTGCCGCCGTGCTGGGCGACGAGCGTCTGTTCGGTCTGGCGGTGCTGGACATCACCAGCGGCAACTTCACTGTGCTGGAGATCAAGGGCTGGGAGAACCTGCTAGCGGAACTGGAGCGGGTCAACCCGGTGGAACTGCTGATCCCGGACGATTGGCCGAAAGACCTGCCGGCGGAAAAACGCCGTGGTGTGCGTCGTCGCGCGCCGTGGGATTTCGAGCGTGACTCGGCGCTGAAGAGCCTTTGCCAGCAGTTCTCCACGCAAGACCTGAAAGGCTTCGGCTGTGAAACCCTGACCTTGGCCATCGGTGCCGCCGGTTGCCTGCTGGCCTATGCCAAGGAAACCCAGCGCACCGCCCTGCCCCATCTGCGCAGCCTGCGTCATGAGCGCCTGGACGACACCGTGGTGCTCGACGGTGCGAGCCGTCGCAACCTGGAACTCGATACCAACCTGGCCGGCGGTCGCGACAACACCCTGCAATCGGTGGTCGATCGTTGCCAGACCGCGATGGGCAGCCGCTTGCTGACCCGTTGGCTGAACCGTCCGCTGCGCGATCTGACCGTATTGTTGGCACGGCAGACGTCGATCACTTGCCTGCTCGACGGCTACCGTTTTGAAAAGCTGCAGCCACAGCTCAAGGAAATCGGCGACATCGAGCGGATTCTGGCGCGGATCGGTTTGCGCAATGCGCGCCCCCGTGACCTCGCCCGCCTGCGCGATGCTCTCGGTGCCCTGCCGCAACTGCAAGTGGCGATGACCGATCTCGAAGCGCCGCACCTGCAACGTCTGGCAACCACCACCAGCACCTACCCTGAACTGGCGGCGCTGCTGGAAAAAGCCATCATCGACAACCCGCCAGCGGTGATCCGCGACGGCGGCGTGCTGAAAACCGGTTACGACAGCGAACTCGACGAGCTGCAATCGCTGAGCGAAAACGCCGGCCAGTTCCTGATTGATCTGGAAGCCCGGGAAAAGGCCCGCACCGGCCTGGCCAACCTGAAAGTCGGCTACAACCGCATTCACGGCTACTTCATCGAACTGCCGAGCAAACAGGCGGAATCCGCCCCGGCCGATTACATCCGCCGTCAGACCCTCAAGGGTGCCGAACGCTTCATCACCCCAGAGCTGAAAGAATTCGAAGACAAGGCACTGTCGGCCAAGAGCCGCGCTCTGGCTCGTGAAAAAATGCTTTACGAGGCATTGCTGGAAGACCTGATCAGCCAACTGCCACCGCTGCAGGACACGGCCGGCGCGCTGGCCGAACTGGACGTGCTGAGCAACCTCGCCGAACGTGCGTTGAATCTCGACCTGAACTGCCCGCGCTTCGTCAGCGAGCCGTGCATGCGCATCACCCAGGGTCGTCACCCGGTGGTCGAACAAGTGCTGACCACGCCGTTCGTGGCCAACGACCTGAGCCTGGATGACAACACCCGGATGCTGGTGATCACCGGCCCGAACATGGGCGGTAAATCCACCTACATGCGCCAGACCGCATTGATCGTGCTGTTGGCGCACATTGGCAGCTTCGTGCCGGCGGCCAGTTGCGAACTGTCGCTGGTGGACCGGATCTTCACCCGGATCGGCTCCAGCGATGACCTGGCCGGTGGCCGTTCGACCTTCATGGTCGAGATGAGCGAAACCGCCAACATCCTGCACAATGCCACTGAACGCAGTCTTGTGCTGATGGACGAAGTCGGTCGCGGCACCAGCACCTTCGACGGTCTGTCCCTGGCATGGGCCGCCGCCGAGCGTCTGGCGCATCTGCGTGCCTATACTCTATTTGCCACGCACTATTTCGAACTGACCGTGTTGCCGGAAGCCGAGCCTTTGGTGGCTAACGTGCATCTGAACGCCACCGAGCACAACGAGCGCATCGTATTCCTGCATCACGTGTTGCCAGGGCCTGCCAGCCAGAGCTACGGCCTGGCGGTGGCGCAATTGGCCGGCGTGCCGAGTGAAGTGATCATGCGTGCCCGCGAGCATTTGAGCCGACTGGAAGACACCGCTTTGCCGCATGAGGCGCCAAAGCCTGCCGTCAAAGGCAAGCCTGTCGTCCCGCAGCAAAGCGACATGTTTGCCAGCCTGCCGCATCCGGTGCTGGATGAGTTGGCGAAAGTGGATCTCGATGACCTGACCCCGCGTCGAGCGCTCGAATTGTTATATGCACTTAAGAACCGGATCTAAGCAGCAAAGAACCGGATATAACGCAAACGGCTTCAAGCTGTTAGAATCTCGCGCGGTTTGGGATGCTGCTGGCTAATAGCCTGGCTGGCAGACATCGCTCCCGAACCTGGCGACCCCAACCGTGAAGGGGCTACGCTGCCGCCGCCTGAGGAGAAAATTAGAAATGACCTTCGTCGTCACCGACAACTGCATCAAGTGCAAGTACACCGACTGCGTAGAAGTCTGTCCGGTGGACTGCTTTTACGAAGGCCCAAACTTCCTGGTGATTCACCCGGATGAGTGCATCGACTGCGCCCTGTGCGAACCGGAATGCCCGGCCGTCGCGATTTTCTCCGAGGACGAAGTTCCGGAAGAGATGCAGGAGTTCATTCAACTGAACGTTGAGTTGGCTGAAATCTGGCCAAACATCACCGAGAAGAAAGAATCGCTGCCGGATGCCGAAGAGTGGGATGGCGTCAAAGGCAAGATCAAAGACCTCGAACGCTGATCTTTCGCGCGTTACCAAAAGGCCCCTTGCGGGCCTTTTTGCTTTTTCGGGTTTGACTTTCCTACAGGCAAAAAAAGGGGCGGTTTGACCCGCCCACATTTTTTCCCTATTCCCTGTATTCCTTTTCATCGTCCTGATGAATCGCATCCTGCGACGTCCTTTCCCCTCATCCTTGAAGGGCGTGTCTGTCCGTCGACACAGTGCTGATACTAGAGAGTTCCCCGCGGAGAGCAATCGGCCCCGCGGGCTGGAAATCGCTGTAATAAGCACTTCACATTAGAAAATAAGCTTATTAATCAATGATTTAAATACTTAAGTTGTGAGCAATCGACGTCTGCCGTCCTGTAAAAATAGGGAACACTTACGAAAGAGTAAGCCAAGGCTTACACCGCGAGACTACAAACGATGGAAACGCTGACCGTATGTCCGGCAATGAACGTTGTGGCGAGGGAGCTTGCTCCCGCTTGAGGGCGCAGCGCTCATGAATCTTTGGGGTTGCTGCGCAACCCGGCGGGAGCAAGCTCCCTCGCCACAGACAGTCTTCAGCCGATATCAGAGCAATAAAAAAGCCCCGAACCAGTCGGGGCTTTTTGTTGGCGTTCGTCAAAGGCGCTTACTGAAACAGCGACTCGCTCGACAGGCCATTCTTCTCGAGGATTTCGCGAAGGCGCTTGAGGCCCTCCACCTGGATCTGCCGCACCCGTTCCCGGGTCAGGCCGATCTCCAGGCCTACATCTTCCAGCGTGCTGCTCTCATGGCCGCGCAGGCCGAAGCGGCGTACGACCACCTCGCGCTGCTTGTCGGTCAGTTCCGAGAGCCATTGATCGATGCTCTGCGACAGATCGTCGTCCTGCAGCAGTTCGCATGGATCGGTCGGACGGTCATCCGTCAAAGTGTCCAGCAGGGTTTTATCCGAATCCGGACCCAGCGAGACGTCGACCGAAGATACTCGCTCGTTCAGGCCGAGCATACGCTTGACCTCGCCCACCGGTTTTTCCAGCAGGTTGGCGATTTCTTCGGGTGAAGGTTCGTGATCGAGCTTTTGCGTCAGCTCCCGTGCCGCCCGCAGGTACACGTTGAGCTCCTTGACCACATGGATCGGCAGCCGGATGGTCCGGGTCTGATTCATGATCGCGCGCTCGATGGTCTGACGAATCCACCAGGTCGCGTAGGTCGAGAAGCGGAAGCCGCGCTCGGGATCGAACTTTTCCACCGCGCGGATCAATCCGAGGTTGCCCTCTTCGATCAGATCCAGCAGCGACAGCCCCCGATTGACGTAACGCCGGGCGATCTTCACGACCAGCCGCAGGTTACTTTCAATCATGCGCTTGCGCCCGGCAGGGTCGCCACTTTGCGACAGACGCGCAAAATGAACTTCTTCCTCCGGGGAGAGCAATGGGGAAAAGCCGATTTCGTTGAGATACAACTGCGTGGCATCGAGTGCCCGAGTGTAGTCGATGTACTTGTGTTGTTTAAGTGAAGCGGATTGTCTGGATTTGGAACGAACGGAAGGTGGAGCAGCCCCTTCATCATTCGACATCGAAGATTCCGAATCGATGCCGGCCTCCATAAGGAGAACCTCATCGTCGATGTCAAACTCCGGCACTTCTTTACTGAGAGCCATTGTTATAGTCCTTTGGTGAGTTCGACCCCAAGCTCAAGCGACGCCTTTATCCTTGGCAGCGCTGGAGCCTGTCCCCTCTACGCGACGGAACAGGCTGGCCTCAAATCAACGTTTGGGCAGGAACTGCAGCGGATCTACAGGTTTACCTTGGCGGCGAATCTCAAAATGCAGTTTCACCCGGTCTGTACCCGTTGACCCCATTTCGGCAATTGTCTGTCCGACCTTGACCTGCTGCCCCTCCCGTACCAACAGCCTGCGGTTATGTCCGTAGGCACTGACGTAGGTTTCGCTGTGTTTGATGATGACTAATTCGCCGTAGCCCCTTAAGCCACTCCCGGCGTAAACCACCGTCCCATCAGACGCAGCTAAAACAGGCTGTCCCAAATCTCCGGCGATATCAATTCCTTTATTCAAACTACCGTTTGAAGAGAATTTTCCAATCAGAATGCCATTAGATGGCCATCCCCAGCCGGTCGGGGCCGGGCCCGGTGGAGGCATCGGAGCCGGAGCCGATTTGTTCGCGACGGACGGTGCAGCCCCCGCAGCAGCGGCTCCGGAGCCGGTCACGGTGGTGGTCGTCGTGCCATTCGCCTGGCGCCGGATTACCGTGGTTTTGCTCGACGATGATGGCGCGGAACTGCCGTTGCTCACCACCGCTGTCGGTGTTGAACCGGTGCGGCCGTCAAAGCGAATTGTCTGACCCGGGTGGATCGTATACGGCGTAGGAATATTGTTCCGGGCCGCGAGGGCTTTGTAGTCCCAGCCATAGCGAAAAGCGATGGAAAACAGCGTATCGCCCGGACGGACTACATACTGCCCGGTCGTGACGGCAGGACGCTGGGCCGCCGCACTGTTGCGATCGACCACCCGCACGTTGCTCGATTTGGTGCTGGAGCAACCGACCAGCAAGGTGCTCAATACAAGGCCAGTCACCAGGCGCTGAAAGCTCGTGTTACCCATACGCTGCGCAATGACTGTGAGACTCACCCGCCGCTCCCTTTGTGGTGGCTGAAATATGTGGAATGCCGAATCGCGGCAAGTAGTGTCGCAAGTATAACGGGCCGAACAGGCTTTACCGTTAAAGATGCGAAAACGCTTTACGCACACGTTTGCCCGTGGACAGTTCGTAGCGTTTAAACCATCGCTGCCGGTGTAAGACACAGGCCAGCGCAAGGAATTCAGCGCCCGCAAATAAATGCTCAGGCCAGCGGGCCATTGAGCAATGGCACGAAGCGCACAGCTCCCAATACGTGACGGGAAAAGCCGTGTTCTTCACGCACGATCAACATCAGTTGCTGCACTTCCCCCGAACCGACCGGAATCACCATCCGTCCACCCGGTGCCAGTTGATCGAGCAAGGCCTGCGGCACGTCGGTCGCGACCGCGGTGACGATGATGCCGTTGTACGGCGCCAGCGCCGGCCAGCCTTCCCAGCCATCGCCCCAGCGGAACACCACATTGCGCAGGTTGAGTTCGACCAGGCGTTCCTTGGCCCGATCCTGCAGGACCTTGATGCGTTCGACCGAAAATACCCGCTCGACCAGTTGCGACAGCACGGCCGTCTGATAACCCGAACCGGTACCGATCTCCAGCACCTTGTCCAGCGGTCCCGCCTCCAGCAGCAGCTCGCTCATGCGCGCCACCATATAAGGCTGAGAGATGGTCTGGTTGTGGCCGATCGGCAGTGCGGTGTCTTCGTAGGCACGATGCGCCAGCGCTTCATCGACAAACAGATGACGCGGCGTACGGCGGATCACTTCCAGCACCTTGGCGTTGGACAGGCCTTCTTCATACAGGCGCTGGATCAAACGTTCACGGGTGCGCTGCGACGTCATGCCGATACCGCTGCGCAGTCTGTCTTCGTGTTCACGAGCCATCAGCGCAGTTCCTCCAGCCAGCCGTCGAGACTTCTGAAGGCATCATTGAAAGTGCGATCGAGCTGCAACGGCGTGATCGACACATACCCCTGCATCACCGCATGAAAGTCAGTGCCCGGTCCGCCATCTTCGGCGTCGCCGGCAGCGGCAATCCAGTAGCCGGCCTTGCCACGCGGGTCGACTACTTTCATCGGCGCCGCAGCCCGGGCGCGATGGCCCAGACGGGTCAGTTGAATGCCACGAATATGATCGATCGGCAGATTGGGAATGTTCACGTTCAGCACCGTGCGCGGCGGCAGGTCCAGCCCGGCGTGGGCTTCGACCAGTTTGCGCGCGAAATGTGCGGCTGTCGCCAGGTTGTCCACCTGTCGTGAGCACAGCGAGAACGCAAACGAAGGGCGCTCGAGAAAGCGCCCTTCGAGGGCAGCCGCCACGGTGCCGGAATACAGCACGTCATCGCCCAGATTGGCACCGAGGTTGATCCCGGAAACCACCATGTCCGGCTCGCGCTCCAGCAGGCCGTTGAGGCCCAGGTGCACACAGTCGGTCGGCGTACCGTTGAGGCTGATGAAACCGTTGGCCAGGTATTGCGGGTGCAACGGACGGTCGAGCGTCAGCGAACTGCTGGCGCCGCTTTTGTCCTGCTCCGGGGCGATAACCACGCACTCGGTGTAATCCGCCAGCGCAGCATAAAGCGCGGCGAGACCGGGTGCGGTTACCCCATCGTCGTTAGAAATCAGAATACGCATGGGCTGTCCGTCTGCCCCACCGGCACCAGATCAACGAGTTCGCGCACCAATACGGTGGCGAAGCATCCGGCCGGGAGGACGAATTCCAGTTGCAGAATGTCAGGCTGGGGATAATGCCACGACAACCCGCCAATGGGCAGCCGCAGGATGCGACGTTCGTGGCTCATTCCGGCATTGATCAACCAATCGCGCAGATCCGCCTCACGCTCGGCAATCCCCTGCTCCAGATCATGGACAGCGCCGGCAGCCGGTGAGTCACCTTCGCCCCACTGCGGACCGGTCGGGTGCAGGTCGAGAATCGCCAGGCGCGGATCGCTGCATTCGGCAACACCCGCCGGGAAGAAACTGCGACTGTCGGTGAACGCCAGCAGGTCGCCGACCTGCGCCTGTTGCCAAGTGCCATCGGCAACCCGCGCCGCCAGCACTTGATTGAAGAGAAAACTGCGCGCCGTCGACAGCAGCCGCGAACGCACATTGCGCTGCTCCGGTAGAGCCTTGCGCGCCGCCCACGCACGCGCATCAACGACGTTGCCGCCGTCATGGCCGAAACGCTGGGCGCCAAAATAATTGGGAATGCCTTGCCTGGCGATCATCTGCAGACGCTGTTCGATCGCCTCCTTGTCGCCGGCAAACTGGGTCAGGCGCAAGGTGAAGCCGTTGGCCGAATGCGCGCCGCGTTGCAGCTTGCGCTTGTGCCGCGTGGTCTTGAGGATCTTCAGCGTGTCGTTTTCCGCCGCCGAGAGATCCGGGTCGGCCTTGCCCGGCAGTTGCACGCTGAACCACTGACGGGTCAACGCCTGACGATCCTTGAGCCCGGCATAACTGACGGTGCGCAACGGCACGCCGGCTGCCTTGGCGATGCGCCGCGCTGCTTCTTCGGTGTTCAGGCCACGTTTTTCCACCCAGATCCACAGGTGTTCGCCATCGCCGCTGAACGGGATGTCGAGCACTTCATCGACCTGGAAATCTTCGGCGATGGCTTTCAGAACCGCAGTGCCGAGGGGTTCACCATAGGCCCGCGGGCCAAGCAATTGCAGTTCGTTCATGCGCGCAGCAACAAGGCAACGGAATGCACGGCGATGCCTTCTTCGCGACCGACAAAGCCGAGCTTTTCGGTGGTAGTAGCTTTCACGTTCACTTGATCCAGTTCAACTTGCAGATCGGCGGCGATCAACGCGCGCATCGCTTCGATATGCGGGGCCATTTTCGGTGCCTGAGCGACGATGGTGTTGTCGACGTTGCCGACTTTCCAACCCTTGGCGTGGATCAGCGCGACCACATGCCGCAGCAGGACACGGCTGTCGGCGCCCTTGAATTGCGGGTCGGTGTCCGGAAAGTGCTTGCCGATATCGCCCAGCGCGGCCGCGCCGAGCAAGGCATCGCTCAAGGCATGCAGCAGGACGTCACCGTCGGAATGAGCGAGCAGCCCGAAGCCGTGTGCAATACGCACGCCGCCCAGAGTAATGAAATCGCCTTCAGCGAAACGGTGAACATCGTAGCCGTGGCCAATACGCATAAAAAAACGCCCCGATTTTTGTCAGGGCGTGATTCTACCTGCATTAACCGCGCAGGGCGCGTGCGTGATGCTGCAAGTGGTCGTCAATGAAGCTTGAGATGAAGAAATAGCTGTGGTCGTAGCCCGGTTGCAGGCGCAGCGTCAGCGGATGCCCCGCTTGTTTTGCCGCTTGTTGCAGGGCTTCGGGTTTGAGCTGCGTGGCGAGGAAGTCATCGCGATCCCCCTGATCGACCAGCAACGGCAGTTTCTCGTCGGCTTCAGCAATCAGCGCGCAGGCATCCCATTCTTTCCACTTGGAACGGTCTTCGCCCAGATAGCGGGAGAATGCTTTCTGCCCCCATGGACAATCCATCGGGTTGTTGATCGGCGAAAACGCCGACACCGACTGATAACGCCCCGGATTGCGCAGCGCGCAGACCAGTGCGCCGTGACCGCCCATGGAGTGGCCGCTGATGCTGCGTTTGTCCGACGCCGGGAAATGCGCTTCAACCAGTGCAGGCAATTCCTGCACGACATAGTCATGCATCCGATAGTGGCGCGACCAAGGTTCCTGAGTGGCATTGAGGTAGAACCCGGCACCGAGACCGAAATCCCAGGCGCCATCTGGATCACCCGGCACATCCGGGCCGCGCGGACTGGTGTCCGGCGCGACGATGATCAGACCGAGTTCGGCGGCCATGCGCATCGCCCCGGCCTTCTGCATGAAGTTCTCGTCGGTGCAGGTCAGACCGGACAGCCAGTACAGCACCGGCAGCTTGCCACCCTGCTCCGCTTGCGGCGGCAGGTACACGGCAAACACCATGTCGCAGCCGAGCGCGTCGGAACGGTGGCGATAACGCTTGTGCCAGCCGCCGAAACTTTTCTGACAGGAGATGTTTTCCAGACTCATGGGATTCTCCCAGCTGCAAGCGGCAAGCTTCGAGCTTCAAGAAAAGGCCAAAGCGCCCTGACTTGCAGCTTGAAGCTTTTAGCTTGGCGCTGCTTTTAGAAATGAATGACGGTACGGATGCTCTTGCCTTCGTGCATCAGGTCGAAGGCCTTGTTGATATCTTCCAGCCCCATGGTGTGGGTGATGAACGTATCCAGCGGGATCTCGCCGCTTTGCGCCATGTCGACGTAGCTTGGCAGCTCGGTACGGCCACGCACGCCGCCGAATGCCGAACCACGCCAGACGCGACCGGTCACCAACTGGAATGGACGGGTCGAAATTTCCTGACCGGCACCGGCGACACCGATGATGACCGATTCGCCCCAGCCCTTGTGGCAGCATTCCAACGCCGCGCGCATCAGTTGCACATTGCCGATGCATTCGAAGGAGAAGTCGACGCCGCCGTCAGTCATGTCGACGATCACTTCCTGGATCGGACGATCGAAATCTTTCGGGTTGACGCAATCGGTGGCGCCCAACTGCTTGGCGATTTCGAACTTGGCCGGGTTGATATCGATGGCGATGATGCGTGCGGCCTTGGCCTTCACCGCACCAATGACGGCCGACAGACCGATGCCACCCAGACCGAAGATCGCCACGGTGTCACCCGGCTTGACCTTGGCGGTGTTGATCACCGCACCGATACCGGTGGTCACGCCGCAACCGAGCAGGCAGACCTTTTCCAGCGGCGCATCCTTGGCGATTTTCGCCACGGAGATTTCCGGCAGTACGGTGTATTCCGAGAACGTCGAAGTACCCATGTAGTGGAAAATCGTCTCGCCCTTGTAGGAAAAGCGCGAAGTGCCGTCCGGCATCAGGCCTTTGCCCTGAGTGGCACGAATCGCCTGGCACAGGTTGGTCTTGCCCGACTTGCAGAATTTGCACTGGCCGCATTCCGGGGTGTACAGCGGAATCACGTGGTCACCGACGGCGACCGAGGTTACGCCCTCGCCGATCGCTTCAACGATCGCGCCACCTTCGTGGCCAAGGATCGACGGGAAGATGCCTTCCGGGTCCGCGCCGGACAGGGTGTAGGCGTCAGTGTGGCAAACCCCGGAAGCCACCACGCGCAGCAACACTTCACCGGCCTTGGGCATGGCCACATCGACTTCTACGATTTCCAGCGGCTTCTTGGCCTCGAAGGCAACGGCGGCGCGCGACTTGATCATGCTGACTCTCCAGTGAATCCATTGAATAAAAAAACCAGACCGGCAGTGTAGTTCAGCACCATTTGATTAATAATCCGGACAAATGCAAAATATTATTGCTGTACAGGGATAATCAAATGTCCGATAACCGCTGGGAAGGTATCGACGAGTTCGTCGCCGTCGCCGAATGCAGTCAATTCACCGCTGCGGCCGAACGCCTTGGGGTTTCTTCCTCACACATCAGTCGACAAATCGTACGGCTGGAGGATCGATTGCAGACACGCCTGCTCTACCGCAGCACCCGTCGTGTGACCCTGACCGAAGCCGGACAGACCTTTCTGCAGCATTGCCAGCGCTTGCAAGACGGTCGCGAAGAAGCCCTGCGCGCGGTCGGCGACCTGACCAGTGAACCGAAAGGCATGCTGCGCATGACCTGCGCCGTAGCCTATGGCGAGCGGTTTATCGTGCCGCTGGTGACGCGCTTCATGGGGCAATACCCGCAACTGCGCGTCGACATCGAGCTGAGTAACCGCCAACTCGATCTGGTGCATGAAGGGTTGGATCTGGCGATCCGTCTGGGTCGCCTGCAGGATTCTCGGTTGGTCGCCACCCGCCTGGCGCCGCGTCGGATGTACCTGTGCGCGTCTCCGTCCTACCTGGAACGGTACGGACGCCCACACAGCTTGTCGGAACTGAGCCGGCACAATTGCCTGATCGGCAGTTCGGATCTGTGGCAACTGGAGCAGAACGGGCGGGAATTTTCCCAGCGCGTGCAGGGAAACTGGCGCTGCAACAGTGGGCAGGCGGTGCTGGATGCAGCGCTGCAAGGGGTCGGGCTGTGCCAGTTGCCGGACTATTACGTGCTGGAGCATTTGCACAGCGGCGCGCTGATTTCGCTGCTGGAGGCGCATCAGCCGCCGAATACGGCGGTGTGGGCGTTGTATCCGCAGCAGCGACATCTGTCGCCGAAGGTGCGCAAGCTGGTGGATTTTTTGAAGGAAGGGTTGGCCGAGCGGCCGGAGTATCGGGGCTGAGTTATGCGGTGCCTGAGCAGCCGTCTTCGCGAGCAAGCTCGCTCCCACAGGGGATCTGCAGTGGATGCAGATTGGGTGTCAGGCGCGAATCAAATGTGGGAGCGAGCTTGCTCGCGAAGGCGGCAGAACAGGCAATACAGCACTCAGCGACGGTTAGCCCAACGCTGACGCAACCACTCCAGATCCTCCGGCCGGGTGACCTTGAGGTTGTCCGCCCGTCCTTCGATCAGGCGCGGCGCCAGACCGGCCCACTCCATCGCCGAGGCTTCATCGGTAATCAGCGCATCGGCCACCAGACTGTCCGCCAAGGCTCGGTGCAGCGCTCCGAGGCGGAACATCTGCGGCGTATACGCTTGCCAGATCACGCTGCGGTCGACGGTTTCGACCACCCGACCCTGCTTGTCGACCCGCTTCAGGGTGTCGCGGGCCGGCACTGCCAGCAAGCCGCCTACCGGGTCATCCGCCAGTTCCGCCAGCAACTTGTCGAGATCATCGCGACTCAGGTTAGGCCGCGCCGCATCGTGTACCAGCACCCAGTCCTCATCGTCGGCACCTTGCGCGTGCAGATGCAGCAAGGCGTTGAGCACCGACCCGGAACGCTCCGCGCCGCCCTCGACCCGCTGAATCCGCGAGTCGCTGGCGCAGGCCAGGTTCGGCCAATAAGGATCATCAACAGCAAGACTGACCACCAGCCCTTTGAGGCGTGGGTGATCAAGGAAACAGCCGAGGCTGTGTTCGAGAATTGTGCGCCCGCCCAGTTGCAGGTATTGCTTGGGACGGTCCGCGGCCATTCGGGCACCGACGCCCGCGGCAGGAATCACGGCCCAGAAGGCCGGCAGGGAATCGATCATTGCGCGAGCTGGTAAAGGGTTTCACCGTCCTTGACCATGCCCAGCTCATGGCGAGCCCGCTCTTCCACGGTCTCCATGCCTTTCTTCAATTCGCTGACTTCAGCGTCCATCACCCGATTGCGCTCCAGCAGGCCTTCGTTCTCGGCGTGCTGATCAGCAATCTGCTGCTTCAGCTCGGCGACCTGCGCCAGACTGCCATTGCCCACCCACAGGCGGTACTGCAGACCGGCCAGCAGCAAGAGCAGAACGAGAAACAACCAGTAAGGACTGCGCATCGAATATCAGGTATCCAGTGAAAAAAGACAGCCACGCGAAAACTTTGAAACGTCTGATAGCACGAAGCCTGGAAGATCCAGGCTTGTGCATATAAGGCATCAGATTAGTGGCAAATCCATCGCTGTCACGACTTTTCCGACACAATCCGGTGTCTTTCTATCATTTACTGCTCAGCCGCGAAACTCGCTGCGACCGTTGTACTTGGCCTTGCCATTCAACTGCTCTTCGATACGCAGCAGTTGGTTGTACTTGGAAACGCGGTCGGAACGGCACAGCGAACCGGTCTTGATCTGGCCAGCCGAGGTACCCACGGCCAAGTCGGCAATGGTCGAATCTTCGGTTTCGCCCGAACGGTGCGAGATCACCGCGGTGTAACCGGCAGCCTTGGCCATCTGGATGGCTTCCAGGGTTTCGGTCAGGGTGCCGATCTGGTTGAACTTGATCAGGATCGAGTTGGCGATCTTTTTAACGATGCCTTCTTTCAGGATCTTGGTGTTGGTCACGAACAGGTCGTCGCCAACCAGTTGGGTCTTCTCGCCAATCTTGTCGGTGAGGATCTTCCAGCCGGCCCAGTCGGACTCGTCCAGACCGTCTTCGATCGAGATGATCGGATAACGTTCGGTCAGGCCTTTCAGATAATCGGCGAAACCTTCAGCGGTGAACACCTGGCCTTCGCCGGACAGGTTGTACTTGCCGTCCTCGAAGAACTCGCTGGCTGCGCAGTCCAGCGCCAGGGTCACGTCGGTGCCCAGCTTGTAACCGGCGTTGGCCACGGCTTCGGAGATCACTTTCAGCGCGTCTTCGTTGGACGCCAGGTTCGGTGCGAAACCGCCTTCGTCGCCAACGGCGGTGCTCAGGCCACGGGCCTTCAGCACGGCTTTGAGGTGGTGGAAAATCTCGGTGCCCATGCGCAGACCTTCCGAGAAGGTCTTGGCGCCAACCGGCTGCACCATGAATTCCTGGATGTCGACGTTGTTATCGGCGTGCTCGCCACCGTTGATGATGTTCATCATCGGCACCGGCATCGAGTACACACCCGGAGTGCCGTTCAGGTTGGCGATGTGTGCGTACAGTGGCAGGTCCTGGTCCTGCGCAGCCGCCTTGGCCGCAGCCAGGGATACGGCGAGGATGGCGTTGGCGCCCAGGGTTGCCTTGTTTTCGGTACCGTCGAGCTTGATCATCGCGTGGTCGAGGGCTTTCTGGTCGCTTGGGTCAGTGCCCAGCAGCAGATCGCGGATCGGACCGTTGATGTTGGCTACCGCCTTGAGCACACCTTTGCCCAGGTAACGGCTCTTGTCGCCATCACGCAGCTCGAGCGCTTCACGCGAGCCAGTGGATGCACCGGACGGCGCGCAGGCGCTGCCGATGATGCCGTTGTCGAGAAGCACGTCCGCTTCCACGGTGGGATTGCCACGGGAGTCGAGAACTTCACGACCTTTGATGTCGACGATTTTTGCCATTGTTGTAAACACTCCAAAGTTGACGAAAACGACGCAGCTAGAGGAAATCTTTTTACCGTCGGCAAGTGGGGTGCAGCGGGCAGCTTGCAGACGACAACGCACATGCCCGAGGGCATGTGCGACAAATCGTGCGGTACTTTACCGGAGAATTGAGGTTTACGCGGTTTCTACCGTCGGAAAACTCTTCACCAGTTCGTCCAAGGCTTTGAGCTGGGCCAGGAATGGCTCCAGTTTGTCCAGACGCAGGGCGCAAGGGCCGTCGCATTTGGCGTTGTCCGGGTCCGGGTGCGCTTCGAGGAACAGACCGGCCAGCGCCTGGCTCATGCCCGCCTTGGCCAGATCCAGAACCTGCGCACGGCGACCGCCGGCGGAGTCGGCACGACCGCCAGGCATTTGCAGCGCGTGGGTCACGTCGAAGAATACCGGGTACTCGAACTGCTTCATGATGCCGAAGCCGAGCATGTCGACCACGAGGTTGTTGTAGCCGAAGCTCGAACCACGCTCGCAGAGAATCAGTTGATCGTTACCCGCTTCCACGCACTTGTTCAGGATGTGTTTCATTTCCTGAGGCGCGAGGAACTGGGCTTTCTTGATGTTGATCACTGCGTTGGTCTTGGCCATCGCGACGACCAGATCGGTCTGGCGCGACAGAAAGGCCGGCAGCTGGATGATGTCGCAGACCTCAGCGACGACCGCGGCCTGATCAGGCTCGTGGACGTCGGTGATGATCGGCACGCCGAAGGCTTGTTTGATGTCCTGGAAGATGCGCATGCCTTCTTCCAGGCCAGGGCCGCGATACGAGGTCACAGAAGACCGGTTGGCCTTGTCGAAACTGGCCTTGAACACGTAAGGAATGCCGAGTTTCTCGGTGACCTTCACATACTCTTCGCAAACCTGCATGGCCATGTCACGGCTTTCCAGCACGTTCATGCCGCCGAACAGCACCATGGGTTTGTCGTTGGCAATCTCGATGTCGCCGACGCGGATGATCTTCTGTGCCATCGGGTTACGCCTTCTTCTGGTGTTGAGCCAACGCAGCTTTTACGAAACCGCTGAACAGCGGGTGACCGTCACGTGGAGTCGAGGTGAACTCCGGGTGGAACTGGCAAGCGACGAACCATGGATGATCCGGCGCTTCGACCACTTCAACCAGCGCGGCATCAGCGGAGCGACCGGAGATTTTCAGGCCGGCTTCGATGATTTGTGGCAGCAGGTTGTTGTTCACTTCGTAGCGGTGGCGGTGACGTTCAACGATCACGTCCTTGCCGTAGCAATCGTGCACCTTGGAGCCGGCTTCGAGCAGGCATTCCTGAGCGCCGAGGCGCATGGTGCCGCCCAGATCGGACGCTTCGGTACGCACTTCAACGGCGCCGGTGGCGTCTTCCCACTCGGTGATCAGACCCACGACCGGATGGCCGCTGGCGCGATCGAACTCGGTGGAGTTGGCATCTTTCCAGCCCAGCACGTTACGGGCGAACTCGATGACCGCCACTTGCATGCCCAGGCAGATACCCAGGTACGGAACCTTGTTTTCACGAGCGTACTGAACGGCCGTGATCTTGCCTTCGACGCCGCGCAGACCGAAGCCGCCCGGAACGAGGATCGCGTCGACACCTTCGAGCAGCGCAGTGCCCTGGTTCTCGATGTCTTCGGAATCGATGTAACGCAGGTTGACCTTGGTACGGTTGGTGATGCCGGCGTGACTCATCGCTTCGATCAGCGACTTGTAGGCGTCCAGCAGTTCCATGTACTTGCCGACCATCGCGATGGTGACTTCGTGCTCTGGATTGAGCTTGGCATCGACGACCTTTTCCCACTCGGACAGGTCGGCGCCATTGCATTGCAGGCCAAAACGCTCGACGACGAAATCGTCCAGACCCTGAGCGTGCAGCACGGCCGGGATCTTGTAGATGGTGTCGACGTCTTCCAGCGAGATCACCGCACGCTCTTCAACGTTGGTGAACAGCGCGATCTTGCGACGCGACGACACATCCACCGGATGATCGGAGCGGCAGATCAGCACGTCTGGCTGCAGGCCGATCGAACGCAGCTCTTTGACCGAGTGCTGGGTTGGCTTGGTCTTGGTCTCGCCAGCGGTGGCGATGTACGGAACCAGCGTCAGGTGCATCAGCATCGCGCGCTTGGAACCGACTTCCACACGCAGTTGACGGATGGCTTCGAGGAACGGTTGCGATTCGATGTCGCCAACGGTACCGCCGATTTCCACCAGGGCCACGTCGGCATCGCCGGCACCCTTGATGATGCGGCGCTTGATTTCGTCGGTGATGTGCGGAATCACCTGGATGGTTGCACCCAGATAGTCACCACGGCGCTCTTTGCGCAGCACGTGCTCGTAGACACGGCCAGTGGTGAAGTTGTTGTTCTGGGTCATGGTCGTGCGGATGAACCGCTCGTAGTGGCCCAGGTCCAGGTCGGTCTCGGCGCCGTCGTGGGTGACGAACACTTCACCGTGCTGGAACGGGCTCATGGTGCCCGGATCGACGTTGATGTACGGATCCAGCTTGAGCATGGTGACCTTAAGTCCCCGCGCCTCCAGGATGGCTGCCAATGAAGCCGAGGCAATGCCTTTCCCCAATGAAGAAACAACACCGCCCGTGACGAATATGTAGCGCGTCATGAAAAACCCTAGAAGTCTGCGTTAAAGCGGTACGAGCCGCCGGGGAAAGCGAAGGAAGGCCGAAGCCCCCGATCACCTGCATTAATCACAGTGCACCTTTCAAAAAAACCGCCGCGTTGGGACAGACCGGCAGATGAAACACCGGTACGTTGCTCGCTACACATTTTTTGGAATCGCCCAGCAAAGACTGCTTGGTAATCGGCAACTCCTGCAATTCAGGCGAATCCACAGAAGTTGTATCAAGAAGGGAGCGTAGTCTACCGGAATGCCCCTTTCATCTCAAACCTTGATCTTCGTCTGTTGGCTGCCAATGCAATTTCCAGCCGTCCGACTCCTGCCCGTCAAGCCCCGGCAGGTTCGCCACGGCGAGCAATTCTGCGCCACGAAACAGCAGCGGCAATCTGCCACGGACAAAGGCCGGCACCGCGCGCTCATTGAGCAGGCGCTTGAGATCGCGGTGCCCGCGCTCCGCCAGGTGCATCACTTCACCGCCCTGCCGATAGCCAATCCGCAATGGCCCGACGGGAGTCTGCCCGCCGAACATGACACGCCCGTTATTCGCCAAGCGCAGCGCTGTCGACGGGTCAGGCCACTCACCACTGCCCGTCGGCACGCGCAGCCAGTTACCACTCAACCACCATATCCGCCCTGCGCTGCGATGCAGTTCGCCATCGGCCAGACGCCAGACCGGGGATGCATCGTTGGCAGCACCGCACAGGTCCTCCCAACCCGACCAATGGTCAGTGTCGGGGAGGCGTGTCAGCGGTTCCAGCCAGTGGCTGACTGCGTTGCGCTGACGAGCGGCGGACAAATTCGCCAGCGGTGCCAGCTCCAGCGACGGCAGGCCCAGCCATGAAAACTCGCTCGGCGTGGCGGCTTGCGCCAGATCGAGCTGCGCCAGCTCGTCGAGCAAGCCTTGCGCCTCACGCAGGTGCGCCGCGCTGCGCGCCATACTCGCCTGCGCCTGCGGCCAGCGCGCGGTGAGCAACGGTAGCACCTGATGGCGCAGATAGTTGCGGGAGAACTGCCGATCCTGGTTCGACGGGTCTTCGATCCAGTGCAACTGATGCGCGCGTGCGTAAGCCTCAAGCTCGGAGCGCGTGATATCGAGCATTGGCCGCAGCAGCGTGCCCTGCCCCAACGGTCGCTGCGCCGGCATCGCCGAAAGTCCGCGAACACCGGCGCCGCGCATCAGGCGAAACAACAGGGTTTCGGCCTGATCATCGCGATGCTGCCCGGTCAGCAGCACCTCATCCGCCTCGGTCAGCGAGGTGAACGCCGCATAACGCGCCTCCCGCGCTGCCTGCTCCAGACTGGCGCCGGGTTGCACCGTCACCCGAATCACTTGCAAAGAAACGCCCAGCGCATCGCAGACCGACTGACAATGCGCCGGCCACGCATCGGCCGCAGCCTGAAGACCGTGATGGATATGGATGGCGCTGAGCGCTGGCAGGGAATGGTGTTTAGCGAGATGGGCCAGCAGATGCAGGAGGACGGTGGAATCCAGACCACCGGAGAAGGCGATGCGCCACTGAGCGGCGTTGCGCCAGGGCTCAAGGCTCGACATAAGCCGAGATGGCAAATCACTCTTCGAAGGATTCATAGAGAGGGTCGCTTCATAAAGAACCCTGTAGGAGCTGCCGCAGGCTGCGATCTTTTGATCTTGATACAGCAAAATCAAAAGATCGCAGCCTGCGGCAGCTCCTACAGGGGTACTGCGCAGTCGACTTAGAGACCGTAGCTCATCAGACGATCGTAACGACGCTTGAGCAGCGCTTCGTTGTCGAACTTCTTCAGCATCGCCAGTTGCGAGCTCAGTTCGGCACGGATCGAGGCAGCGGCAGCGGCCGGATCACGGTGAGCGCCGCCCAGTGGTTCGCCGATCACCTTGTCGACAATGCCCAGGCCTTTCAGGCGCTCGGCGGTGATGCCCATGGCTTCAGCGGCATCCGGTGCTTTTTCGGCGGTTTTCCACAGAATCGAAGCGCAACCTTCCGGCGAGATCACCGCGTAGGTCGAATATTGCAGCATGTTCAGCTGATCGCAGACACCGATCGCCAGTGCACCGCCGGAACCACCTTCACCGATAACGGTGGCGATGATCGGGGTCTTCAGGCGCGACATCACGCGCAGGTTCCAGGCAATCGCTTCGCTCTGGTTACGCTCTTCAGCGTCAATACCAGGATAGGCACCCGGGGTGTCGATGAAGGTCAGGATCGGCATCTTGAAACGCTCGGCCATTTCCATCAGACGGCAGGCCTTGCGGTAGCCTTCCGGACGCGGCATGCCGAAGTTGCGGCGAACTTTCTCGCGCACTTCGCGGCCCTTCTGGTGGCCGATGATCATCACCGGCTGGTCTTCCAGACGTGCCACGCCGCCCACAATGGCCGCGTCGTCGGAGAAGTGACGGTCACCGTGCAGTTCGTCGAACTCGGTGAAAATGTGCTCGATGTAGTCCAGGGTGTACGGGCGTTTCGGGTGACGCGCCAGGCGTGCGATCTGCCAGCTGGTCAGCTTGCCGAAAATGTCTTCGGTCAGCGTGCGGCTCTTGTCCTGCAGGCGGGAGATCTCATCGCCGATATTCAGCGAATTGTCATTACCGACCAAGCGCAACTCTTCGATCTTGGCTTGCAGGTCGGCGATCGGCTGTTCGAAATCTAGAAAATTCGGGTTCATAGGCGTCCGTCTTGGGTCGTGTCCCAAATGAGCTTGGGCCGGCCGGTTGTCTATTCGCGCCCTACCTTAAGGGAGAGGCGCGCTGAGGTCGAGATTAAAAATTCAGGTTGTGAGCAAGCGCAATCATGGCACTTGCCGGTCAACGGTATTGGAGGAAGACGTTGTCTCGCCCGAACTGGTCACGCAGGGCTTGAATCAACGCATCCGCCGGGTCGATTCGCCAGGTCTCGCCAAACTGCAGCAAGGTCTTCGCATCGGGACTGGTGTACTCCATGGTGATCGGGCACGCCCCGCGGTGACGCTTGAGCAGCTCACCCAACCAGCGTAGCTGATCGCCTTTCAAGTCCTGAGTGTGCAGCTTCAGGCGCAGGCTTTCGGCCAGGTTGGTGCGCGCATCTTCCATGCTCATCACCCGCTTGACCCGCAGGCGCAGGCCGCCGGAGAAGTCGTCGTTGCTGACTTCGCCCTCGACCACCACCATCGCGTCGGTCTGCAACAGCGACTGCGCGGAGTGGAACGCATCGGCGAACAGCGACGCTTCGATCCGCCCCGAGCGGTCATCGAGGGTGATGAAGCCCATCTTGTCGCCCTTCTTGTTCTTCATCACCCGCAGGGCAATGATCATCCCGGCCACGGTTTGCGTGTCGCGAGCCGGTTTCAGGTCGATGATGCGCTGCCGGGCGAAACGGCGAATCTCGCCCTCGTACTCGTCGATCGGGTGACCGGTCAGGTACAGGCCCAAGGTGTCTTTCTCACCCTTGAGGCGTTCCTTGAGGGTCAGTTCCTTGGCCTTGCGGTGCGTCGCGTAAACGTCGGCATCTTCTTCGACAAACAGCCCGCCAAACAGGTCGGCGTGGCCACTGTCGTGGGTACGGGCGGTCTGTTCAGCAGCCTTGATCGCCTCTTCCATCGCCGCCAGCAGCACCGCGCGGTTGCGGTCGATGTTGGCCTGATAAGCCTTTTGCTCATCGTGGAAGTACGGACCGAGGCGATCCAGCGCGCCGCTGCGGATCAGACCGTCCAGCGTGCGCTTGTTGATGCGTTTGAGGTCGACCCGGGCGCAGAAGTCGAACAGATCCTTGAACGGACCGTCCTGACGCGCCTCGGTGATCGCTTCCACCGGACCTTCGCCGACACCTTTGATTGCGCCGAGGCCATAGACGATGCGGCCGTCGTCGTTCACCGTGAACTTGAACTCGGAAGTGTTCACGTCCGGCGCGTCGAGGCGCAGCTTCATGGTGCGCACTTCCTCGATCAAGGTCACGACCTTGTCGGTGTTGTGCATATCCGCCGAGAGTACCGCGGCCATGAATGGCGCCGGGTAATGCGCTTTCAGCCAAGCGGTCTGGTACGACACCAGGCCGTAGGCGGCGGAGTGGGATTTGTTGAAGCCGTAACCGGCGAATTTCTCCACCAGGTCGAAAATGTTACCGGCAAGGTCGGCGTCGATATTGTTGGTCGCGCAACCTTCAATGAAGCCGCCACGCTGCTTGGCCATTTCCTCGGGTTTTTTCTTACCCATGGCTCGCCGCAGCATGTCCGCACCACCGAGGGTGTAACCGGCCATGACCTGGGCGATCTGCATCACCTGTTCCTGATACAGGATGATGCCGTACGTCGGCGCCAATACCGGCTTGAGGCCTTCGTACTGGTAGTCCGAGTGCGGGTACGCCAGTTCGGCGCGACCGTGCTTACGGTTGATGAAGTCGTCCACCATGCCGGACTGCAGCGGGCCCGGACGGAACAGTGCCACCAGTGCGATCAGGTCTTCCAGGCAGTCGGGCTTGAGCTTTTTGATCAGCTCTTTCATGCCGCGCGATTCAAGCTGGAACACCGCGGTGGTTTCAGCTTTCTGCAGCAGGTTGTACGTCGGTTTGTCGTCGAGCGGAATGAACGCGATATCCAGCGGCTCTTCGCCGACCTTGGCGCGGTCGCGGTTGATGGTTTTCAGCGCCCAGTCGATGATCGTCAGGGTCCGCAGGCCGAGGAAGTCAAACTTCACCAGACCGGCGGCCTCCACGTCGTCCTTGTCGAACTGGGTTACCAGACCGTCACCGGCCTCATCGCAATAGATCGGCGAGAAGTCGGTCAGCTTGGTCGGCGCGATCACCACACCACCGGCGTGCTTGCCGACGTTCCGCACCACGCCCTCGAGCTTGCGCGCCATCTCCCAGATTTCCGCCGCTTCTTCATCGACCTTGATGAAGTCACGCAGGATCTCTTCCTGTTCGTAGGCTTTTTCCAGGGTCATGCCGACTTCGAACGGGATCATCTTCGACAGGCGATCCGCGAGGCCGTAGGACTTGCCCTGCACCCGCGCCACGTCGCGCACCACAGCTTTGGCGGCCATGGAACCGAAGGTGATGATCTGGCTTACCGCGTTGCGACCGTACTTCTCGGCCACGTAATCGATCACCCGGTCACGACCGTCCATGCAGAAGTCGACGTCGAAGTCGGGCATCGATACCCGTTCCGGGTTAAGGAAACGTTCGAACAGCAGGTCGTATTCCAGCGGATCAAGGTCAGTGATCTTCTGCACGTAAGCCACCAGCGAACCGGCACCCGAGCCCCGGCCAGGACCTACCGGCACGCCGTTGTTCTTGGCCCACTGGATAAAGTCCATCACGATCAGGAAGTAACCGGGGAAGCCCATCTGGATGATGATATCCAGCTCGAAATTCAAGCGATCGACGTAGACCTGACGCTTGGCTTCGTAGTCTTCCGTGGTGTCCTTGGGCAGCAGCACCGCGAGGCGTTCTTCAAGACCTTCGAAGGACACTTTGCGGAAGTATTCGTCGATGGTCATGCCATCGGGGATCGGGAAGTTGGGCAGGAAGTGCGTGCCCAGCTTCACTTCGATGTTGCAGCGCTTGGCGATCTCGACGGTGTTTTCGATGGCGTCGGGAATGTCGCTGAACAGCTCGGCCATTTCCTCGGCGCTTTTGAGGTATTGCTGATCGCTGTAATTCTTCGAACGCCGCGGATCGTCGAGCGCGCGGCCTTCGCCGATGCACACGCGGGTTTCGTGGGCAGCGAAGTCTTCCTGTTTGATGAAGCGCACATCGTTGGTCGCCACCAGCGGCGCGCCGAGCTTGTCGGCCAGGGCCACGGCACCGTGCAACTGCTCTTCATCGTTGGGGCGATTGGTGCGCTGGATTTCCAGATAGAAACGATCCGGAAACACCGCCATCCATTCGCGCGCCAGGGTCTCGGCTTCGTCCGGGTTGCCACTGATCATGGCCATGCCGATCTCGCCTTCTTTGGCGGCGGACAGCATGATCAGGCCTTCATTGGCCTCGGCGACCCATTCGCGCTCGATGATGATCATGCCGTTGCGCTGACCATCGATGAAGCCGCGCGAGATCAACTCGGTGAGATTGCGATAACCCTTGGCGTTCATCACCAACAGGCTGATCCGGCTCAATGGCCCGTCCGGATCCTTGTTCGACAGCCACAGGTCGGCGCCGCAGATCGGCTTGATGCCGGCGCCCATGGTGTTTTTATAGAATTTGACCAGGGAACACATGTTGTTCTGATCGGTGACCGCCACCGCCGGCATGTTCATGCCGGTCAGCGCCTTGACCAGTGGCTTGATCCGCACCAGCCCGTCGACCAGGGAGTATTCAGTGTGCAGGCGTAGATGAACGAATGAAGCCGGCATAGTGATCCTGTCCAGTTACATAGAGACAACAAGGCCCGGATTGTACCGGGCCTCGAACAAAACATCAGCCTTGCGCCTAAACCTGCATCAGACCTTCCAGCGCCTCGTAGGCCTGACGCACCGGGGCGAACGAGCGCCGGTGAATCGGCGTCGGCCCCAACCGCGCCAGCGCTTCCAGATGAACGGGCGTCGGATAGCCTTTGTGACCGCCGATGCCGTACCCCGGGTAGATCAATTCGAATGCAGCCATTTCACGGTCGCGGCTGACTTTGGCCAGAATCGACGCGGCAGCGATGGCCGGTACCTTGCCGTCACCCTGCACCACCGCTTCGGCGCGCATCGGCAGTTTCGGGCAGCGGTTACCGTCGATCATCGCCAGTTTCGGCTGAATATGCAGACCGGCCACCGCGCGCTGCATGGCGAGCATGGTCGCATGGAGGATGTTCAGCTCGTCGATTTCCTCGACTTCGGCGCGGGCGATGCACCAACTCAGGGATTTCTCGATGATCTCGTCGTAGAGCTTCTCGCGCCTGGCTTCGGTGAGTTTCTTCGAGTCGTTGAGGCCGAGGATCGGCCGGTTCGGATCGAGGATCACCGCCGCCGTCACCACCGCGCCGCACAACGGGCCGCGACCGACTTCGTCGACACCGGCCACCAGTTCTTCGACTTCGGCGACCAGGGTGAAATCCAGGCCCATCTGCATCGTTTTGCTCATGGTTTCTGCCCGATCAGGTTGAGGACGGCATCCGCCGCCTGATTGGAAGCATCCAGCCGCAGTGTGCGGTGGATCTCGTCGAAGCCTCGGGTCTGCTCTTCGCCGCCTTCGATCAGCGGCGCCAAGGTCTGGGCCAATGCCTCCACCGTCGCATCATCCTGCAACAGTTCCGGCACCAACAGCCGCTGGGCCAACAGATTCGGCAGTGACACGTATGGGCTCTTGACCATGCGTTTGAGAATCCAGAAGGTCAGCGGCGCCAGACGATAGGCGACGACCATTGGCCGCTTGTACAACAAGGCTTCAAGCGTCGCCGTGCCGGAGGCGATCAGCACTGCGTTGCACGCTGCCAGGGCCAGATGCGATTTGCCGTCGAGCAGGGTGACCGGCAAGTCGCGGCCAACCAGCAACTCTTCGAGCTGAGCGCGACGCTCGGCATTGGCGCACGGGATGACGAAGCGCAGCCCCGGCCGCATGGCTCGCAAACGCTCGGCCGTATCCAGGAACAGCGCACCGAGACGGCCAACTTCGCCACCGCGACTGCCTGGCATCAACGCCACCAGCGGCCCGTCAGGCAGGCCGAGTTCGGCACGCGCTGCGGCGCGATCTGCCTGCAGCGGAATGGTATCGGCCAGCGTGTGACCGACGAACCGCACCGGCACGCCCTTCTCTTCGTAGAATTTTGCTTCGAACGGCAACAGGGTGAGCATCAGATCGCAGCCTTCGCGAATCTTCAGCACACGCTTCTGGCGCCACGCCCACACCGAAGGGCTGACGTAATGCACGGTCTTGATCCCGGCCTGACGCAGCTTGAGTTCGATGTTGAGGTTGAAATCGGGAGCGTCGATGCCGATGAACACATCCGGTTTCTCGGCAATCAACGTGGCGATCAAGTCCTTGCGGCGCTTGAGCAACTCGCGCAGCCGCCCGAGCACTTCCACCAGGCCCATCACCGACAGACGTTCCATGGGGAAGTAAGACGTCAGGCCCTCGGCCTGCATCAACGGACCGCCGACACCGATGAACTCGACCGCCGGGTGTTGAGCCTTGAGGGCGCGCATGAGGCCGGCGCCCAGAATGTCACCGGAAGCCTCTCCCGCCACCAGCGCAATACGCAGACTGGCCATGATCAGCGGGTGATGCCGCGAGTCGACGACTGGATCGAGTCACGAAACAGCGCAACTTCCGGGAACTGCGCAGCAGGCTCGGCCAATTCGGCCAACGCTTGCTCCACGGTCAGGCCCTGGCGATACACGGTTTTGTAAGCGCGACGCAGCGCATGAATCGCGTCTTCGCTGAAACCGCGACGGCGCATGCCTTCGAAGTTCATGCTGCGTGCTTCGGCCGGGTTGCCGAACACGGTGACGAATGCCGGAACATCCTTGCCGATGGCAGTGCCCATGCCGGAAAAGCTGTGGGCGCCGATGTGGCAGTACTGATGCACCAGGGTGAAACCGGAAAGAATCGCCCAGTCGTCAACGTGCACATGCCCGGCCAACGCGGTGTTGTTGACCAGAATGCAGTGGTTGCCGATCACGCTGTCATGCCCGATGTGGGCATAGGCCATGATCAGGTTGTGATCGCCAAGGGTGGTTTCCGACCGATCCTGAACGGTGCCACGGTGAATCGTCACGCCTTCGCGAATGACGTTGTGGTCACCGATCACCAGACGGGTTTCCTCACCCTTGTACTTCAGGTCAGGGGTGTCTTCACCGACCGAGGAAAACTGGTAGATGCGATTGTGCTTGCCGATGCGGGTCGGGCCTTTGAGGACCACATGCGGTCCGATCACAGTACCCTCGCCGATTTCCACACCTGCGCCGATGATCGACCACGGGCCGACCTCGACGCCGTCAGCCACAACGGCCGACGGATCGATGATTGCGCGAGGGTCAATCAAACTCATAGCTTGCGTTCCGCACAGATGATTTCAGCCGAGCAGACCGGCTTGCCATCGACCGAAGCCTGGCATTCGAATTTCCAGATCTGACGCTTGCAGCTGATGAACTTGGCTTCCAGGATCAACTGGTCGCCCGGCAGCACTGGCTGGCGGAAACGCAGTTTGTCGGAACCGACGAAGTAGTAAAGGGTGCCATCGGCCGGTTTCACGTCGAGCATTTTGAAACCGAGGATCCCGGCAGCCTGGGCCATCGCTTCGATGATCAGGACGCCCGGCATGATCGGGTGCGCCGGAAAGTGGCCGTTGAAGAATGGCTCATTGATGCTGACATTCTTGTAGGCGCGAATGCGCTTGCCTTCAGTGTCCAGTTCCACCACCCGATCCACCAGCAGGAACGGGTAACGGTGAGGCAGGTATTCGCGAATCTCGTTGATGTCCATCATTTCGGGGGGAAGCCTATGTAAAGATTGGGAGCGCGACTGACGCGCACTCCTCTAGCAAATCAAGGAGGCAGTCTAGAGGCTGTGCACACTTGATATGGAAATGGTATCAGCCATCAGATGAAGCATTGCTGCCGGGGGTCACTTCCCCGACGCGCTTTTCCAGCTGCTTCAAACGTCGCGCGAGGTCATCGAGCTGACGGATGCGGGCCGCGCTTTTGCGCCATTCGGCCGCCGGTTGCATGGCTGTGCCGGAAGAATAGGCGCCTGGCTCGGTAATCGAGTGGGTCACCATGGTCATCCCGGTCAGGAAAACGTTGTCGCAAATATCGATGTGCCCAACCAGGCCGACACCACCGGCGAGCATGCAATGCTTGCCGATTTTGGTGCTGCCGGAGATACCGACACACGCCGCCATGGCGGTATGATCACCGACCTGAACGTTGTGTGCGATCTGGATCTGGTTGTCGAGTTTCACGCCGTTGCCGATCACGGTGTCTGCCAACGCGCCACGGTCGATGGCGGTGTTCACGCCGATCTCGACATCGTCGCCGATGGTCACGCCGCCGATCTGGGCGATCTTCTGCCAGATACCTTTCTCGTTGGCAAAGCCGAAGCCTTCACCGCCAAGCACGGCACCGGACTGGATCACCACACGCTTGCCGATGCGCACGTCGTGGTACAGCGTGACCCGCGGGGCGAGCCAGCCGCCCTCGCCGATTTCACTGCGGGCACCGATAACGCAATGGGCGCCCAGGGTGACCTGCGCACCGATGCGCGCACCGGCCTCGATCACCACGAACGGGCCAATGCTGGCGCTTGGATCAACCAGCGCATCCGGCGCAATCACCGCCGTGGGATGAACACCCGCAGCGGCTTTCGGTTTGGGATCGAACAGGTGAGAGATACGGGCGTAAGCCAGATAAGGATCCGGCACCACCAGCGCGTTACCGGCAAAACCTTCGGCATCGGCTTCCTTGAGCAATAGCGCAGCCGCCTGGGAACTTGCCAGGTATTTGCGATATTGAGGATTTGCCAGAAAGCTCAACTGAGCTGGGCCAGCCTCCTGCAAGGTGGCTAGCCCAGTAATTTGCGTCTCGGGGTCGCCACGCAGGGTGGCGCCGAGGAACTCGGCCAACTGGCCGAGCTTGATAGTCACGGTCATGGGTTACTTCAGCTGATTCATGCGCTCGATAACCTGGCGCGTGATGTCGTACTGAGGTTTGACATCGATCACTGCGCCACGCTCGAACACCAGGTCAAAACCACCTTTTTTGATGACTTCTTCCACTGCGCTATCCAGTTTCGGCTTCAGTTGCTTGAGCATTTCGCGATCGGCAACTGCCTTGGCTTCGTTCAGCTCCTTGGACTGGAACTGGAAGTCACGGGCCTTTTGCTTGAATTCAAGCTCCAGACGCTCACGCTCGCCCTGCTGCATTTTGTCGCCACCGGCCATCAGACGGTCCTGAATGCCCTTGGCGCTGCTTTCCAGCGTCTTGAGTTTGGTCAGCTGCGGACCGAACTTCTTTTCGGCATCCACGGCGTATTTCTTGGCCGCATCGGATTCCAGCAATGCCATCTGATAGTTCAGAACGGCGATTTTCATGTCGGCGAACGCCGGGCCTGCCACCAGTACGGAGGCCAGGAGAACCAATTGAGTCAACTTACGCACGATGCACTCCTACAAAATCCATTGTCGTTATCTTGGGTCAGACGCTTAGAACGTCTGGCCGAGGGAGAATTGGAACACTTGAGTTTCAGCGTCATCCGGTTTCTTGATCGGCATGGCCAACGCGAAGCTCAAAGGCCCCAGTGCGGTTACCCAGGTCACGCCAACACCGACAGAACTGGCCATGTTGCTCAGGCTGATGTCGTTGCACCTGGTGCTGGACTTCGAACCGTCGGCGTTCACAGTATCCTTGCACTGCGAGTCAAACACGTTACCCACGTCCCAGAATACCGAGGTACGCAGGGAGCGCTGATCCTTGACGAATGGCAGCGGGAACAGAACCTCGACACCGCCCTGAATCAGGACGTTACCACCGAATGGAAGCGGATCCTGGTCCGGGTCTGCCAAGGTGCCAGGGTTGGTACCCTTACTTGGCGTACTGCGTGGGCCGAGGGTGCTGTCCTTGAAGCCGCGAACCGAGTTGAAACCACCAGCATAGTAGTTTTCATAGAACGGCAAGCCGTCGGTCGAACCATAGCCGTCGCCATAACCCAGCTCGGTATGCAGACGCAGGGTGTAGTTCTCGGTGATCGGCTGGAACAGCTGACCACGGTAATCAAGCTTGTAGAACGACAGATCGCTGCCAGGAATGGTGGATTCCAGTGTCAGGCTCTGGGAACGGCCACGGGTCGGAAGTACGCCCTTGTTCAAGGTGGACTCGGACCAGCCGGCCGATGCCTTGAAGTTCAGGTATTGGTCGCCTTCCTTCTTAACGAAGTCGAAAATCTCGTCAACGGTGTACGTACCGGTCTTGATCTTGTCCTGTTGAGCGGACAGACCGAAGGTCAGACGCGAAGTCTCGCTTATCGGGTAGCCAACGTTGACGCCGGCACCCAGGCTGTCTACCGCATAGCTCGCTACGTCGACGTCGAGGTCTTTGTAGTCGGTGGTGCGATAGAACGCGTTGTAGCCCAGGCTCACGCCATCGGCGGTCCAGTAGGGGTCAACATAGCCGAAGTTGTAGCGGCTCTGGTATTCGCTGCGGGTCAGGCCCACGCTCACACGGTTACCAGTACCCAGGAAGTTGTTCTGAGTGATCGAACCACCGAGGATCAGACCGGCGCTCTGGGCGAAACCGACACTGGCGGTGATCGAACCGGAGGCTTGTTCTTCAACGGCGTAGTTCACGTCAACCTGGTCGTCGACACCCGGAACAGCCGGCGTCTCGACGTTCACTTCTTTAAAGAAGCCCAGACGTTCAAGACGGGTCTTGGACTGGTCGATCAGGTAGGTCGAAGCCCAGCCACCTTCCATCTGACGCATTTCACGACGCAGCACTTCGTCCTCGGACTTGGTGTTGCCACGGAAGTTGATGCGGTTGACGTAGGCGCGCTTGCCCGGATCGACGGCGAACAGGATGTCCACGGTGTGATCATCGTCATGCGGCTGAGGTATGCCGTTGACGTTGGCGAAGGTGTAACCCTCGTTACCCAGACGGCGAGTGATCAGTTCGGAAGTGGTGGTCATCAGCTTGCGCGAGAACACCTGGCCTTTCTGCACCAGCAACAGCGACTTGACCTGGTCTTCAGGCACTTTCAGGTCACCGCTGAGTTTGACGTCACGAACGGTGTACTTCTCGCCTTCGGTGATGTTGACGGTGATATAGACGTGCTTCTTGTCCGGAGTGATGGACACCTGGGTCGAAGCGATATCCATGTTGATGTAGCCACGGTCCAGGTAGTAGGAACGCAGGCGCTCCAGGTCACCGGAGAGTTTTTCACGGGCGTACTTGTCGTCGTTCTTGAAGAACGACAGCCAGTTGGTGGTTTTCAGCTCGAACAGGTCGATCAGATCGTCATCAGGGAAGACCGTGTTACCCACCACGTTGATGTGCTGGATGGCAGCCACGGTGCCTTCGTTGATCTTCACTTTCAGCGCCACACGGTTACGCGGCTGCGAAACCACTTCGGTATCGACGGTCGCCGAGTAACGGCCCTGGGCAACGTACTGACGTTGCAGTTCGTTACGGACACCCTCGAGGGTGGCGCGCTGGAAAATCTCGCCTTCGGACAGACCGGACTGCTTCAGGCCTTTCATCAGGTCTTCGGTAGAGATCGCCTTGTTGCCTTCGATCTCGATACTCGCGACCGACGGACGTTCGACGACCGTGATCACCAGAACGTTGCCTTCGCGGCCCAGCTGGATATCTTGAAAGAAACCGGTTTTGAACAACGCACGAGTGGATTCCACCAGGCGACGATCATCCGCCTGCTCGCCGACGTTCAACGGCAAGGCACCAAAGACGCTACCCGCGGAGACCCGCTGGAGGCCATTGACGCGAATATCAGAGATAGTGAAGGACTCGGCGTGAACTTCGGCGATCATCAATACGGTGAGAACCGCAGTTAGCAGCAGACGTTTCATGAAGTCCTTTCTTATTCCAACTGGCAATAAACAAACTGCCGCAAAATGCGGCAGATTCGCAATTCAGCGAAGCTTTACAGTCGACCCAGATCATTGACCAGAGCAAGCAACATCACTCCGACCACCAAACTGATACCGATCTGCACCCCCCAACCTTGCACCCGATCCGACAAGGGGCGACCACGCACCCACTCAATCAGATAAAACAACAAATGCCCCCCATCCAGTACAGGAATGGGCAGCAAATTCAGAACCCCCAGGCTAATACTCAGATAAGCAAGGAAATTCAGGAAATCAGCAACGCCCGACTGGGCAGAAGCGCCCGCCACTTTAGCAATGGTTATCGGCCCACTCAAGTTTTTTACCGAGAGCTCGCCAAACAGCATTTTCTTCAGTGAGTCCAGCGTCAGGATGCTCATGGTCCAGGTACGCCGGGCACCCTCGCCAATCGCGGCCAACGGGCCATAACTGACCTCGCGGATCATTTCCGGCGGCCAGTCCACAGCTTTCACGCCAGCCCCCAGATAACCGCTTGGCGCCTTGCTTTCACCGCGTGCTGCCAGGGTCACCGGGACGTCGATTTGAGCACCGTCGCGCTCGACGCGCAGCAAGATTTTGGTATCAGGACGCGTACGAACGGTATCGACCACCTGCTGCCAGTCACCCAGCGCCTGGCCATCGAGCGACAACAGGCGGTCTCCGGTTTTCAGACCAGCGGCCTGCGCCGGACCTTTTGGATCAAGCTCGGCCAGCACCGGCGGCAACGCCGGCCGCCATGGGCGAATACCCAGCGAGCGAATCGGATCAGGCTCATCAGCCCCTTTGAGCCAGTGATCCAGCGCCAATTCGCGCGGCGTATCCGCGGTAGACCCCTGCTCACGCACGAGCAACTGCAGGGAACCACTTTCCCCAAGACGACGAACCAACTGCAAATTGACCGCCGCCCAGCCGGAAGTCGGCTCGCCATCGATGGCGACGATTTCCTGACCGGCATTCAAACCGGCCTTGGCCGCGATGCTGCCGGACTCGACGGCACCGATGACCGGACGGATCTGCTCGCTGCCGAGCATGGCCAGCACCCAGAAAAACACCAGAGCCAGCAGGAAGTTGGCGATCGGTCCCGCTGCGACAATAGCGATGCGCTGGCGAACCGATTTGCGATTGAAGGATTGATGAAGCTGATCGGCCGGGACTTCGCCCTCACGCTCATCGAGCATTTTGACGTAGCCGCCCAGCGGAATCGCGGCGACGACAAACTCGGTGCCCTGCTTGTCGTGCCAGCGCAGCAGGGGCATGCCGAAGCCCACGGAAAAACGCAGAACCTTGACGCCACAGCGACGCGCGACCCAGAAATGGCCGAATTCGTGAAAGGTGACCAGTACACCCAAAGCGATCAGGGTGCCGGCAATCATATAGAGCGCGCTCATCTACTTTCTCCGCAATCCTGTTCAGTGCCGCGTGGAGCCATGGTTCTGCAACGGCTATCGGCCGTGACGATTCAGCCACTGTTCGGCCAGAATCCGCGCTTTCGCGTCTGCGGTAAACACCGCATCCAGATCCTCAAGCGCAATCACAGGCTCAAGATTCAACACGTCCTCGATGATACTCGCGATTTCCAGATAACCCACGCGCCCGTCGAGAAACGCCGCGACCGCCACTTCGTTGGCCGCATTGAGCATGGCCGGCGCACTGTTGCCGGCCTCCGCCGCCTGTCGCGCCAAGCGCAGACAAGGGAAGCGCTGTTCGTCCGGTGCCTCGAAATCCAGGCGCGCAACGGCAAACAGATCCAGCGGTGCCACACCCGAGTCGATCCGCTCAGGCCAGGCCAATGCGTTGGCAATCGGCGTGCGCATGTCAGGGTTGCCCAACTGCGCCAATACCGAGCCATCCACATAGTCGACCAGCGAGTGAATCACACTCTGCGGATGGATCACCACCTCGACCTGCGACGGCTTGGCGTCGAACAGCCAGCAGGCCTCGATCAACTCCAGGCCCTTGTTCATCATGCTGGCCGAGTCCACCGATATCTTGCGCCCCATGGACCAGTTCGGGTGCGCACACGCCTGATCAGGCGAGACATGCGCCAGCTCGCTCATCGGTGTCTGGCGGAACGGACCGCCCGATGCCGTTAGCAAAATCCGCCGCACGCCGACCACACCCAGCCCGCGGGCAAAATCCTGCGGCATGCACTGGAAGATCGCGTTGTGTTCGCTGTCGATCGGCAGCAACACCGAGCCGCTCTTGTGCACGGCCTGCATGAACAGCGCGCCGGACATCACCAACGCTTCTTTGTTGGCCAGAAGGATTTTCTTCCCGGCCTGCACCGCCGCCAGCGTCGGGCGCAGGCCCGCGGCACCGACGATGGCGGCCATCACGGCATCGACTTCGGGCGCGGAGGCGACCTGGCACAAACCCTCCTCCCCGACCAATACGCGAGTGGGCAAACCGGCAGCCCGCAGGTCGTCCTGCAAACCGCGCGCCGCCGCCACTTCCGGCACCACGGCAAACTGCGGCACATGGCGGATGCACAAGGCCAGCAACTCGCTCAGGCGCGTGAAGCCGCTCAGGGCGAAAACCTGATAACGCTCGGGATGCCGAGCGATGACGTCGAGGGTGCTCAGACCGATCGAGCCGGTGGCTCCCAGAACGGTAATCTGTTGCGGGCGGCTCACGGTGCAGCCATCCACAGCAATACAGCGAAAATCGGGATCGCAGCGGTCAGGCTGTCGATGCGATCAAGCACACCGCCATGACCGGGCAGCAGGTTGCTGCTGTCCTTGATGCCGGACTGACGCTTGAACATGCTTTCGGTGAGATCGCCCACCACCGAAATGAATACGATCAACGCAGCGCCGATCAGCCCCTTGAGCAGTTCAGCCACCGTCCAGTCGCGAACCAGGCCGACGATCGCAGTGATCACCAGACTCAGCGCCAGGCCACCGTAAACGCCTTCCCAGCTTTTACCCGGGCTGACTTGCGGCGCCAGCTTGCGCTTGCCGAAGGCTCGGCCGGAGAAATAGGCACCGATGTCGGCACCCCAGACCAGCACCATCACGGCCATGATCAGCCAGTTACCCAATGGGTACTGCTTGATCTGCACCAGCCCTTGCCAGGCCGGCAGCAGGATCAGCAAGCCGATCACCAGTTTGGTGGCCGCCGTGGACCAGTGCTCGCTCGAGCGCGGATAGGTCAGCACCAGGTACGTCGCCACCGCCCACCACAACACCGAAGCGCCCAACACCCAAGGGGCGAGGCCCGGCAGGACGTACATGACGAACAGCATCAGCGCGACGACAGCGGCAAAGCCGACACGGAACGACTGCGCGGTAAAGCCTGCCAGACGCGCCCATTCCCAGGCGCCCAGGCTCACGACCAGACCGATGAACAGCGCAAAACCGGATCCTTCGAGCAGGAAAAACCCGCACAAAGCGATCGGCAGCAGGATCAGCGCAGTGATGATTCGTTGTTTAAGCATTAAACCCGGGCTCCAGCTTCGACCTGTTCGCTCGTTTTACCGAAGCGACGCTGGCGCGAAGCGAAATCGGCCAGCGCGGTGCGCATGGCTTCGTGTTTGAAGTCCGGCCAGAACAGGTCGGAGAAGTACAACTCGGCGTATGCCAGTTGCCACAGCAGGAAGTTACTGATGCGGTGCTCGCCACCGGTGCGGATGCACAGGTCCGGCAACGGCAGGTCGCCGGTGGCCAGACAGGTCTGCAGCAGATCCGGAGTGATGTCTTCCGGGCGCAAATGCCCGGCCTGGACTTCACGCGCCAGACGCTGCGCCGCCTGGGCAATATCCCACTGACCGCCGTAGTTGGCGGCGATCTGCAGGATGAAGCGGTTGGCGCCGGCCGTCATGGCTTCTGCTTCGCGCATCGCCGCCTGAAGTTCAGGATGGAAGCGCGAGCGATCGCCGATGATGCGCAAGCTGATGTTGTTGTCGTTGAGGCGCTTGGCCTCACGACGCAGTGCCTTGAAAAACAGATCCATCAAGGCACTGACCTCATCGGCCGGACGCTGCCAGTTCTCACTGGAGAAGGCGAACAGGGTGAGCACTTCGACCTTGGCCTCGGCGCACACCTCGATCACTGCCCGCACAGCATCCACGCCGGCCTTATGCCCGGCAACACCCGGCATAAAGCGTTTTTTCGCCCAGCGATTATTGCCATCCATGATGATCGCGACATGGCGCGGCACCGCGGACGGCGCAGACTGCTTGGTCTTGTCCATTTAAAACTCGACCCTTATACGGCCATCAGGTCTTTTTCTTTCTCGTCCGTGGCCTTGGTGATCTGGGCCTCGAAGTCTTTGGTCAGCTTGTCGATATCAGCGGTGGCACGACGCTCTTCGTCTTCGCTGATTTCTTTATCCTTGACCAGTTTTTTCAGATCGCCCAGCGCATCACGACGGATATTGCGCACAGCAACACGCGCATCTTCGGCTGCAGCACGCGCCTGCTTGGTGAAGCCTTTACGGGTTTCTTCGGTCAGGGCCGGCATGGAGATCAGCAGCAGTTCACCCAGGTTGGTCGGGTTCAGGTTCAGACCGGCGCTCTGGATCGCTTTGTCGACGGCCGCCAGCATGTTGCGCTCGAAAGCGACAACTTGCAGGGTGCGGGAGTCTTTTACAGTGATGTTGGCCACCTGAGTAATGGAAGTGTCTGCGCCGTAGTACGGCACCATCACGCTGCCCAGGATGCTTGGGTGAGCCTTGCCGGTACGAATCTGGCCGAATGCATGGGCCAGAGAGTCCAGGGATTTTTGCATGCGCTCTTGAGCGTCTTTCTTGATTTCGTTGATCATTGTTGACCTTCCTCGATCAGGGTGCCTTCAGCGCCGCCATGCACGATGTTAAGCAGGGCGCCGGGCTTGTTCATGTTGAATACGCGCAGCGGCATTTTGTGGTCGCGGCACAGGCAAATAGCTGTCAGATCCATTACACCCAGCTTGCGATCCAGCACTTCATCATAAGTCAGATGATCGAACTTCTCGGCATGCGGGTCTTTGAACGGGTCAGCGGTATAGACGCCATCGACCTTGGTCGCCTTCAGAACGACGTCAGCGTCGATCTCGATGGCACGCAGGCAGGCTGCCGAATCCGTGGTAAAGAACGGATTGCCGGTACCGGCGGCGAAAATCACCACGTCCTTGGAGTTCAGGTGGCGCATGGCTTTGCGGCGATCATAGTGATCGGTCACGCCAACCATGGAAATGGCCGACATCACGATGGCCGAGATATTGGCACGTTCCAGCGCATCGCGCATGGCCAGGGCGTTCATCACAGTGGCCAGCATGCCCATGTGGTCGCCTGTCACCCGATCCATGCCAGCCTTGCTCAAGGCCTCGCCACGGAACAGGTTGCCACCGCCGATCACCAGACCGACCTGTACGCCGATGCCGACCAGCTGGCCGACTTCCAGCGCCATCCGATCCAGCACTTTTGGATCGATCCCGAACTCTTCCGAGCCCATCAGGGCCTCGCCGCTAAGCTTGAGTAGAATGCGTTTATAGCGAGCCTGATAACCACTGCCCTGCTGAGCCATTGCGAATCTCTCCTGCGGCGTATTTAAAAAATTCTGTGCAAGCTGTTTTACAGCTGCCGTTCACTCTAGCTTGGCGCTGCTTCAGCGCCATCGGAACCTGGCTTTGTAAGCCAGTTCCCAGTGGAAACCAATTAAAAATTGGTAACCCCATCTGAAAAGAGGCTGCGCGCGTGAGCGGGCAGCCTCTTTCGGGCGACAGTTGAAAAAACTGTCTTATTGCTTGGCGGCAGCCAGCTGGGCAGCAACTTCTTCAGCGAAGTTGTCGACCGGCTTCTCGATGCCTTCGCCTACTTTGAAGTAGGTGAAGGAAACGATTTCTGCGCCGCCTTTCTTGGCCAGCTCGCCAACCTTGATTTCAGGGTTCTTGACGAACGCCTGCTCAACCAGGCTTGCTTCTGCCAGGAACTTGCTGATACGGCCTTTGACCATGTTCTCAACAATGTTTTCTGGCTTGCCTTTGATCTTCTCTTCGTTCAGCTGCAGGAACACAGCTTTTTCACGCTCGATCGCTTCAGCCGAAACTTGCGAAGGCAGCAGGAACTCAGGGTTGCTCGCAGCTACGTGCATCGCGATGTCTTTGGCCAGCTCGACGTCACCGCCTTTCAGAGCCACAACAACACCGATCTTGTTGCCGTGCAGGTAAGAACCTACAACGTCACCTTCGATACGGGTCAGACGACGGATGTTGACGTTCTCGCCTACTTTGGCAACCAGTGCTTCGCGAGCAGCTTCTTGCGAAGCGATCAGCGGAGCAGCGTCGGTCAGCTTGTCAGCGAAAGCTTTTTCAACGCTGGCAGCAACGAAGTTCTTGAAGTCGTCTTGCAGAGCGAGGAAGTCGGTCTGCGAGTTCACTTCCAGGATAACGGCAGCCTTACCGTCGTCCTTGATTGCGATTGCGCCTTCAGCGGCAACGTTGCCAGCCTTTTTCGCAGCCTTGATCGCGCCCGAAGCACGCATGTCATCAATGGCTTTTTCGATGTCGCCGTCAGCCTTTTCCAGGGCTTTCTTGCAGTCCATCATGCCTTCGCCGGTACGCTCGCGCAGTTCTTTAACCAACGCTGCAGTAATTGCTGCCATTTTCAAATTCCTCTTGGATAGGTTTTCAACCATTCCACCCGATCGAACGGGCGTTCAATTCTTCCCGAAACACCTTGTAGCTGCTGCACGTTACAAATGCAGGAGGTGCGCTGCCACAAGTGGGCGCCAACAAACGGTTTTCGAGGTGGCAAAAAGGGGGCCAAGCCCCCTTTTTGCTTACTGAGTCAACGCCAGGGCGTCGATTACTCAGCTGCAGCCTGAGTTTCTTCAGCTGCGAATTCAACAGTGCCGCCAGCAACATTGTTGCGACCACGGATCACTGCGTCAGCCATCGAACCCATGTACAGCTGGATAGCGCGGATTGCGTCATCGTTGCCTGGGATGATGTAGTCAACGCCTTCCGGGCTGCTGTTGGTATCGACAACGCCGATGACCGGGATGCCCAGCTTGTTGGCTTCGGTGATCGCGATGCGCTCGTGGTCAACGTCGATCACGAACAGTGCGTCTGGCAGACCGCCCATGTCCTTGATGCCGCCCAGCGAACGATCCAGCTTTTCCAGGTCACGGGAGCGCATCAGCGCTTCTTTCTTGGTCAGCTTGGCGAAAGTACCGTCTTCGGCTTGAACTTCAAGGTCACGCAGACGCTTGATGGAAGCACGAATGGTTTTGAAGTTGGTCAGCATGCCGCCCAACCAGCGGTGATCGACGTACGGCGAACCGCAACGTGCTGCTTCTTCAGCAACGATCTTGCCAGCGGAACGCTTGGTGCCGACGAACAGAATCTTGTTTTTGCCCTGGGCCAGACGCTCTACGAAAGTCAGAGCTTCGTTGAACATTGGCAGGGTTTTTTCAAGGTTGATGATGTGAATCTTGTTACGCGCGCCGAAAATGTACTTGCCCATTTTCGGATTCCAGTAACGGGTTTGGTGACCGAAGTGCACACCGGCCTTCAGCATATCGCGCATGTTGACTTGGGACATGATAGTTCCTTAATAAGTCGGGTTTGGCCTCCACGTATCCCAATGACCAACCAGTGGCATAAAGCCAAAGGCACCCAGGTCATCGTGTCGACACGTGTGTGGATTTAAGCTTTTCGGGGTATCCCCGGAAAGCGGCGCATTTTATACCACAGGGTGCGCAGAAACGGAACCCGGAATCTGTAATCGCACCAGGGACATGGGCGCAGCCCCCTTGGAATCGCCTCAAGGCCCACCATTGTATAGAGAGAGACGATGCATGCAGGCGCGGATTTGCGCCTTTCGTCTGTTAGAATCGGGTTTTTCAGGGTCGCAAATCGCACACCTGCCACCCTCGTCCGTATCAGCAAGCGCCGCCGAGCGCAGAGAGAGCCTGTATGACCGTCAACCTCAAAACCCCCGAGGACATCGCTGGCATGCGTGTCGCCGGCAAACTGGCCGCCGATGTGCTGGAAATGATTGCCGAACACGTCAAACCGGGCGTGACCACCGATCAACTGAACCAGATCTGCCACGACTACATCGTCAACGTGCAGCAGGCCATCCCTGCCCCGCTCAACTACAAGGGCTACCCGAAGTCGATCTGCACCTCGATCAACCACGTGGTCTGCCACGGCATTCCGAATGACAAGCCACTGAAGAATGGCGACACCCTGAACATCGACGTCACCGTGATCAAGGACGGCTACCACGGCGACACCAGCCGCATGTTCCACGTCGGCGAAGTGCCGGTCTGGGCCGAGCGCCTGTCGCAGGTCACCCAGGAATGCATGTACAAGGCGATCGAAATCGTCAAGCCTGGCTGCCGCCTCGGCGACATCGGTGAAATCATCCAGAAGCACGCGGAAAAGAACGGCTTCTCGGTGGTTCGCGAATTCTGCGGCCACGGCATCGGCAAGGTGTTCCACGAAGAGCCACAGATCCTGCATTACGGCCGTGCCGGCACCGGCATGGAACTGAAGGCCGGCATGACCTTCACCATCGAGCCGATGATCAACCAGGGCAAGGCCGACACCAAGGTACTGGGCGACGGCTGGACCGCGATCACCAAGGACCGCAAGCTCTCGGCGCAGTGGGAACACACCCTGCTGGTGACCGACACCGGCTACGAGATCTTCACCCTGCGCGCCGACGACACCATCCCGCGCGTCTCGGCCTGATCCCAAGAACGCTCCCAGCCTTATAGAAGGAAAGCCAATCGATGCCGCAGGTGGATCCCGAACTCTTCGACCGCGGCCAGTTCCAGGCTGAACTGGCCCTGAAAGCGAGTCCCATCGCGGCGTTCAAGAAGGCGATCCGCCAGGCTCGCGAGGTCCTCGACACGCGCTTTCGCAGTGGCCGCGACATCCGCCGGCTGATCGAAGACCGGGCGTGGTTCGTCGACAACATCCTGCAAAAGGCCTGGGAGCAGTTCAACTGGAGCGAAGACGCCGATATCGCGCTGGTCGCGGTCGGCGGCTACGGCCGGGGTGAGTTGCACCCCTATTCCGACATCGACCTGCTGATCCTGCTCGACAGCGCCGATCACGAAGTCTTCCGCGATTCCATCGAGCGTTTTCTGACGCTGCTGTGGGATATCGGCCTGGAAGTCGGTCAGAGCGTGCGCTCGGTCGACGAATGCGCCGAAGAGGCCCGCGCCGACCTGACCGTGGTCACCAACCTGATGGAAAGCCGCACCATCTGCGGCCCCGAGCGTCTGCGCCAGCGCATGCTCGATGTCACCAGCACGGCCCACATGTGGCCGGCCAAGGAGTTTTTCCTGGCCAAGCGCGCCGAGCAAAAGGCCCGTCACCACAAGTACAACGACACCGAATACAACCTGGAACCCAACGTCAAAGGCTCGCCCGGCGGCCTGCGGGATATTCAGACGATTCTGTGGGTGGCCCGGCGTCAGTACGGCACCCTGAACCTGCGCGCTCTGGCCGGCGAAGGTTTCCTGGTCGAGAGCGAAAACGCCCTGTTGGCGTCCTCCCAGGAATTCCTCTGGAAAGTGCGTTACGCCCTGCACATGCTCGCCGGGCGCTCCGAAGACCGCCTGTTGTTCGATCATCAACGGACCATCGCCGGCCTGCTCGGTTTTGAAGGCGACGACGCCAAACAGGCGGTCGAAAACTTCATGCAGCAGTACTTCCGCGTGGTGATGAGCATCGCCCAGCTCAGCGACCTGATCATCCAGCATTTCGAGGAAGTCATCCTCGCCCCGGAAGACGAAGCGCCGCCGCAGCCAATCAATTCGCGCTTCCAGTTGCACGACGGCTACATCGAAGCGCGCAACGACAACGTGTTCCGCCGCACGCCGTTCGCCATGCTCGAGATCTTCGTGCTGATGGCCCAGCAGCCGGAAATCAAAGGCGTGCGCGCCGACACCATTCGTCTGCTGCGCGAAAACCGGCACCTGATCGACGACAATTTCCGCAACGATATCCGCAACACCAGCCTGTTCATCGAGCTGTTCAAATGCAAGATCGGCATCCACCGCAACCTGCGGCGGATGAACCGCTACGGCATCCTCGGGCGCTACCTGCCGGAGTTCGGTTTCATCGTCGGGCAGATGCAGCATGACCTGTTCCACATCTATACGGTCGATGCGCACACGCTGAACCTGATCAAACACCTGCGTAAGTTGCAGTACACCCAGGTGTCGGAAAAATTCCCGTTGGCCGCCAAGCTCATGGCCAAACTGCCCAAGCCCGAACTGATCTACATGGCCGGTCTGTACCACGACATCGGCAAAGGCCGGCATGGCGATCACTCGGACATCGGCGCGGTCGATGCCGAAGCGTTCTGCCAACGCCATCAGTTGCCGCTGTGGGACAGCCGCCTGATCGTCTGGCTGGTGCAGAACCATCTGGTGATGTCGACCACCGCGCAGCGCAAGGATCTCTCCGATCCCCAGGTGATCCACGACTTCGCGCAAATCGTCAGCGACGAAACCCGTCTGGACTACCTGTACGTGCTGACCGTGGCCGACATCAACGCGACCAACCCGACCCTGTGGAACTCATGGCGCGCCAGCCTGTTGCGCCAGCTCTACACCGAGACCAAGCGTGCCCTGCGCCGAGGCCTGGAAAACCCGGTCGATCGCGAAGAGCAGATTCGCCAGACCCAGAGCGCGGCACTGGACATCCTGGTGCGCGGCGGTACCGACCCGGATGACGTCGAGCAGTTGTGGGCACAGTTGGGTGATGACTATTTCCTGCGTCACACCGCCGGCGATGTGGCTTGGCACAGTGACGCGATCCTGCAGCAGCCGGCCGATGGCGGCCCGCTGGTGCTGATCAAGGAAACCACCCAGCGCGAGTTCGAGGGTGGCACGCAGATCTTCATTTATGCCCCCGACCAGCACGACTTTTTCGCGGTGACTGTGGCCGCGATGGACCAGCTCAACCTGAACATTCACGACGCCCGGGTCATCACCTCGAGCAGCCAGTTCACCCTCGATACCTACATCGTGCTCGACAACGACGGTGAATCCATCGGTGACAACCCGACCCGGATCAAACAGATCCGCGACGGCCTGACCGAAGCCCTGCGCAACCCTGACGACTACCCGACGATCATCCAGCGCCGGGTGCCGCGCCAGCTCAAGCACTTCGCCTTTGCGCCGCAGGTGACGATCCACAACGACGCCCAGCGTCCGGTGACGGTGCTGGAACTGACGGCACCGGATCGCCCGGGTTTGCTGGCACGCATCGGCGGGATCTTCCTCGAATTCGACCTGTCGCTGCAGAACGCCAAGATTGCGACCTTGGGCGAACGGGTGGAAGACGTGTTCTTCATCACCGACGCCCACAACCAGCCGCTCTCCGACCCGCTGCTGTGCAGCCGCCTGCAGGATGCAATCGTCGAGCAACTGAGCGTCAATCAGGAACCGGATATCAAGCTTTCGCGCATCAGTATTTGAATTAACAAACTATCCCTGTGGAGGCAGATATAGCTGCCCGGGGCTTTTGTGGTGAGGGGATTTATCCCCGATGGGTTGCGAAGCGGTCCCAAAAACCTGCAATCGCGGTGTATCCGCTACACCGCACGCGATGGTTTTGCGACTGCTGCGCAGCCGATCGGGGATAAATCCCCTCGCCACGGAGTTCTCTCCACATTGAACGAGGCCCCCATGAACAACGCTCTGAACCAGCTCCAGCCCTACCCGTTCGAAAAGCTCCGTGCCTTGCTTGGCACTGTGACCCCGAACCCGGACAAACGCCCGATCGCCCTGTCGATCGGCGAGCCGAAACACCGCTCGCCAAGCTTTGTCGCCGAAGCGCTGGCGAACAATCTGGATCAAATGGCGGTGTATCCGACCACCCTCGGCATCCCGGCCCTGCGCGAAGCCATCGCCGGCTGGTGTGAACGTCGCTTCGGCGTGCCGAGCGGCTGGATTGATCCGGCGCGCAATGTGCTGCCGGTCAACGGTACCCGCGAAGCGCTGTTCGCCTTCACCCAGACCGTGGTCAATCGGGGTGACGATGCGCTGGTAGTCAGCCCGAACCCGTTCTATCAGATCTACGAAGGTGCAGCGTTCCTCGCCGGGGCCAAGCCGCACTACCTGCCGTGCCTGGACGAAAACGGCTTCAACCCGGATTTCGACGCCGTGACTCCAGAGATCTGGAAACGCTGCCAGATCCTGTTTCTGTGCTCGCCAGGCAACCCGACGGGCGCACTGATCCCGGTCGATGTACTGAAAAAACTCATCGCTCTGGCCGACGAATACGACTTCGTGATCGCCGCCGACGAGTGCTACAGCGAACTGTACTTCGACGAACAGACCCCGCCGCCGGGCCTGCTCAGCGCCTGCGTCGAGCTGGGCCGCAAGGACTTCAAGCGTTGCGTGGTGTTCCACAGCCTGTCCAAACGTTCGAACCTGCCGGGTCTGCGCTCCGGTTTCGTCGCGGGCGACGCCGACGTTCTCAAGGGCTTCCTGCTGTACCGCACTTACCATGGCTGCGCGATGCCAGTGCAAACCCAACTGGCCAGCGTCGCCGCCTGGAATGACGAAGTGCACGTTCGCGCCAACCGCGCGCTGTATCGCGAGAAGTTCGACGCCGTTCTGGCGATCCTCAGCCCGGTGATGGACGTGCAGCGTCCGGACGGCAGCTTCTACCTGTGGCCGAACGTGGCCGGTGACGATGCCGCATTCTGTCGCGACTTGTTCGAACAGGAACACGTGACCGTGGTGCCAGGCTCGTATCTGTCGCGCGAAGCAGACGGTGTCAATCCAGGCGCAGGCCGAGTGCGGATGGCGCTGGTTGCACCGTTGGCTGAATGTGTTGAAGCAGCAGAACGGATTCGCGACTTCATTACCCGCCAACACTAACTTTCTAATATCCGTGCCAGTGATCTGGCACGGACACATCCCCAAGTTACATTTAAAACCACTTTACGACTATTCCAGACACTGCCCAAAGCTTAATCTTGCGCAGTGTTCTTTTGCATGCGCAAAAAACAACTAAAACAAATCAAGGAAGAAAACAAAAATATGGATAGTTTTCAATACTGCACACTTCAGGAGCCGCCTAAAGAGGCAAAAGCCAAGAGTCTCGGAAACAGCCGAAAAAAACGTGCTTTAGTGCACTACTCCAAAACCTGGCCAAGCCGATCCACCCTGAAAATAGCGTTCATGGACAATCCAACTCCGGAACACAAAAAGAAAATCATTGCCGCCGCCGAACGCTGGCTTCCTTATATCAGTTTGAAATTTGAGTTCGTCGAGGGCGCAGAGGGTCACATCCGAATTTCCACAGAGGGCGTTGGGAACAGTTCATTTCTGGGCACCGACGCACTGGAGATGTTTCCTGACACGCCAACCATGTGGCTTGGCATCGACCCCGAACACGAAGACTTCGAGACCGTCGTCACGCATGAGTTTGGCCACGCACTGGGCGCAATGCACGAACACCAGCACCCCAAGGCGCAAATCCCCTGGAACAAAGAAAATGTTTACAACTACTACCAGAACAGACCGTTACATCCTTTGTCGCCAGGCCAAGTTGACGACAACATATTCACCCCTTTTAACGATGCCGACGCACTTTATTTACCGTACGATCGAAAATCCATCATGCACCATCCGATTTCCAACAACTTGACACTTGGCAATTGGGCAAACCCGATAAACCGTGAAATCAGTGAGAAAGACAAAGAGCTCATGCGCTTGATTTACCCACGTTGAATCAGGACTTTCCGTGCCAGTGCTGCTGGCACGGTAATCCGCCATAAAAACCTTACACAATCAATTTACCTACTCAAGCTCTGCTACTAACTCCCCACTCAAATGACTTGTCGAAAATAACAAACAACTCGAAAAGTCAAATTTCAAAATTGAAAACATGGATGTTCAATTATGTACCTGACACGGCTTCAGCCAAGCAAAAAACCCGAACACACACTTGACTGCCGCAACATCAAGTGCACGCGGGAGATTCAATAAAATGTGGGCCAAGAACAATCCGGCAAAATTCTGGACGCCTGGCAGCACACTGCGCATCGCCTTCCTCAACGGCACGCAGGCATTCAAGGATGCGGCCATCGCCGCTGCCAGCAACTGGTTGCCGCACATCAACCTGAGGTTCGATTTCGTCGAGGGTGAAGCAGGCGACATCCGCATACTCAGTGAAGAAGGAACGTTTTCCTCTCGGATAGGTACGGATGCCCTGTTATATCCCGATGAGCCGACCATGAAACTCTGGCCGCATCCGAGCCTGCCACGTTACTTTGCCGCCAATGTCATGCATGAGTTCGGTCATATGCTGGGCGCGGAGCATGAGCAGACCAATCCCGTGGCAGATATTCCCTGGGACAAACCAGCCATCTACGCGCTGCATGGCATCACCGAAAATCCGGAAGATGATGACGCTCAAGGCAGAGAGACGCGTAAAAGACTGCACCAATGGTATCTGGATCGTGCAGATCCCAGCGCGAGCATTTATTCGGAGTACGACCGAAAATCGATCATGCACTACGTCATTTATCAGTCCTGGACACAAGGCGACTTCCAGAACCTTTTAAATTTCAGTTTGAGCGACAAGGATAAAGCCTTCATGGCGAACGCTTATCCCTATCCGGCAGCAACAAGTCAGTAAGATCATCCGACAGCGAACAGCTATTTGACCTGTCCCAGATTCGCTTCGCTTAAATCCAGGTCTGCCAATACTTCGCGCAACACGTCATCCCCGATCTGGTGCTGACGGCTGAGACTATAGAGCTCAAGGCGCTGCGCACGCAGCGCCTTGAGCCGCAGACGGCGTTCGAGCAGGTCCATCTGGAACGCCAGCGCCTGCGCCTCTGCAGAATCGTTGAACACCTCGAGTTGATGGCGATACTCGGACATGATCCGTGCCTTGAGTTCCGCCGAGAGCGCGGCTTGGGCGGCATCCTGCGGCGCGACCTCTTCGGTTTCCAGCGCATGGATCGCCGCCTCGGCGGTCTTGCGCCAGGCATCGCGCACTTCCTGACGACGCTTGTCGTCCGGGCTTTTCTCGATGCCGCGCAGCAGCAACGGCAAGGCGATGCAGGCACAAATCAGCGACAACAGAATCACCCCGGCGGCGATGAAGATCAGCAGATCACGCTCGGGGAACGCCTCGCTGCCCATCAACATCGGCACCGACATCACACCGGCCAGCGTCACCGCCCCGCGCACCCCGCCAACGGTCAACAGCCAGCAGGATCGCGCGGTTGGCACTTGCGTCAGGTCGCCCTTGCCGCGCAAACGGCGCAACAGCACTGACAAGCGCCAGATGCTTTGCACCCAGACAAAGCGCAACAGCACCAATGCGAGGAAAATCGCCACCACGTCGAGGCCGCGATAGAGCAGCGTCGGCCACAGCGTGGGTTCGTGACTGACCACGGCTTTGATGATGTCCGGCAGTTGCAGGCCCAGCAGCAGAAAAATCAAACCGTTGAAGGCAAATTCGAGCAATGACCAGACGCTGCGATTGAGCAGCCGGGTGCTGGTCTGCCGCGGCAGCAGATCGAGCCAGCTCTGCATCATCCCCGCCGCGACAGCCGAAAGAATGCCCGAGGCACCCAGTCGCTCGGCCAATACATAGGCGGCGAACGGCAGCAGCAACATGAACACCACGTGGGTGGCCGGATCGTCCCAGCCCCGGGCGATCATCCACGCGCGCAAGCGCCCGACCAGCCAGCTCAGCGCGACGCCGACGGCCAAGCCCCCGACCGCCACCAGCACGAACGTCAGGCTGGCATTGGCCAGCGAGAACACCCCGGTCACCGCCGCCACCAAGGCAAACTTGAACGTCACCAGACCCGACGCATCGTTCATCAGCGCCTCGCCTTGCAGGATGTGCATCAGCGGCGTCGGCAAGCGGTTCTGCGAGATCGCCGAGACCGCCACGGCGTCGGTCGGCGACAGCACGGCGGCCAGCGCGAAGGCCACCGGCAGCGGAATGCTCGGCAGCAGCCAGTGAATGAAGTACCCGGCGCCGACCACGGTGAACAGCACCAGGCCGACCGCCAGCGTCAGGATCGGCCCGCGCAGGTGCCAGAACTCGCGCTTGGGCATGCGCCAGCCGTCGGAAAACAGCAGTGGCGGCAGGAACAGAAACAGGAACAGTTCGGGGTCCAGCGCTACGTGCAGGCCCAATGTCGGCCAGGCCAGCAAGGCGCCGGCGGCGATTTGCACGAGAGGCAGCGGCAGCGGGATGACCCGTCCTACCAGACGCGAGACGCTGACCAGCATCAGCAGGATCAGGACGGTGTAAGCGGTTTGCATAAAGCGGAAATCTCAGACAATCGACAGCGTTGAACTGCCATATTAGCCGCTTAGCATGCGTCTGGCGTTTGCACCTATGTCGCACGCCCGCAACGCCATTCCAATGTGGGAGCGAGCTTGCTCGCGAATACGGTTTGTCATTAACAGAGATTTTGACTGACACGGCCCCTTCGCGAGCAAGCTCGCTCCCACAGGGTTTTGCATTGCCAAATGAAGCCGGGCGCCGCGAAACGCTTTGGTCATGGCATAATCCGACACCATTTTTTTCCAGCACCTGTAAAGGGGGCGATTCCTTGACCGTTTCAAGTAAAACGTTGCACCTTTTCGGCATCAAAGCCTGCGACACCATGAAGAAGGCGCGCACCTGGCTCGATGAACACGCTGTCAGCTACGACTTCCACGACTACAAAACCGCCGGTATCGACCGTGAGCACCTGACCCAATGGTGTGACGAGCACGGCTGGCAAACGGTGTTGAACCGTGCAGGCACGACCTTTCGCAAACTCGACGACGAACGTAAAGCCGATCTCGACCAGTCGAAAGCCATCGAACTGATGCTCACTCAACCCTCGATGATCAAGCGCCCAGTGCTCGATCTCGGTGACCGAACCCTGATTGGCTTCAAGCCAGACATCTACGCGGCCGCACTCAAGTAAGCAGCCCGTCACTTATTGCTAGAGGTATTCACATGTCCAACTCTCTGTTCAGCATCGCCTTTGGTGTCGGCACTCAGAACCGTCAAGGCGCGTGGCTGGAAGTGTTCTACGCCCAGCCACTGCTCAACCCGTCGGCCGAACTGGTCGCCGCCGTTGCGCCGATCCTCGGCTACACCGAAGGCAACCAGGCCATCACCTTCACCACCGCGCAGGCTGCGCAACTGGCTGAAGCGGTCAAAGGCATCGACGCCGTTCAAGGCAAACTGCTGACCCGTCTGGCCGAGAGCCACAAGCCGCTGGTCGCCACCCTGCTGGCCGAAGACGCACAGCTGACCTCGACGCCAGAGGCGTACCTCAAGCTGCACCTGCTGTCCCATCGTCTGGTCAAGCCGCACGGCGTTAGCCTGGCCGGGATCTTCCCGCTGCTGCCGAACGTGGCCTGGACCAGCCAGGGCGCGATCGACCTGAGCGAACTGGCCGAACTGCAACTGGAAGCGCGTCTGCGTGGCGAGCTGCTGGAAGTGTTCTCGGTGGACAAGTTCCCGAAAATGACCGACTACGTGGTACCGGCCGGTGTGCGTATCGCTGACGCGGCACGTCTGCGTCTGGGTGCGTACGTGGGCGAAGGCACCACCGTGATGCACGAAGGTTTCATCAACTTCAACGCCGGCACCGAAGGCCCGGGGATGATCGAAGGCCGCGTTTCCGCTGGCGTATTCGTCGGCAAGGGTTCGGACCTGGGCGGCGGTTGCTCGACCATGGGCACCCTGTCGGGTGGCGGCAACATCGTGATCAAGGTCGGCGAAGGCTGCCTGATCGGCGCCAACGCCGGCATCGGTATCCCGTTGGGCGACCGCAACACCGTCGAGTCGGGCCTGTACGTGACCGCCGGCACCAAAGTCGCGCTGCTCGACGAGCACAACAACCTGGTCAAGGTTGTGAAGGCGCGTGAGCTGGCCGGTCAGACCGACCTGCTGTTCCGTCGCAACTCGGAAACCGGTGCCGTGGAGTGCAAGACCCACAAATCGGCGATCGAGCTGAACGAAGCGCTGCACGCTCACAACTAAGCGTTTAGACGACCCATTGTAGGAGTGAGCCTGCTCGCGATGCTTTTGGCGTCCTTGCGGACGCTATCGCGAGCAGGCTCACTCCTACAAGTCTGGCGTACACCCCGCCCAAGTTCACAGGGCTGAACAGATGATGATTCCCTCCCCGTGGCGCGCCGACTTTCCGGCCATCGCCGCCCTGCAACGGCAAGACCAGACCTATCTGGACAACGCCGCCACCACGCAAAAACCCCAGGCCCTGCTCGACGCACTGACGCATTACTACGCCAACGGCGCGGCCAATGTGCATCGTGCGCAGCATCTGCCCGGCGCCCACGCGACGCAGGCGTTCGAAGACAGTCGGCTCAAGGTTGCCCAGTGGCTGAATGCCGGTGACAGCGGGCAGATCATCTTCACCCATGGCGCCACCAGTGCGCTGAATCTCCTGGCCTATGGCCTGGAACATCTTTTCCACCCGGGCGATGAAATTGTCATCAGCGCCCTGGAGCATCACGCCAACTTGCTGCCGTGGCAGCAACTGGCACAGCGTCGCGAGCTGAAACTGGTGATCCTGCCGCTGGACGCCGACGGCGTGATCGACCTCGGTGCGGCTGTGCGTCTGATCACCCCGCGCACTCGCTTGCTGGCGGTCAGTCAGCTGTCCAACGTGCTCGGTGCCTGGCAACCGTTGCCGGCGCTGTTGGCGATGGCCAAGGCGCACAACGCGCTGAGCGTGGTCGATGGCGCCCAAGGTGTGGTGCACGGTCGCCACGACGTGCAGGCGCTGGGTTGCGACTTCTATGTGTTTTCCAGCCACAAGCTGTACGGCCCCGATGGCCTCGGCGTGCTGTTCGGACGCAACAAGGCGCTTGAGCAACTGCAGCCGTGGCAGTTCGGCGGCGAAATGGTGCTGGAAGCCAATTATCACGATTCACGCTTCCGCCCTGCCCCGCTGGGTTTCGAGGCGGGTACGCCGCCGATTGCCAGCGTGATCGGCCTCGGCGCGACCCTCGACTATCTGGCCGGGCTGGATCAGGACGCGGTGTCGGCCCACGAAGCGTCGCTGCACGCCTACCTGCTGCAAGGCCTGGCCGCGCGCAACGGCATTCGCCTGCTGGGCAAGCCGCAACTGGCGCTGGCGAGTTTTGTTGTCGAAGGTGTGCACAACGCCGATCTGGCGCACCTGCTGACCGAGCAAGGCATCGCCGTGCGCGCCGGGCATCATTGCGCAATGCCGTTGCTGAAAAGTTTCGAACTGGCGGGCGCGATCCGTGTGTCGCTGGCGCTGTACAACGATTCCGAGGATCTGGAGCGTTTCTTCGAAGCGCTGGATCAGGCCCTGGAGTTGTTGCGATGAGCCTGCCGCTGGCCGCCGCCGAAGCGTTGCTGACTTTTCAGAATGCCGCCGGTTGGGAACAACGGGCGCGGTTGCTGATGCAGTTTGGCGATCGTCTGCCGCCGCTGGATGACGCGGACAAATGCGAGGCCAACCGGGTGCATGGCTGTGAGAGTCAGATGTGGCTGGTGGGGGAATTGCAGGACGGCCACTGGCAGTTCAGCGCTGCCAGCGATGCGCGGATGATTCGTGGGTTGGTGGCGTTGCTGCTGTTGCGGGTCAACGGGTTGAGCGCTGCCGAGTTGCGGCAGGTGGATTTGCCCGAGTGGTTCAATCAGTTGGGACTTTCGCGGCAGTTGTCGCCTTCGCGCAGCAATGGCTTGAATGCCGTGCTCAAGCGCATGAATGAACTGGCCACCACCCTGTAGGAGCTGCCGCAGGCTGCGATCTTTTGATCTTGCTTTTTAAAAATCAGGATCAAAAGATCGCAGCCTGCGGCAGCTCCTACAAGGGAATTGTGGGAGCTGGCTTGCCAGCGATGAGGTCATCAGCCTCACAGATCAGACCTGAGGCTTGACCCGATCCGCCGGCCGCCGCACACCCGCCACAATCTTGTCCACTGCCTTGGTCGCCGCGACCATGCCGAACGTCGCCGTCACCATCATCACCGCGCCAAACCCGCCGGCGCAGTCGAGCTTCACGCCATCGCCGACAAAACTCTTCTGCAAACAGATGCTGCCGTCCGGTTTCGGATAGCGCAGCTGTTCGGTGGAAAACACGCACGGCACGCTGTAATGACGGGTCACGGTGCGCGAGAAGCCATAGTCGCGACGCAACGTCGAACGCACTTTCGAGGCCAGTGGATCGTTGAAGGTACGGTTGAGGTCGCAGACCTGAATCAGCGTCGGATCGATCTGCCCGCCAGCACCGCCGGTGGTGATGATCTGGATCTTGCGGCGTTTGCACCAGGCGATCAGTGCAGCCTTGGCGTTGACCGCGTCGATGCAGTCGATCACGCAGTCGATGTTCGGCGTGATGTACTCGGCCATGGTGTCGCGGGTGACGAAATCCGCCACCGCATGCACCGTGCAATCCGGGTTGATCCCGCGCAGACGCTCGGCCATCACCTCGACCTTGGGTTTGCCGACGGTACTGTCCAGCGCATGCAACTGACGGTTGGCGTTGCTGACGCAGACGTCGTCCAGATCGAACAGCGAAATTTCGCCCACGCCACAGCGGGCCATGGCTTCCGCCGCCCAGGAACCGACGCCACCGACGCCGACAATCGCCACATGGGCCGCACGCAGGCGCTCGAGGCCCTCGATGCCATACAAACGGGCGATGCCTGCAAACCGCGGATCTTCTGTACTCATGACCATTACCCCAAAAACCGGCGCGCATTATAGGGCCGTCGGCGGCCAAGAGCATCTTTGACGCTATGAACGGCAACCACAGCCGTTTTCACACAACCTTTGTGGCGAGGGAGCTTGCTCCCGCCGGGTCGCGAAGCGGCCCTCAAAAAGCGGCCTGCTTCGCAGTCCCAGCGGGAGCAAGCTCCCTCGCCACCGGGAATTGCTATAACTGAACAACAAAGTTTTCTCTTACAAGCTGTTACTAAAGAACTTAAATCAGGTTGGACTGCCCAACGTCGGGCATTTCCTTGTCCGGTGTACGACCAGTGAACTGCCGGTGTAGGATTCGCGCCCTTTTGGCGTAAGCCGAACCGTTCCTTCGTTCCACAGCCTTTGGAACCCGAAATAGCTATGTCATCGCGTAAATTTGGTCTCAACCTGGTGGTGGTTCTGGCAATCGCCGCCCTGTTCACCGGTTTCTGGGCGCTGATCAACCGCCCGGTCTCCGCGCCCAACTGGCCGGAGCAGATCTCCGGTTTCTCCTATTCGCCATTTCAGCAGGGACAATTCCCACAGAGGGATCAGTATCCGACTGACGATGAAATGCGTCGCGACCTGGAGATCATGAGCAAGCTGACGGACAACATCCGCATCTACTCGGTCGACGGTTCGCTGCAGGACATCCCGAAGCTGGCGGAAGAGTTCGGTCTGCGCGTGACCCTCGGGATCTGGATCAGCCCCGATCAGGAACGCAACGAGCGCGAGATCGCGAAAGCCATCGAACTGGCGAACTCTTCGCGCAGTGTTGTTCGCGTGGTGGTTGGTAACGAAGCATTGTTTCGAGAGGAGATCACTCCCGAGGCACTGATCGTCCTGCTGGATCGTGTTCGCGCAGCGGTGAAAGTACCGGTCACGACCTCGGAACAGTGGCATATCTGGGAAAAATACCCGCAACTGGCCAAGCACGTCGACCTGATCGCCGCGCACGTGCTGCCGTACTGGGAATTCATTCCGGTGGACAAGGCCGGGCAGTTTGTTTTCGACCGCGCCCGCGACCTGAAAAAGCTGTTCCCGAAAAAACCGTTGCTGCTGTCCGAAGTCGGCTGGCCGAGCAACGGTCGCATGCGTGGTGGCGCCGATGCGTCGCCGGCGGATCAGGCGATCTACCTGCGCACGCTGGTCAACAAGCTTAACCGTCAGGGCTTCAACTATTTCGTGATCGAAGCCTTCGACCAGCCGTGGAAGGCCAGTGACGAAGGTTCAGTGGGCGCCTACTGGGGCGTGTTCAATGCCGCACGCCAGCAGAAATTCAACTTCGAAGGTCCGGTCGTCGCCATCCCGCAATGGCGCGTGCTGGCCATCGGTTCGGTGGTGCTGGCGCTGCTGTCGCTGACCCTGCTGATGATCGACGGCTCGGCCCTGCGCCAGCGTGGCCGTACCTTCCTGACCTTTATCGCGTTCCTTTGCGGCTCGGTGCTGGTGTGGATCGGCTATGACTACAGCCAGCAATACAGCACGTGGTTCAGCCTGACGGTGGGTTTCCTGCTGGCGCTCGGTGCGCTCGGGGTGTTCATCGTGCTGCTGACCGAGGCCCACGAACTGGCCGAAGCGGTGTGGATTCACAAGCGTCGGCGTGAATTCCTGCCGGTGGTGGGCGACTCCAGCTATCGCCCGAAAGTGTCGATTCACGTGCCCTGCTACAACGAACCGCCGGACATGGTCAAACAGACCCTCGACGCCCTGGCCGCTCTCGATTACCCGGACTATGAAGTCCTGATCATCGACAACAACACCAAGGACCCGGCCGTGTGGGAGCCGGTGCGTGACTACTGCGCAACCCTCGGCCCGCGTTTCAAGTTCTTCCACGTATCGCCCCTGGCCGGGTTCAAGGGCGGCGCGCTGAACTACCTGATTCCGCACACCGCCAAGGACGCCGAAGTCATCGCGGTGATCGACTCCGACTACTGCGTGCACCCGAACTGGCTCAAGCACATGGTGCCGCACTTCGCCGATCCGAAAATCGCCGTGGTGCAGTCGCCGCAGGATTATCGCGACCAGAACGAAAGCACCTTCAAGAAGCTCTGCTACGCCGAGTACAAAGGCTTCTTCCACATCGGCATGGTCACCCGCAACGACCGTGACGCGATCATCCAGCACGGCACCATGACCATGACCCGCCGTTCGGTTCTGGAAGAACTGGGCTGGGCCGACTGGTGCATCTGTGAAGACGCCGAGCTCGGCCTGCGCGTGTTCGAAAAAGGCCTGTCGGCGGCGTATTACCACGACAGCTACGGCAAGGGCCTGATGCCGGACACCTTCATCGACTTCAAGAAGCAGCGTTTCCGCTGGGCCTACGGCGCAATCCAGATCATCAAGCGCCACACCCGCAGCCTGCTGCGCGGCAAGGACACCGAGCTGACCCGTGGCCAGCGTTACCACTTCCTCGCCGGCTGGCTGCCGTGGGTCGCGGACGGCATGAACATCTTCTTCACCGTCGGCGCCCTGCTGTGGTCGGCGGCGATGATCATCGTGCCGCAACGGGTCGATCCGCCGCTGCTGATTTTCGCCATCCCGCCATTGGCGCTGTTCGTGTTCAAGGTCGGCAAGATCATCTTCCTCTACCGTCGCGCCGTCGGCGTGAACCTCAAGGATGCGTTCTGCGCGGCACTGGCCGGACTGGCGTTGTCGCACACCATCGCCAAAGCGGTGCTGTACGGTTTCTTCACCAGCAGCATTCCGTTCTTCCGCACACCGAAAAACGCTGACAACCACGGCTTCTGGGTAGCGATTTCCGAAGCACGCGAAGAGCTGTTCATCATGCTGCTGTTGTGGGGCGCGGCGCTGGGGATCTACCTGGTGCAGGGCATTCCGAGCAATGACATGCGTTTCTGGGTGGTCATGCTGCTGGTGCAGTCGCTGCCGTACGTCGCGGCGCTGATCATGGCGTTCTTGTCGTCGTTGCCAAAACCGGCCGCTGCGCCTGAGCCGGCGCCTGTCGTCTAATTCCTCGACGATGCACTAAACGGCGGCCAATGGTCGCCGTTTTGCTTTAAGATAACCGCCATTTTGCGGGGCTTGGCGTGATACGCGGTGTAACCGACCGAACCCAATCCCTGTGGGAGCGAGCTTGCTCGCGAAGGCTTTGTAACATTCAACCCTTAAGTTGCCTGATACAACCGCTTTCGCGAGCAAGCTCGCTCCCACAGTGGCCCCAGCCCAATTTCAAGCTCCCGGAGTTTCCCATGACGGCCCACGCCGACCTTTCGCCGACCCTCCAACTCGCCATCGACCTGATCCGCCGTCCGTCCGTGACGCCGGTCGACGCCGATTGCCAGAAGCAGATGATGCAGCGCCTGGGCGATGCCGGTTTCACCCTCGAGCCGATGCGCATCGAAGATGTGGATAACTTCTGGGCGACCCATGGCAACAACGACGGCCCGGTGCTGTGCTTCGCCGGCCATACCGACGTGGTGCCGACTGGTCCGGTGACCGCCTGGCAGATTGACCCGTTCAACGCCGTCATCGACGAACACGGCATGCTCTGCGGCCGTGGCGCAGCGGACATGAAAGGCAGCCTGGCGTCGATGACCGTGGCCGCCGAGCGTTTTGTCGCCGACTACCCGAATCACAAGGGCAAGGTCGCGTTCCTGATCACCAGCGACGAAGAAGGCCCGGCGCACCACGGCACCAAGGCTGTGGTAGAACGTCTGGTCGCGCGCAAGGAACGTCTGGACTGGTGCATCGTCGGCGAACCGTCGAGCACCACGCTGGTCGGTGATGTGGTGAAAAACGGTCGTCGCGGCTCGTTGGGCGCCAAGCTCACCGTGCGCGGTGTGCAGGGTCACGTGGCCTACCCGCACCTGGCGAAGAACCCGATCCACCTCGCCGCCCCGGCCTTGGCCGAACTGGCCGCCGAGCACTGGGATCATGGCAACGATTTCTTCCCGCCGACCAGTTTCCAGATTTCCAACCTCAACTCCGGCACAGGCGCGACCAACGTGATCCCGGGTGATCTGGTGGCGGTGTTCAACTTCCGTTTCTCTACCGAATCCACCGTCGAAGGCCTGCAGAAACGCGTGGCCGACATCCTCGACAAACACGATCTGGACTGGCACATCGACTGGGCGCTGTCCGGCCTGCCGTTCCTCACCGAACCGGGCGCGCTGCTCGACGCGGTGTCGTCGAGCATCAAGGACATCACCGGTCGCGAGACCAAGGCGTCCACCAGTGGCGGTACCTCCGATGGTCGTTTCATCGCCACCATGGGCACGCAAGTGGTTGAACTGGGCCCGGTCAACGCGACCATTCACCAGGTCAACGAGCGTGTGCTGGCGGCCGATCTCGACGTACTGACCGAGATCTACTACCAGACCCTGATCAAGTTGCTCGCCTGATGCTCGCGTGCCCGATCTGCTGTGAACCGCTGAACAGCGTCGACAACGGCGTGGTCTGCCCCGCCGGCCACCGCTTCGACCGCGCACGTCAGGGTTACCTGAACCTGTTGCCGGTGCAGCACAAGAACAGCCGTGACCCTGGCGACAACCAGGCGATGGTCGAGGCGCGCCGCGACTTCCTGAATGCCGGGCATTACGCGCCGGTGGCCAAGCGTCTGGCCGAGCTGGCGGCGAGTTATGCGCCGGCACGCTGGGTTGATATCGGTTGCGGTGAGGGTTACTACACCGCACAGATCGCCGAGGCCCTGCCGGACGCCGATGGCTACGCGCTGGACATCTCCCGCGAGGCGGTGAAACGCGCCTGCAAACGCAACCCGGCAATCACCTGGTTGATCGCCAGCATGGCCCGCGTGCCGTTGGCGTCGGGCAGTTGCCAGTTTCTCGCCAGCGTTTTCAGTCCGCTGGACTGGGAAGAGGCCAAGCGTCTGCTCAGCGCCGGCGGCGGCCTGATGAAGGTCGGCCCGACCAGCGGCCACCTGATGGAACTGCGCGAACGCCTGTACGACGAAGTGCGCGAATACACCGACGACAAGCATCTGGCCCTGGTGCCGGAAGGCATGGCGCTGGCGCACAGCGAAACTCTGGAATTCAAACTGACGCTGTACAAGCCCGAGGATCGCGCCAACCTGCTGGCGATGACGCCCCACGGCTGGCGCGCCAGTGCCGAACGCCGCGCCGCCGTGATCGAACAGGCCGAGCCGTTCGTGACCACCGTATCGATGCGCTACGATTATTTCGTTCTTCAATAACTTTTGGTCTCGGGCAAGTGCCCGGGGCCGGCTAAATCCGCGAATGGATTTTTCAGACCCGCAGTGAGGACATCCATGCGCCAACCGGATATCGAGATTTACCTGAAAGACGCCGACGTCGACCACAAGGCGATTTCCGCCTGGCTCGGTGAGGCTCTGGGCCCGTGCAGCGACTGGGTACAGAAAGGTCAGACCTACAAGTGCAAGGCCGGCAACATCCCGGTGACCTGGTTGCCGAAAGCCGTGGGCAAGTGGAACAGCCTGTACCTGGAAAGCGATGCGACTCCATGGGACGACGACATCGCCTGCGCCCGTGCAGCCTTTGCCGCGCTGAACGTCGAGGTGCGTTGCGCACCGGGCACGTGGGTCGAGGAAGAAGGTGAGGAAACGGCTGATCGCTGGATTCGCATCAGCGCCGACGGTGAAGAAGAGATCACCTGGAAAACTGCATAACAAAGCCGTACACAAAACCTGTGGGAGCGGGCTTGCCCGCGAAGGCGGCGGCACATCCAAAATAGAGGTGGCTGACAAACCGCTTTCGCGGGCAAGCCCGCTCCCACAGTGTTTTCTGAGGATCCGAAGAGTGCGGTTTACAATCCGACCACGTCTTCAGCCTGCAATCCCTTCTCCCCCGTCACCACCGCATACTCAACCTGCTGACCTTCAGTCAGCGAGCGATGCCCTTCACCGCGGATCGCGCGGTAGTGCACGAACACGTCCACCCCGTCGTCGCGCTGGATGAAGCCATAGCCCTTGGCGTCGTTGAACCACTTCACATTGCCGGTTTCACGTGTTGCCATCTGTTCATACTCCTTTTTTATTATTGAACAGGCTTTTCGCAGGAAAGCCTTTGCGGAACGTCAGCCTGCGTCCGACGTCCATAAAAGGGCCCCGGCGACAGATTGCCGAGTATATGACAGGCGCAAAAAGTCTCAACAGGAGATTACTTCGCCGCTTTTTTGCCGATTTTCGGTGAATACGGCAAACTGTCGACCGCCCGAGCAAACGCTCGGTTTTATTCACTCACGCAGAAGCCGTATGACCCGTTCCCCGTTCCGCCGTCTTGTGTTTGGCACCTTGCGCCGACTGTTGTACCTCTGGGTTCGCTCGGAGACGATCAACCAGTCGTCGTTCACCCTCAACCTCGACCGCAGTCGTCCGGTGTTCTACGTCCTGCAAAACCCTTCGCTCACCGATCTGGCGGTGGTCGACACCGAGTGCACCAAGGCCGGTCTGCCGCGTCCGGTGCTGCCGGTGTCGGTGGGACCGTTGATCGAACCGGCGGCGTTTTTCTATCTGACGCCGGACCCGGACTGGCTTGGCCGGCAGGACAAGCGCGGCGCACCGCCGACCCTGACCCGTCTGGTCAGCGCCCTGACCCAGAACGCTGCCGAAGACGCGCAGATCATTCCGGTCAGCGTGTTCTGGGGCCAGTCGCCGGACAGCGAAAACAGTCCGTGGAAGTTGCTGTTTGCCGACAGCTGGGCGGTCACCGGGCGCCTGCGCCGGCTGCTGAGCATCATCGTTCTGGGGCGCAAGACTCGCGTGCAGTTCTCCGCGCCGATTCACCTGCGCGAACTGATCGAGCACAACAAGGGCCACGAACGCACCGTGCGCATGGCCCAGCGCATCCTGCGCGTGCACTTTCGCAACCTCAAAGCCGCCGTGATCGGCCCGGACATCTCGCACCGGCGCAATCTGGTCAAGGGGCTGCTCAACCAGCCACTGGTCAAGCAGGCGATCCTCGACGAAGCCGAACGCGAAAACATCTCCCCGGAAAAAGCCAAGGCCCAGGCCCTGCGCTACGGTAACGAGATCGCCTCGGACTACACCTACACCGCGATCCGTTTCCTCGAAGTGGTGCTGAGCTGGTTCTGGAACAAGATTTACGACGGGATCAAGGTCAACCACATCGAAGGCGTGCAGAAGGTCGCCCAGGGTCACGAAGTGATCTACGTGCCGTGCCACCGCAGCCACATCGACTACCTGCTGCTGTCGTACTTGCTGTTTCGCAACGGCCTGACCCCGCCGCACATCGCCGCCGGAATCAACCTCAACATGCCGGTGATCGGCAGCCTGCTGCGCCGTGGTGGCGCGTTCTTCATGCGCCGCACGTTCAAGGGCAATCCGCTGTACACCTCGGTGTTCAACGAATACCTGCACACCCTGTTTACCAAAGGTTTCCCGGTCGAATACTTCGTCGAGGGCGGCCGCTCGCGCACCGGGCGCATGCTGCAACCGAAAACCGGGATGCTCGCGATCACGATGCGCAGCTTCCTGCGTTCGTCGCGGATGCCGATCGTGTTCGTGCCGGTGTACATCGGTTACGAGCGCGTGCTGGAAGGCCGGACCTACCTCGGCGAACTGCGTGGCGCGAGCAAGAAGAAAGAGTCGATCTTCGACATTTTCAAAGTCATCGGTGCGCTCAAGCAACGCTTCGGTCAGGTCGCGGTGAACTTCGGCGAGCCGATCAAACTGGCGGAATTTCTCGACAGCGAACAGCCAGACTGGCGCCAGCAGGAGCTCGGCCCGCAATACAAACCGGCATGGCTCAACGAGACCACCAACCGACTCGGCGAAAAAGTCGCGCAGCACTTGAACGAAGCCGCGGCGATCAACCCGGTCAATCTGGTGGCGCTGGCGCTGCTCTCGACCACCCGCCTGGCACTGGACGATCGGGCCATGGCGCGGGTGCTGGACCTGTATCTGGCGCTGCTGCGCAAAGTCCCGTATTCGCCACACACCACGTTGCCGGAAGGCGATGGTCGCGCGCTGATCGAGCATGTGAAGGACATGGATCTGCTGTCCGAGCAGAACGATGCGCTGGGCAAGATTCTGTATCTGGACGAGCAGAACGCCGTCCTGATGACCTACTACCGCAACAACGTGCTGCACATATTCGCCCTGCCGGCGCTCTTGGCGAGCTTCTTCCAGAGCACCTCGCGCATGAGTCGCGAACAGATCCTGCGCTACACCCGTGCGCTGTATCCGTACCTGCAGGCGGAGCTATTCATTCGCTGGAGCCTGGACGAACTGGACGGCGTGGTCGACCAATGGCTGGAAGCGTTTGTCGAGCAAGGCCTGCTGCGTTTCGAGAAGGACGTGTATATGCGTCCGGCGCCAAGCTCGCGGCATTTCGTGCTGCTGACCCTGTTGTCGAAAAGCATCGCCCAGACCCTGCAGCGCTTCTACATGACGGTGTCCCTGCTGCTCAACAGCGGCCAGCACAGCATCAGCGCCGAAGAGCTGGAAGACCTGTGCACGGTCATGGCCCAGCGCCTGTCGATCCTGCACGGTTTGAACGCCCCGGAGTTCTTCGACAAGAGCCTGTTCCGTCACTTCATCCAGACCCTGCTTGACCTCGACGTCCTGCGCCGCGACGAAGCCGGCAAGTTGAGCTACCACGAACTGCTCGGCGAACTGGCCGAAGGCGCGGCCAAACGCGTGTTGCCGGCGGAAATTCGTCTGTCGATTCGTCAGGTGGCTTTGCACCGCAGTGAAGATGCCGCCGAAACAGCGGATACACCACAAGTCTGAAACTTGCTGACAACTAACGGGCGCACACTTCAATGGCCTCGTTAGTTGATTCATGGATTAATAGGCTCAATCCACCAATCAAGATACGGATATCGAGATGAGCCTGTTAATCGAAGAAACTTCTGCAGTAATCCTGGACTTCCGTCTACCACCCGAATTCCGCGCACCTGCCGATGGTGTCAATGAAACCATTGTCAGCGTCAAAGTATTCAATTCCCAATCGCCTATTAACATCAAGGACTGGCACCGTGCTTCGATCTACGACGCCGGCTGGAAATTTGACTTCCCTCATCACTACGGCGATGTAGGCGTCAGGTACCAAGTCAATGTGCAGATCCTTCATGACCAAATACCCCTGCTGATCGAGCAGGACTATTTTGTTACTGTCAACAACACTCCCCACCGTCAGACCTTGCACCTGAGCCCGATCGGGCTTCTGTATGTCGAAGCTCAAGAGGCAGAGGTTGTTGCGCCAGAAGAAGCGGTCACCATCAGTCTGCATGAAGCAGAGTCTCCCGACGTTGAGCTGGTCAGTGTCAAACAGGACGAACAGTCAGTCTCCGGGTTTTATCTGAAATATGATCCTGACCGCGTTGTACCCGGTAAGCGCTATGCACTGACAGGTATTGAAAACCGCTACCATCAACGTCTCAAGATTTCGCCTGAACAAGTAGAGCTGGTTCCCGCGGTGCCCAATACAAGCGCGCTGTCGTTTCAGAAATTAATGCAGTGGCTGGAAAAGCCCTTACGTTTGTTCACTGACGCTGGCGCCAAAATCCGCTAGATTTGCTTCGGCGCCGGGATTCTTCCGGCGCAAAAGTCTCAGAGGTCCCGATGAAAAAACTCACCCTTCTCGCCGCAGCCACCCTGTTGAGCGCCTGCCAGTCGACCACCCCCGCCGGCAAAGTCGGCCTCGACGGCGAAGTGTTCTACCTGCAACGCATCGCCCTGCCACCGAGCGCGACGCTGAGCGTGAGCCTGCAGGACGTGTCGCTGGCCGACGCCCCGGCGGTGGTCCTCGACGAACAGAAAGGCCCGGTCAAAGGTCAGGTGCCGCTGCCGTTCCACTTGAGTTACGATCCGGCCCAGGTCAAACCCGGTCACCGCTACTCGGTCAGCGCGCGCATTGAAGTCAACGGCGAGCTGATGTTCATCACCACCGAGAATCACGCCGTGCAACTGGACGGCAACGATCCGCAGCCGCTGAAAATCCGCGTCGACGCGATTCGCTAATTGTCTTTCAAGGAAGCCGCCATGTTCCGCCCTACCCTTCGCCTCGCCGGCCTGTGCGCGGGCCTGATGATCTCTGCCAGCGCTCTGGCACTGTCGCTCAGCGACCTCTCGCAACAAGACGCCACCGGCGGCCTCAAGGACGCCCTGACCCAAGGCGCGCAAATCGCCGTCAAACAACTCGGCACCCCGGGCGGTTTCAGCAACAACCCGGAGGTGAAAATCGAACTGCCGGGCAAACTCGGCAAAGTCGCCGGCAAGATGAAAGCCTTCGGCATGGGTGCCCAAGTCGACGAACTCGAAACCGCCATGAACAAGGCCGCAGAAAGCGCCGTGACCCAGGCCCAACCGATCCTCGTCGACGCCGTGAAAAAAATGACCGTGGCCGACGCCAAAGGCATCCTCAGCGGCGGCACCGACTCGGCCACCCAATACCTGGACAAGACCAGCCGCGAACAGATCCGCGCCAAGTTCCTGCCCATCGTCAAACAAGCCACCGACAAGGTCGGCGTAGCGCAAAAGTACAACGCCTTCGCCGGCCAGGCCGCGACCCTCGGCGTGGTGGATGCGAAAAGCGCCAACGTCGAAAACTACGTCACCGAACAAGCGCTCAATGGCCTGTTCGAAATGATCGGCAAACAGGAAGAAACCATCCGCAAGAATCCCGCTGCTGCAGCGACGGGTCTGGCGAAGAAGGTGTTCGGCACTTTGTAATTCTTGCCGCTGCACGAAAAAGCCCGCTGAACCTGTGAAGGTCAGCGGGTTTTTTATTGTGGGTCAGCTTTGCGGATCGACTTGATCGAGGACGCGGTTAACCGACAGCTCAGCGAGCGAAATCATCTGCTGAATACCGAGAAGCTGACTGCACGCCGGGCCGCTCAGGGTAAACGCCAACTCACTGGCCATGACATTGGCCGAGGCCAGCGTTTCACAGGCATGGGCCAGCAGGGTTTCGGAATCGACTTCGGGAAGGACAGTGAAAATTGTGCTGGGCTGAGTGACGGGTTTGGGCTGTTTTTCAGGCTGGGGCAGGAGGTAGTGATCGAGCGCACGCAGGGCTGCGTCGTGGAGCTTGCGCGAGTCGAGGAAGGCGTAGGGCGAGACGGGATCGGTTGGCCGTTCGGGGGTGGTTTCGGGTTCGGATTCGGATTCGGGGGGATTTGGGGTGTGTTTGAACATGGTGGAACTCCTAACTATTCAAGTGGAGCTACCACCATCACTTGCAGATGACGGGTGGCAGCTGTGCACGGGTCTGCAAGACCGAGTTGTTAGGCCCTCGGCATACCCAAAGGTATCCCGCACACAGCCACCATAAAACGATGGCCACTAAAAAGCGCCACGATTATAGGGGCGCTGATCAGCACCTAACAAACTATCGGCGGGCTTGCAGACCCGGTCGCTGAATTGGCAGCGACAGACTCAGGCTAGAGATCGCGCTTCCGACGGGCAACCTGAAAACCTTGTGGGAAGGTTCTGGTTATCTGGAACATTTTTAAACAAACCAAAGAGGTTGGATGGCTGGGCGGGCCTCTTCGCGAGCAAGCTCGCTCCCACAGTTGGATTGAGTGCAGGCAGTTGGAGATTGGTCGGCTGTCAGGCCGCCATCGCTGGCAAGCCAGCTCCCACAGTGGGATTGGCTGCGGTCAGTGGGAGATTGGTCGGCTGTCAGGCCGCCATCGCGAGCAGGCTCACTCCTACAGTGGGGTTGGGTGCAGGCAGTTGGAGATTGGTCGGCTACTAGGCCGCCATCGCGAGCAGGCTCACTCCTACAGTGGGGGTTGGGTGCAGGCAGTTGGAGATTGGTCGGCTGTCAGGCCGCCATCGCTGGCAAGCCAGCTCCCACAGAAAAGCAAAGCAGTCCAGACAAACCGCATGCTTTTCACCACTCAAATGGCCGAGTGTCAGCTCGCCGAAAGCTCTTGATCTTGCCGTGCCGGCCCCTTCGGCAGGCTGAGTGGAGGGGTTTATCCGGGGGTGGGAGCGCAGCGACCGTTTGGCGCAGCCAAACACATCGAGAGGAGGTGCAGCGAAGCAAACCGGAGGCGATGCCCCCGGATGAGCCCCGCAACGAAGGAACCCGAGCCTAAGCGAGGGCCGTACGCCGGGGCCAAGACCTTTGCTTCCTTTGGGGCGTTTGCCAAAGGGAGTCGCCGTAAGGGCGAAACCGCCAGTGGCACCACCCGAAGCAACGGATATACACCCAAAACCCCAGGAACCTGGTCGGCCCAAAGGCCGCCAAGTCCAAAAAAGCCTCACCCCTCCCGACGCACCCGGAACCAGGCCGCATACAAAGCAGGCAAAAACAAAAGCGTCAACGCCGTAGCCACAATCAACCCCCCCATGATCGCCACCGCCATCGGCCCGAAAAACACACTGCGCGACAAAGGAATCATCGCCAACACCGCCGCCAAAGCCGTCAAAACGATCGGCCGAAACCGCCGCACCGTCGCCTCGATAATCGCCTGCCAAGGCTTGAGACCAGAAGCAATATCCTGCTCGATCTGATCCACCAGAATCACCGAGTTACGCATGATCATCCCCGACAGCGCGATCGTCCCCAGCATCGCCACAAACCCGAACGGCTGACGAAACACCATCAGAAACAACACCACCCCGATCAACCCCAGCGGCGCCGTCAGAAACACCATCGCCGTGCGCGAGAAACTGCGCAGTTGCACCATCAGCAGCGTCAGCACCACCACGATGAACATCGGCACCCCGGCATTCACCGACTTCTGCCCACGCTCCGAATCCTCTACCGTGCCGCCAACCTCCAGCAGATACCCGTCAGGCAATTCGGCACGCACCGGATCCAGCGTCGGCTCGATCTGCTTCACCAGCGTCGCCGGCTGCTCCTTGCCGTAAATATCGGCACGCACTGTCACGGTCGGCAGACGATTACGGTGCCAGATGATCCCTTCCTCAAACCCGTACTCCAGCGTGGCAATCTGCGACAGCGCCACACTGCGACCGTTATCGGTCGGCACCGCCAGACTCGGCAGCAACGACAACTCGGTGCGCTCATGCACCGTGCCGCGCAGCAGAATCTCGATCAACTCGTTGTCCTCGCGGTACTGGCTGACACTCGAGCCGGTCAGCGAACTCTGGAGGAATTTCGCCAGATTGGCCGTGCTCACACCAAGCGCCCGGGCACGGTCTTGATCGATGTTCAGGTACACCACCTTGCTCGGCTCTTCCCAATCCAGATGCACATTGACCACGTGCGGGTTCTCGTGCACCTTGGCCGCCACTTTGCGCGCCAGCGCGCGGACTTCCTCGATGTGTTCACCGGTAACGCGAAACTGCACCGGATAGCCTACCGGCGGACCGTTTTCCAGACGCGTGACCCGCGAACGCAGAGTCGGGAATTGCTCGTTAAGGGTCTCGATCAACCAGGTGCGCAGGGTCTCGCGCTCCTCGATGTTTTTCGCCAATACCACAAACTGGGCGAAGCTCGCCGCCGGCAGTTGTTGATCCAGCGGCAGGTAGAAGCGCGGCGAACCGGTGCCGACATACGCTACATAGTTATCGATGCCGGCGTGATCCTTGAGCAGCGCTTCCAGGCGTTTGACCTCGGCCGTGGTGTTGGCCAGCGATGCCCCTTCAGCGAGTTTCAGATCGACCATCAACTCCAGTCGATTGGAGGCCGGGAAAAACTGCTGCGGGACGAACCGGAAAAGCATCACCGACGCGATGAACAGCCCCACTGTCAGCACAATCACGGTTTTGCGGTGCGCCACGCACCACTCCACCAGACGTCGCACCCGTTGATAGAACGGCGTGCCATAAGGGTCCGCCTGGCCGTCAGCCGTACCGTGTTTGGCTGCATGAATTTTCGCCAGATCCGGCAGGAGTTTTTCCCCCAGATACGGCACGAACATCACCGCCGCCACCCATGAGGCGAGCAACGCGATGGTCACTACCTGAAAGATCGAACGGGTGTATTCACCGGTGCCGGACTGTGCGGTGGCGATCGGCAGAAAACCCGCGGCGGTGATCAGCGTGCCGGTGAGCATCGGGAACGCGGTGCTGGTCCAGGCATAACTCGCGGCCTTGATCCGGTCGAAACCCTGCTCCATTTTGATCGCCATCATTTCCACGGCGATGATCGCGTCGTCCACCAGCAAGCCCAGCGCCAGTACCAGCGCGCCGAGCGAGATCTTGTGCAGACCGATGCCGAGGTAATACATGCAGGCGAAGGTCATCGCCAGCACCAGCGGAATGGTCAGCGCGACGACCATGCCGGTGCGCACGCCGAGGGAGAAGAAGCTCACCAGCAACACGATCGCCAGCGCCTCGACCAACACCTGGACGAACTCGCCGACTCCGGTTTTCACCGCCGCCGGTTGGTCGGACACCTTGCGCAGTTGCATGCCGGCCGGGAGGTTTTTCTGCAGCCGCGAGAACTCGCCTTCCAGCGCCTTGCCCAGCACCAGAATGTCGCCACCGTCCTTCATCGCTACGGCGAGGCCAATGGCGTCTTCGCCCATGAAGCGCATGCGCGGCGCCGGAGGGTCGTTGAAACCGCGATGCACATCGGCGACATCGGAGATGCGGAACGTCCGGTCACCGACCCGGATCGGGAAGTTCTTGATCTCCTCGACCGTCTGAAAATTCCCCGAAACCCGCAGTTGCACCCGCTCGCTGCCGGTCTCGAAGAAGCCGGCGGTGGACACCGCGTTCTGCTCTTGCAGCGCTTGCTGCACGGCCGCCAGCGGCAAACCGAGAGTGGCGAGTTTGACGTTGGACAGTTCGACCCAGATTTTCTCGTCCTGCAAACCGAGCAGATCGACCTTGCCGACATCCCTGACCCGTTGCAGCTGGATCTGGATGCGGTCGGCGTAGTCCTTGAGCACCGCGTAGTCGAAGCCGTCGCCGGTCAGCGCATAGATGTTGCCGAACGTGGTGCCGAATTCATCGTTGAAGAACGGTCCCTGAATATCCGGCGGCAAGGTCTGGCGAATGTCGCTGACCTTCTTGCGCACCTGATACCAGAGGTCAGGGATTTCCTTGGAATGCATCGAATCGCGGGCAATGAAGGTGACCTGCGACTCGCCCGGGCGGGAGAACGACACGATGCGTTCGTACTCGCCGGTTTCCATCAGTTTCTTTTCGATGCGTTCGGTGACCTGGCGCGAGACTTCCTGCGCAGTCGCCCCCGGCCAGCGGGTCTGAATGACCATGGCCTTGAAGGTGAACGGCGGGTCTTCGCTCTGGCCGAGCTTGGTGTAGGACAAGGCGCCGACGATGGCCAGCAAAAGCATCAGGAACAGTACGATCTGGCGATTACGCAGCGCCCATTCAGAAAGGTTGAAGCGCATCGGGACTTACTCCTTGTCCGCCAGATTGACCACACGGTTGGAGCGATCCACAGGCCGCACCTGCTGACCTTCGAGCAATACGTGAACCCCGGCGGCGACTACCCAGTCGCTGGCATTCAGGCCTTCGAGCACCGGCACGCTTTTCTCGCCAAACGGGCCGATACGCACTGGAGTCTTTTTCAGGGTGTTGTTGGCGTTGACGACCCAGACGTAGGTCGCGCCGTTTTCTGCGGTCAGCGCCGAGAGCGGTACCGACAGCGGCACGGCATCCGTCGATTGCACGAACACCCGGGCGCTCTGGCCTAGCTCAGCCGGGACTTTGCCGCTGGTGAACGAGATGCGCGCGGCGAAGGTGCGGGATTTCGGATCGGCTGCCGGCGACAGTTCACGAATCTGCCCGGCGAAGCGCTGATTCTGCTGGGTCCACAGTTCAACGGTGACTGGCTGGCCGACCTTGAATCGCCCGAAGCTCTGCTCCGGCAGGCTGATCGACACTTCGCGCTCGCCATCGGTGGCAAGCGTGAACACGGTTTGCCCAGCGGCAACCACTTGCCCGACTTCCACCAAACGCTTGGCCACCACACCGTCCTGCGGCGCACGCAACACGGCGTAACTGGCCTGGTTGGTCGAGACGTTGAATTCGGCCTTGATCTGCTTGAGGCGGGCTTCGCCGGAGCGGTAGAGGTTTTCCGCGTTGTCGTAGGCGGAACGGCTGACCATCTGCCGATCCATCAGCGTCTTGTAGCGGTCACGCTCGGCGCGCACCAGATTCAGATTGGCTTCGGCGGCGGCGACCTGTGCGCGGGTGGCTTCCAGTTGCAGGCGCACATCCTGCGGATCGAGTTCGGCCAATGGTTGATCAGCCTTCACGCGCTGGCCTTCCTCGACCAGTCGTCGGCTGACTTTGCCGCCAATGCGGAACGCCAGATCGGGTTCGTAGCGGGCGCGAACTTCGCCCGGATAACTTTCCATCGCCTGCGCCGAAGGCTCTGGCTGCACCACCATGGCCGGTCGAACGCTGACTTGCGTCGCCTCTTCCTGACCGCATGCGGACAATAAAACAGCCAGGCTGACTGGCACGGCAAACGACAACGCATGGCGGAACATGGTGACGGACCTTTCGCTAATGGTGCTTGGAATATTTATACTGGCCGGTATGGTATTAATAGCAAACTCACCAGTCCAGTATTAAAAGCGAAGAATGTCGAACAATCTTTCAGCTCCAAACGGCCCGGGCCGTCCGAAGGATCCGGCCAAGCGCCGGGCGATCCTCGATGCGGCGAAAACCCTGTTTCTGAGTCACGGCTACGCCAACACCAGCATGGACGCGGTCGCCGCCGAGGCTGGCGTGTCGAAACTGACGGTTTACAGCCACTTCAACGACAAGGAGACGCTGTTCTCCTCCGCGGTGATGGCCAAATGCGAGGAGCAGTTACCGCCGCTGTTCTTCGAACTGCCCGCCGGGATCCCCGTGGAAAATGTGTTGCTGAACATTGCCCGAGGCTTTCATCAACTGATCAACAGTGACGAGTCGGTGAATCTGCACCGCCTGATGATGGCGCTGGGCACCCAGGATCCGAAGCTGTCACAGATTTTCTTCGAGGCCGGTCCCGAGCGCATGGTGCAAGGGATGGAGCGGCTGCTGAAACGCATCGACGAGACCGGCGCGCTGAGCATCGACCTGCCGCGTAATGCGGCCGAGCATTTCTTCTGCCTGCTCAAGGGCGCGGGGAATTTTCGTTTGCTATATTGCTGCGGTGAGCCGCTGAGCGAAGAGGCTTCCGAGAGTCATGTGCAGGAGGTGGTGGGGTTGTTCATGCGGGCGTATCGGCCCTGATTTTTTAGCGCCTGTTCTGACGTCATCGCTGGCAAGCCAGCTCCCACAGGGATCGTGCTGAACACAAATTGTGCGAACGACACAAAAACTTGTGGGAGCTGGCTTGCCAGCGATTGAGGCGACGCGGTCTCAGCCCTTGAGCGCTTTCTTCGGGTAGATGTCATATCGACTGGATTTACCATCCAGCGCATGACTCGGCTTCGGCCCCTCGATGCACGGCGCCTTGCGCGGGCGCTTGACCACCACCCGGTGCGTCGCCAATGCCAGCGCCGCCTCCAGCAATGCCGGTGCATCCGGATCATCCCCGACCAGCGGCCGGAACAGGCGCATTTCCTTCTTCACCAGCGCGGTTTTCTCGCGATGCGGGAACATCGGGTCGAGGTAGATCACCTGCGGCGGCTCGCCCTCCCAGTTGCGCATGACTTCGATCGAGTTGCCCTTGAGCAACTTCATCCGCGCGACAATCGGCGCCACGTCGAAATCTTCCGCCGCCCGCGCCAGACCATCCTCCAGCAGCGCCCCGATCAGCGGCTGGCGCTCGATCAGGCTCATCTCGCAGCCCAGACTGGCCAGCACGAACGCGTCCTTGCCCAGCCCCGCCGTGGCGTCCAGCACTCGCGGGCGCACGCCTTGAGCGATGCCGACCGCCTTGGCAATCATCTGCCCGCTGCCGCCGCCGTACAGACGCCGGTGCGCCGCGCCACCCTCGACAAAGTCCACCCGCACCGGCCCCGGTGCATCCGGACCGAGCTGCTGCAGCTGCAGACCCTGCTCGCCGACCTGCAAGGCAAACTCGCCGTCGTCCACCTGCAGCGGCAGGTCCAGGCGCTTGGCCCACTGCTCGGCCTGCGCTTCAAACGTCGGGCCGAGGGCCTGGACATGGATGCGGCAGGCCGCGGGTTGCTCAATCATGAAAACACGCTCAAAAAAGTTAAGGATCGGCAAAAAGTGGCCGATAAACCAATCAACGCGCATTTTGCCAGAGCTGAGCGTCAACCGAAAAAAATGTCAGGCATTCTTCCCACATCGATTGGCTACATTTCGCCCAAGGGCGACTTCAGCCGTCATAACACTCAAGCATTGGGCGGCGTCAGTCACCTGTGGCAAGATTTCTTTGCCCAGGCGATGGCCGAACAGACGAGTGATGTGGTGCCGGCCTGTGGCACCTTTCCACCGGTTGACCTGAACAGCCCGGAAGAACCGACCCTGGGCAGCGAGCTGCACGCGCACATCGTCGAGCAGCGTCAGTGCGACGTGGTCGAGACCGAAGTGCGTCCGCCGGAGCCGCTGTTCCTGCCGATCGCCGAGTTCGAAACCGATCTGCTGGACAAGCCGTTCCCGCCGTTCCCGCCAGAAGAACTCAAGGCTCAGCAAGAGCAGCAGGATTTCGACAGCAGCTGGGTCCGGCCGATCGTGATCAACAATGGTCAGCCGGTGCCAGAGCCCGGCCCGGCACCGCAGAAAAAACCGTTGTACCTGCCGATTGCCGAATTCGATCTCGACCTGCTGCAAAAACCTTATCCGCCGTTCCCGCCGGAAGAAATCGTCGAGCAGCAGAAGGCGCTGGACTTCGACAACGGCTGGGCGCGCCCGATCGTCCTGCAGAACCTGCGCCTCGCCGCCTGACACCTCAGCGACACACGCTCCAGCGTCCGACATCGACATGAAAGTGATTGCGGTGAGCGGCGTTGTAATCCGGACTCAACACCACACTGAACGCCTCGCAGGCGCCATCGCGCACCTGCCGCAGAAACTGTGCGTCCTGATTCTGTTTCGGCCAGTCCTTGAGCACGCTGATGCTGCGTCCGTCCGCCAGCCGGAAGCCGGCGATGTCCAGCGCATCGGCACTGGCGTGGCGGCTGAGCGCCCCGCTCTCGCGGTTATAGACATTGCGACAGGCGAAGCTGCCGAGGTGATCAAGCCGCGCGACCCTCTGCCCGTAAGCAGACTGTGCGGCGGGTTGCAGGGTATGCCGTTCAAACATCGCGTAAGCCACCGCCAGCGGACAACTGGCGAGGAAGCTGCTGCTCAGCGCCACCTCACCGCCCTGCACGCGCACGGCGCCGATCAGCGGGCACTTGGCGTCGGGGCTGTCGGCTTGCGCTGTGACGCGCAGACCGGAGTTGCTCAAGACTTGTGCGCATAATTCGGGATTGCCGCGCAGGCGCATCAGCTTGAAACCGGTCAGCCAGTTCGGCGCGGCCTTCACGTCCAGCGGCGCCCACGGGTTCCACTCGGCCGGCACGTCGAGCCAGCCGCGCCAGACACTGACTACGGCGCCAGCAATCATCAACAGTAGCGACAGCGCGATCCAGCGACCCATGCTCAGCCTTTGAAAAACTGATTAGCCTTGGCGTACGGCATCGACTGCGACGTAAAGCCGAAGGTGCCGTGCCGCTGGATCTCTTCAGCCGCGCGGAAGAACTCGCCAAATGCCGCCAGCGCCAGGGCCGAACCGGTACTGATGCGCCGCACCCCCATCTCTTCAAGCTGCTGCACCGTCAGTTTCAAACCGCCGGACATCAGCACATTGACCGGTTTTGCCGCCACCGCGCGCACCACCGCCAACACCTCTTCGGCGCTACGCAAACCCGGCGCATACAGCACGTCGGCGCCCGCCTCGGCAAAGGCTTGCAGGCGGCGAATGGTGTCGTTGAGATCGGGATTGCCGTGCAGGTAGTTTTCCGCGCGAGCGGTCAGGGTGAAGGGAAATGGCAGCGTGCGCACCGCAGCGACAGCGGCTTCGATGCGCGCCACGGCGTGTTCGAAGCAGTAGATCGGTGCGTCGGCACGGCCCGTGGCATCTTCGATCGAGCCGCCTACCGCGCCCGCCTCGGCTACACGCAACAGGCTTTTGGCGCACTCGGTCGGGTCATCGGCGAAACCGTTTTCCAGATCCACCGCCACCGGCAGATCGGTGGCCGCGACAATCGCCCGGACGTTGTCCAGAGTCTCATCGAGGCTCAAGGCGCCGTCGGCCTTACCCTGAGAAAACGCATAACCGGCACTGGTGGTCGCCAACGCCTGATAGCCCAGACTGGCGAGCATCTTCGCCGAGCCGGCATCCCACGGGTTGGGAATCACGAAAATCCCCGCACCTTCATGCAGGGCCTTGAAGGCCTGGGCTTTGCGGGCTTGTTCTTGAAGGGCGTGGGCGTCCATCGGCAGGCTCCTGGGCAGGAAAAAAAATCCGCCTCAGAGCAGGCCAAGTTGCTCGGCGGCGGGTTCTCTGTATAGCTCAGGCAAGGGTGGCAGGCCAGGCAAACGTTGCATCAATTGTGCGTGAAAACGTTGCGCCAGCTTCGCCGCCAGAATGTTGTCGGCGGTGTGCAGGAAGATGTACGGCGTGCGGCCCTCTTCGATCCATTCGGCGATTTTCGCCACCCAAGGCACCAGGAACGGATCATTGGCTTCCAGCTGCGGGTGGCCGATGAAGCGCACTTGCGGGCACTGGGTGAAGGCCGCCGGGCGGGTCGGCACCCGGGGCTTTTTCGACTGCGCGTGGATCACCGAAGACTCGGTCGACAGGCAACTGAACAGCGCCCGTGGATCGAGGCAGATGCGCTCCACACCACGCTCCAGCAGCAGGCGATTGAGCAGACGCTCGCTCTCGCCCTTGGCGAAGAACTGTTCGTGACGCACTTCCACCGCCAGTGGCCGGTCCAGCGCGTCGATGAACGCGGTCAGCTCCGGCAGTCGATGCGGGGTGAAGCTTTTCGACAGTTGCAGCCACAGCGGCGAGACACGTTCGCCGAGCGGGCTGAGAAGATTTACGAAGGTTTCGGCGGCGGTCAGTTGATCGCGCAGGTCACCGCTGTGGCTGATGTCGCCGGGAAACTTGGCGGTGAAGCGAAAGTGTTCGGGCATGGTCTCGGCCCAACGCTGCACGGTGGCCGGCGAGGGGCTGGCGTAGAAGGTCGTGTTGCCTTCGACGGCATTGAACACTTGGGAGTAGAGAGCGAGGAAGTCGGAGGTCTTGGCATCTTCGGGGTACAGATAATCGCGCCAGGCGTTTTCGCTCCAGGACGGACAACCGAGGTAGTAAGGCAGATCCATCAGATGTACAGATCGAGGCCCAGCACGTCCGCATCCCAATCGACAAAACCGGCGGTGCTCAGGTAGCTGGCGAGGGCCATCGCTACGCTTTTGCTCATGGCGCGGTGATAAATCATGTCTTGCTGACGGGCGGGCAGATTGGCCAGGCGTTGTGCGGAGGCTTTGGCAGCGCGGGCGGCCAGTTGCTCTTCAGTCGGAAATTCCAGCTCGCCGTCGATATCGTCGACGGATTCATCCAGCGCCACATTGCCTTTGCGAGGCTTGCGCTTGATGGGGTAGGACTGAGAGGAAAGGCCCTCTATACGCATAATTTCATGCTCGGTATCGATGATGGCAATTTAGCGGCACTTGACCGACTTAGCAAACCGCCGAGTGATAACTAGAACACATAAAGCGCAAAAGGTTTAAAGCGAGGGGATGGAAACTGATGATTGGCAGAATTTGGAATAAGACACGGAGTTTGTGGAGGGCTTTTGTGGTGAGGGGATTTATCCCCGATCGGCTGCGAAGCAGTCGCTGATTTTTGGGCCGCTTCGCGACCCATCGGGGATAAATCCCCTCACCACAGAAGCGTCCCCGCTAGAGGTAAGGCCTCAGCGAGCCTTCGGGGTGGCGACTTTGTCGCGCAGGTAAACCGGTTGCGCATCATCGGCCGGGATCGACTCGCCGCGTTCCCAGGCAAACCGCGCCAGGGCCAGCAGGTCTTCGGCGTGAGGCAACATGCCGGCGTCGAAGCCAGTGAGGTTGACCGCAATCCGCTCGCCATAACCCCAGCCCGTCCCGGCACCGAACCACTCGCCGCTGGCATCGGCGGGCAGCGCTGCCACTTCCGGCGGCAGTACCGCCTCGACGCCGACCAGACGCATCTCGCCAGCCGTTTCGCGGTAGCAGCCCCAATACACTTCATCCATCCGCGCATCGATAGCCGCCGCGACCTGGCTCACGCCGTGTTCGCGATAAGCACGTTGCGCCAGGACGGCGAGGTTGGACACCGGCAGCACCGGACGATCCAGCGCGAACGCCAGACCTTGCACCACACCGATGGCGATCCGCACACCGGTAAACGCACCCGGCCCACGACCGAACGCGATGGCGTCCACCGCTTGCAGCGTGGTGCCGGCGTCGGCCAGCAGTTGCTGGATCATCGGCAGCAGCTTCTGCGCGTGCAGACGCGGGATCACCTCGTAATGGCTCGTGACCTTGCCATCATGCAGCAAGGCAACGGAGCAAGCTTCGGTCGCGGTGTCCAGGGCCAGCAAGGTGCTCATCGATGTATCCAAAACAGGTGGTGGAAAAAGTGCGTCAGTATAAACAACTACGGCCCGCAAGCGGGCCGTGGATGATGCAGCCGATCAGCTTTTTCAGCTCAGCGCTTCGAGCACCTTGGCGGTGATCGCTTCAACCGAACCAACGCCCGGAATGTGGCTGTACTTCGGCTTGCCGTTGGCAGCGGAAAGCTTCTGGTAGAAGTCCACCAGCGGCTTGGTCTGCGAATGGTAGACCGACAGGCGATGACGTACGGTTTCTTCAGTGTCGTCCTTGCGCTGCACCAGATCGTCGCCGGTGACGTCGTCTTTGCCAGCCACTTTCGGCGGGTTGTAGACGATGTGGTAAACGCGGCCACTGGCCTCGTGAACGCGACGACCAGCGATACGCTGCACGATTTCTTCGTCTTCAACAGCGATTTCAACCACGGCGTCCAGCTCGACACCGGCAGTTACCAGCGCTTCGGCCTGTGGAATGGTGCGCGGGAAACCGTCGAACAGAAAGCCGTTGGCGCAGTCCGGTTGAGCGATGCGATCCTGCACCAGCGCGATGATCAGGTCATCCGACACCAGGCCGCCGGCATCCATGATGCTCTTGGCTTGAACGCCCAGCGGAGTGCCGGCCTTGACCGCAGCACGCAGCATGTCGCCGGTGGAGATTTGCGGAATGCCGAATTTCTCGGTGATGAACTTAGCCTGAGTACCTTTACCGGCCCCGGGAGCTCCCAGCAGAATGACGCGCATCGATGTGCTCCTCAATTTTTTATATAAAAAACAACGGGATTCGCCTCTTTGGGCCAATCTTAAAAAACGGGTCGTGGCCGCACAAACGGCCAAAGGCTGATCAAGATACACAGCAGGCTGCGCCCACACAAGACGCCAAAAGTCGGAGAAACCGGCGCCTGCCGTGACCTTACGAAGCGGTAACCCAAGTCGCAACCCCATCACTAACTGTCGCCTGACGGCACTTTCTGCCTGTGTACAAAGCGGCACCCGGCCTGTGCACCGGGTGCCTGATGCCAGCGCAGAAACCTTAGCCGGTATTGCGCAACCCGGCGGCAATCCCCGCCACAGACACCAGCAGCGCCTGCTCCACCGGGCTGTCCTGCTCGACATTTTGCTGCCGTGATCGGGCCAACAGCTCGGCCTGCAATAGATGTAGCGGATCAAGATAGGTGTTGCGCAGACGGATGAATTCCAGGGTGTCTGGGCTATGTGCCAGCAGTTGCGACTGACCGGTCAGGCCGAGTACCACTGCGCACGCCTGCGACAATAGGTCGCGTAACTGCGCGCCCAACGGCAGCAGGTCCGGCTCGACCAGACGCTGGTCGTACGACAGCGCGATGTCGGCGTCGGCCTTGGCCAGGACCATTTCCAGCATGTCGATGCGCGTGCGGAAAAATGGCCATTGCTCACGCATCTGCCCGAGCAACTCGCCCTCGCCGCGCTCCAGCGCCTTGCTCAATGCGGTTTCCCAGCCAAGCCAAGCTGGCAGCATCAGACGAGTCTGAGTCCAGCCGAAAATCCACGGGATCGCCCGCAGGCTCTCGATCCCACCGGCACGGCGCTTGGCCGGACGGCTGCCGAGAGGCAAGCGTCCCAGCTCCTGCTCAGGTGTCGACTGGCGGAAATATTCGACGAACTGCGGATTCTCCCGCACCACGGCGCGATACGCGGCAACGCCATCGGCGGCCAGTTCATCCATCAGGTGCCGCCACTCGGGCGTCGGCGGCGGTGGAGGCAACAACGTCGCTTCCAGCACGGCGGCCAGATACAGATTGAGGTTCTGCTCGGCGATGTCCGGCAGGCCGAATTTGAATCGAATCATTTCGCCCTGTTCGGTGGTACGGAAACGCCCCGCCACCGACCCCGGCGGCTGCGACAGGATCGCCGCGTGCGCCGGACCGCCGCCACGGCCCACGGTGCCACCGCGACCATGGAACAACAGCAGTTCGACTTGCTGCTCGCGGCAGATCTCCACCAGCCGCTCCTGCGCGCGATATTGCGCCCACGCCGCCGCGGTGGTGCCGGCGTCCTTGGCCGAGTCGGAATAACCGATCATCACTTCCTGCGGGCCTTGCAGCCTTGCGCGGTAGCCCGGCAACAGCAACAGCCGCTCCATCACCGGCCCGGCGTTGTCGAGGTCGGCGAGGGTTTCGAACAGCGGCACCACGCGCATCGGCCGCAGTACGCCGCACTCTTTGAGCAGCAGTTGCACCGCCAGCACGTCGGAGGCTGCGCCCGCCATCGAGATCACGTAGGAACCCAGCGAGGCGCCCGGTGCCGCAGCAATTTCCTTGCAGGTGGCGAGCACTTCCGCAGTGTCGGCGGACGGTTTGAAATGCGCCGGGAGCAAGGGCCGACGATTGCTCAACTCTCGGGTGAGGAAGCTGATGCGCTGCTCTTCGTCCCAGTCTTCGTAGCGACCGAGGCCGAGGTAGTCGGTGATTTCGGTCATTGCCGAGCTGTGTCGCGTCGAATCCTGACGCACATCGAGGCGCACCAGGAACAGGCCGAAGGTCACCGCCCGGCGCAGACAATCGAGCAACGGCCCGTCGGCAATCACGCCCATGCCGCACTCATGCAGCGAGTTGAAACACAGTTCCAGCGGATCGAGCAGATCGCGGTTGTTGTGCAACACGTCGGCCGGCGCCGGCGTGCTCGCAGTCAGCGACGCATGCGCCCAGTTGCGCGTGGCGCGCAGGCGTTCGCGCAATTGCTTGAGCACCGCCCGGTAAGGTTCGGCGCTGTCGCCGGCCTTGGCCTTGAGCGCGTCGCTGGCCTGCTGCATCGACAGCTCGGCGGCCAGGTGATCGACATCGCGCAGGTACAAGTCGGCGGCCATCCAGCGCGCCAGCAACAACACTTCGCGGGTTACCGCCGCCGTGACATTCGGGTTGCCGTCACGGTCGCCGCCCATCCACGAAGCAAAGCGGATCGGCGCCGCCTCCAGTGGCAAACGCAGGCCAGTGGCGGCAAACAACGCCTGATCGGCCTTGCGCATATGGTTGGGAATCGCCTGCCACAGCGAATGTTCGATCACCGCAAAGCCCCATTTCGCTTCGTCGACCGGGGTCGGCCGGGTGCGGCGGATTTCTTCGGTGTGCCAGGCTTCGGCGATCAGCCGTTGCAGGGTGTTCTGAATCTGTTCGCGCTCGGCGCTGGTCAGGTCGCGATGATCCTGCGCGGCCAGTTGCGCAGCGATCGCGTCGTATTTCTGGATCAAGGTGCGCCGCGCCACCTCGGTGGGGTGCGCGGTCAGTACCAGTTCGATTTCCAGACGCGCCAGTTGTCGCGCCAGCGATTCGGCGCTGTGGCCTTCGTTACGCAGGCGGGCGAGCAGTTCCGGCAGCACGCGGGACTCGAACGGCGCCGGTTGCGACTCTTCGCGGCGATGAATCAATTGATACTGCTCGGCGATGTTCGCCAGGTTGAGGAACTGGTTGAACGCCCGCGCCACCGGCAGCAGTTCGTCTTCGCTCAACTGATTGAGGCTGGCGCTGAGTTCGGCGTCCATCGAGCCACGGCGGTCGGCCTTGGCGCCCTTGCGAATCTGCTCGATCTTGTCGAGAAATTTCTCGCCGTACTGGTCACGGATGGTATTGCCCAACAGCTCACCGAGCAGGTGAACGTCCTCGCGCAAGCGTGCATCAATATCGGTCATCAGCAGTTCTCCAGCGTTAATCGGGACGGCGCAGAAACGAATGCTTTGCCCAGAGAGTGCCGCTCTGTGGCGCTTCTTACAAGCAGACGACGAAGGGACTTTAAACCTTGCGGCCTGAAGCTAGTCTCAACAGTAAGCCGTACAACGGCTTGCCGCCGGCCCCGCCGGACATTCACCAGATCCTGCCATGAGCAGGTGTGACATGAGGTCATCATGAAAATCCGTGAACTCGCCCAGCATTGGGAAGAAAACGCCAAGGGTCGCCTGACCGACACTGGCTACACGATTCATCTGGACGTCGAGGCCGCTGCGCGACTGGCGGCGATTGCCGAGATGTACCCCAAACGCCACCCCGAAGAACTGCTTGGCGAACTGATCGGCGCCGCGCTCGAAGAGTTCGAGGCGAGCCTGCCGTATGTGAAAGGTTCGACGGTGGTGGCGACTGATGAAGAAGGCGATCCGCTGTATGAAGATGTCGGCCCGACGCCGCGTTTTCTGGCGCTGTCGCGCCGGCATTTGCAGGATTTGTCCACTGCTGCCGGCAAGCAAAAGCACTGACACAACAAAGATCAACCTGTGGGAGCGAGCTTGCTCGCGAATGCGCTATTTCAGCCGACATTGATAGCGACTGATTCACCGCATTCGCGAGCAAGCTCGCTCCCACATTGGCTGCATTGAACTTCAAAAATCGTACACTTTTACCCCGCGCGTACCTCTCCCCGTCTCCAAAGTTCCCGGTTTAGAGCCTTGTCCGTTTGGTCAAAAAAAAATTTGGCGATAGGCCATCTTTTCTGAACTTTTGAAAAACGCCTCCGGTCGGAAGCTGTAACCACGCCTGGAACGAGCGTTTCAAAAACGCGCTTTCACATGACGCTTGCGGCTCCTCGACCAGGATGGATTTTCGGTTTTATCAGGAGTTAAACAATGGAGTTGAAGACCATGAAGACCCAAACCTCGTTCTCCCACCTGCGCGGTCTGAAACTGGCTGCTCTGGCTATCGGTACCAGCTTCGTTCTGGCCGGTTGCGCCGGTAACCCGCCGACCGAGCAGTACGCCGTGACTCAATCGGCCGTCAACAGCGCCGTCAGCGCCGGTGGTACCGAGTTCGCTGCAGTGGAAATGAAGCAGGCTCAGGACAAGCTCAAGCAAGCCGAAATCGCCATGCACGACAAGAAGTATGAACAGGCTCGCACCCTCGCCGAGCAAGCCGAATGGGACGCTCGCGTAGCAGAACGCAAGGCTCAGGCTGCCAAGGCCGAACAGGCTGTGAAGGATTCCCAGAAAGGTGTTCAGGAACTGCGTCAGGAAAGTCAGCGCACCGTGCAGTAAGCGCGCATCCCGAATCGCAAAGCTGAAACTTTTATCGATAGAAAGGACGACAAATTATGCGTAAGCAACTGATGATCCCCGCTCTTCTGGCCGCAAGCGTTGCCTTGGCTGCCTGCTCCACTCCGCCTAACCCGAACCTGGAACAGGCGCGCACCAACTACGCCGGCCTGCAGGCCAACCCACAGGCGAGCAAAGTCGCTGCCCTGGAAACCAAGGACGCCAGCGACTACCTGGACAAGGCCGACAAGGCTTACCTGGACAAGCAAGACGCGGCCAAGGTTGACCAACTGGCCTACCTGACCAACCAGCGCGTGGAAGTGGCCAAGCAGACCATCGCCCTGCGCACCGCTGAAAACAATCTGAAGAACGCTGCCGCGCAACGTGCTCAGGCGCGTCTGGACGCTCGCGATCAGCAGATCAAGCAACTGCAGCAGAGCCTGAACGCCAAGCAGACCGATCGCGGTACGCTGGTGACTTTCGGTGACGTGCTGTTCGCCACCAACAAGGCTGACCTGAAATCCAGCGGTCTGGTGAACATCAACAAACTGGCGCAATTCCTTCAGGAAAACCCTGATCGCAAAGTGATCGTCGAAGGCTACACCGACAGCACTGGCGCCGCTTCGTACAACCAGTCGCTGTCCGAGCGTCGCGCGACCTCGGTACAAGTCGCGCTGATCAAGATGGGCGTAGATCCTTCGCGCATCGTGGTGCAGGGTTATGGCAAGGAATACCCGGTTGCTGATAACAGCAGCGTCTCGGGTCGTGCGATGAACCGTCGTGTGGAAGTGACCATTTCCAACGACAACCAGCCAGTGATGCCACGTTCGGCGGTCAGCTCGAACTAAGCATTACGCGGTAACGCAAAAGCCCCGCCTGATCACTCATCAGGCGGGGCTTTTTGTTGAAGATCAAAAGATCGCAGCCTGCGGCAGCTCCTACATGAGAATGCGTTCCCTGTAGGAGCTGCCGCAGGCTGCGATCTTTTGCTTTTAAGGTTCAAGTTTCTGCGGCGTTTCCTGGCCCATGCAACGCACGGCTTTTTTCTGCGCATTGATCAGCACCCCGGTCAGGCCTTTCTGCTCGGTGTCGAACAGCACCAGCACGCCATCAATGCACTGCGCCACTTGCGGCGCCGGGTCCAGCGAGACTTTGTAGTCTTCGCCCGGCACGGTCTTGAGCATGGTGAATTCGTTGAGCAGCAGCGCATCCTCGGGTTTGGCGAAGTGCAGGTAGCCGTAGTACCACAGCGCCCCGACCGTGCCGAGGATGCTGCAGATACCGGTGATGATCAGCGGGATGGCGTTACGTTCTTCAGTCATTGCGGACTCTCATCTTCAGAATTCGGGGCTTGCGGATAATTCGGGATCTCGCCGAGGCGGCGCAGGCCGTTGAAGTGTTCGGGATCTTCCAGATAGCGCAGCATCACCTGGCGCCAGACCGGGTCACCGAAGGTCTGCACGTGGCCGCCGCGGGTCAGCTGCAGCACGCGCGGTGGCGGCGCAGCCTGATACAGGCGGATGGCGTTGGCCATCGGCACCAGCGGGTCATCGATGCTGTGAAAGATCAGTTTCGGCACGCCCGTGAGCTGCGGCATCGAGTTGATCGCGCTGTCACCATCCGGCACCAGCCACGACAGCGGCACCTGGAATGGCCAGGTCAGCCATGAGGTGCTGAGCGCGTACTGGCCGACGCTGCGGTAACTGGCGGGCACACCGTCAAGTACGAAGGCCTTGAGTTGCTTCTGCCGCTCGGGGTGCTGCACCAGCCAATGCACGGCCATCGAACCACCGAGGCTCTGGCCGAGGAGGATCAGCGGTTTGCCTTTGACTTCTGGCGCCTTGTCGAGCCAGGCGAACGCAGCGTCGATGTCCTGATAGATCGCCGGCAGACTCGGTTTGCCCTCGGACAAGCCATAGCCGCGATAATCCACCAGCAGCACCTGATAACCGTTTTTCGGCAACCACCAACTGCCGCCGAGGTGCATCGGCAGATTGCCGCCGTTGCCGTGCAGGTGCAGGACTGTGCCTTTGACTGCGACGCCGGGTTTGGCTGGTAGCCACCAGGCATTGAGCTTCAAGCCATCCGCCGTGACCAGTGTGACGGTGCGGTATTCGAGTTTGGCTTTTTCCGGGGTGAAGATCTGGCCCGGTTCGGGGTAGAACAACAGCGAACTGCAACCACCGAGGGTCAGGAGCAGGCAAAGGATGCCGAGGATTCTCATCCGGTGAAACCTCGCAGAATTCGGGTTGAAAACAATAATTGTGTCAACAAATAACCCTGTGGGAGCTGCGGTGCGACGATTCGACTTGCCAGCGATAGCGGTGGGTCAGCCAACATCAATATTGACTGACAGAATGCAATCGCTGGCAAGCCAGCTCCCACAGGATTTGAGTGTGGTCTACAGGATATTGGAGTAATCCGCCTCGATCCGGTCCAGGCTCAAGTGATTGAGGAAGTTGGAGAAGCACATCCACGCCGACAGCGCGTTCATGTCGCGGAACTGTTCCGGCAGGTATTTCGGCGGCACCACCAGACCTTCATCGACCAACTGCCGCAGGGTACGCATGTCTTCCAGGGTGGTCTTGCCGCAGAACAGCAGCGGCACCTGCTCAAGCTTGCCTTTACGCACGGCCAACTGAATGTAGTTGTAAACCATGATAAAGCCCTTGAGGTAGGACAAGTCTTTGGTGAATGGCAGACCGGTCGGCGTCGAGCCACGGAAAACACGACTGGCATTGCCGTAGCTTTCGGCCATTTCGAAGCCCTGCTCGCGGAAGAACTCGAACACCTGCAGAAAGTCCGCGCCCTCCTCGACCATGTGAATGGCACGGGTGCGGTTGGTCAGTTTGCGCAGGCGACTCGGGTAGGAGGCGAAGGTGATAATTTCCATCAAGATCGCCAGGCCTTCCTGGGTCACCGTCGACGAGGGTGGGCCTTTGGACAGGAAGGTGCAGATCGGCTGATTCAAGCCGTTGAGGGTGGTGCCGACGTGCACCAGGCCTTCGTGGACTTCCAGTGCGCGCACGTCGCGGTCGTTGAACAGCGCGTCGGTGCGGATCTTGATGTAGTCGGCGCCCGCCGCCGCGTCGGCAACGATGCCGTCGGACTCGAACACCCGGATGGTTTCCTCGGCCTCGCCAAACACCTTGTTCAAACGGGTTTGCAGCAGGTGCACGGCGTCCTTGGCGGTGAGGACTTTCGGCTCGTCCTTCAGGTCGCCACGGCCATCGATGTTGTTCAGGTAGTCGGACATCATCAGGCCGAGGTCGGCCAGGGTCGGGTCGCCGGCGTGGAACGCGTCGGAGGCGGCTCCGTACAGCTCTTGCGAGATCAGGCCGAAATCCTCGGTGCCGCGCGCTTCGAGCATGCGCACCACCATGCGGTATTCCTTGCACATGCGCCGCATGATCTGCCCGACCGGGTTGAACTGGCCGAGCTGGCGGGTGATGTCGCGCTCGATGTTCTGGAATTCCAGTTTGACCTTGCTCGAATCGAAGGACAGCGGCCGATTGAGGTAGTAGTCGCGATCCACCGCCGGCATTTCCTTGCCCTTGGCCTTGAGAAAGCCCTTGCGGATGTTCTCGTCCCACTTCACCGCATCGAGCACGCGGATCGGCGTCTGCGCCAGCACAATGCGATCGGACAGCGTGCGTATCGTCTGCTGGTAATCGTCCACCCGAAACTCCTGTAGAAAACTGAATTATTTGGCGCGGGCCTGGCGCTGATAGCGCGCTGCTTCGACGAATACATCGGAATTGGCCGGATCGTCGAGGTAAGCAAAGACCTTGTCGAGGCTGCTGTCGACCTGCACGCCGTCGCCGTCGTCCTCAGTCTGGAAAGCCTTGCCGTCGAGGGCTCGCTGTTTGATCGCCTGATTGATCTGTTCGAGGTCGAGGTTGTACACCACCAACTCGTGTTTGTCGGTGAGTTCGAAACCGGCGATGGTGTATTGGCCACCGTAACGCGCCGGCACTTTCGCCGACAGGTACCAGCGACTGCCATGGCGCGACACGGTGAACGGGTAAGCCTCGCGCTCGTGAGGCCGGGCCTTGAACCAGGTGACGGCCTGATAGCGATCGTTGCCGACGCGGCTCAGCTCAAGGTTCATCGGCTCGCCCCAGGCATTGGTGCTCGCCCACGTGCCCAGCAGGCCCTTGGGCGCCGGGTCACTGGCAGGCAGCGGATCCTTGAAGGTCACCAGACAGCCACTGAGCAGCAGGAACGACAAGGCGATCAGCACGCCACGCCAGGCTTTCATTCAATACTCCCTATGAACATATCCCGCCCTGACGATCACCACTTTCACTTGTAGGAGTGAGCCTGCTCGCGATAGCGGAGTGTCAGCCAACGGGGATGTTGAATGTCAGACAGCTATCGCGAGCAGGCTCACTCCTACAAGGTATTGAGTCAGACCGAAGCCAGGACCAGATGCATATACCGCGTCAGAATCCCGAGCATGTCCTGTTCGGCCAATGGCTCGGCGTCGTTGAGCAGGCCCTGATATTCCATCCGTCCGATAATCGCCGTCAACACCTTGGCATCCTGTTGCGGTTCACGCGAGCCCAGCACCTGGAACAACTGGCAGGTGCCCTGCAGCAGAATCTGCTGATGCGAGCGCACCAGATCCGCCAGCCGCGGGTTGAGCAGCGCTTCCTGGCGGAACGCCTGCTCGGCCATCAGGTGCTCGCGCCGGTTGACCAGTTGCCGGTGCACATAGTCGGCCATCAGCCGCGCGATATCGTCCGCCAGTTGCGAGCGCGACTCGGGGCTGCCGTCGCCACTGACGACCATCTCGCGCAGCAGGCCTTCGTTGTTGATCCACAGCTTGGCCATGTAGGCCGCGCTGCGTTCGACGTATTGGGCGAAGGTATCGGTGAGCAAGTCATCGATATCCTTGAAGTAATAGGTGGTGGCCGACAGCGGCACACCGGCCTCGGCCGCCACGGCCCGATGGCGCACGGCGCGCACGCCGTCACGCACGACAATGCGCATCGCCGCGTCGAGAATGTCCTGTCGACGCTGCTCACTGCCCTGTCGGCTGGCCTTGCGGCCCTGGTACTGAACACTTTCAGCGACCGCAGTGGCGATACCCGCTGCACCTTCTTGAGCGATTGCAACCATCACGACTGGACTTCCTCTGCTATTGCAAAATTAACCAATTGATACATTTGTACCAGACAGGCAATAAAAAGCCGCCTGTTTTAGGCGGCTTTTTAACTGAAACGTTTACGCTTGCGGTCGCATGTGCGGGAACAGGATCACATCGCGGATCGACGGCGAGTTGGTCAGCAACATCACCAGACGGTCAATGCCGATACCTTCACCGGCCGTTGGCGGCATGCCGTACTCCAGCGCCCGCACGAAGTCGGCGTCGTAGTGCATGGCTTCGTCGTCGCCGGCGTCCTTGTCGGCCACCTGCGCCATGAAGCGCTCGGCCTGGTCTTCCGCGTCGTTCAACTCGGAGTAGGCGTTGGCGATTTCACGGCCGCCGATGAACAGCTCGAAACGATCGGTGACGTTCGGGTTCTCGTCGTTGCGACGGGCCAGCGGCGACACTTCGAACGGGTACTGGGTGATGAAGTGCGGCTGCTCCAGCTTGTGCTCGACCAGCTCTTCGAAAATCATCACCTGCAACTTGCCCAGACCTTCGAAGCCCAGCACCTTGGCGCCGGCCTTCTTGGCGATGGCGCGCGCCTTGTCGATGTCGTTCAGATCATCGGCGGTCAACTCAGGGTTGTACTTGAGGATCGAGTCGAACACCGAGAGACGGGCAAACGGCTCGCCGAAGTGGAACACCTTGTCGCCGTACGGCACGTCGGTGCTGCCCAGAACCAGCTGTGCCAGTTCACGGAACAGTTCTTCGGTCAGGTCCATGTTGTCTTCGTAGTCGGCGTAAGCCTGGTAGAACTCCAACATGGTGAATTCAGGGTTGTGACGCGTCGAAACGCCTTCGTTACGGAAGTTGCGGTTGATCTCGAACACTTTCTCGAAACCGCCAACCACCAGACGCTTGAGGTACAGCTCAGGCGCAATACGCAGGAACATTTCCATGTCCAGCGCGTTGTGGTGGGTTTCGAACGGCTTGGCTGCGGCGCCGCCAGGAATGGTCTGCAGCATCGGCGTTTCGACTTCGAGGAAGTCGCGCTTCATCAGGAAGCTGCGGATGTGCGCGATCACTTGCGAGCGTACGCGGAAGGTCTGGCGTACTTCTTCGTTGACGATCAGGTCAACGTAACGCTGACGGTAGCGCTGTTCGGTGTCGGTCAGGCCGTGGTGCTTGTCCGGCAGCGGGCGCAGCGACTTGGTCAGCAGGCGCACGTTGGTCATTTCGACGTACAGGTCACCCTTGCCGGAACGCGCCAGGGTGCCTTCGGCGGCAATGATGTCGCCCATGTCCCAGGTCTTGACGGCGGCCAGGGTGTCTTCGGACAGGGTTTTACGGTTGACGTAGACCTGGATGCGACCGGTCATGTCCTGGATCACCATGAACGAGCCACGGTTGAGCATGATGCGACCGGCAACCTTGACCGGGATTGCAGCCTCGGCCAGCTCTTCCTTGGTCTTGTCCGCGTATTTCTTCTGCAGGTCTTCGCAGTAGTTTTCGCGGCGGAAGTCGTTCGGGAAGGCGTTGCCCTTGGCGCGCTCGGCAGCCAGCTTTTCCTTGCGCAGGGCGATCAGGGAGTTTTCTTCCTGTTGCAGGGCTTGCGGGTCGAGTTGTTGGTCGCTCATGTCTTCAGATATTCCATCAGGTTCGTTGCCCCCGGACCTGGCGGCCCGGGAATCGCCAGCTGAGCTGGCTCCTACAGGGATCGCATTGCATCAGCGATCCTGTGTGCGTCTTTTACAGCCCCGATTTCAGGCTGGCTTCCAGGTATTCGTCGATGTCGCCGTCGAGTACCTTGTCGCAGTCGCTGCGTTCAATGTTGGTGCGCAGGTCCTTGATCCGCGACGCGTCGAGCACGTACGAACGGATCTGGTGACCCCAGCCGATGTCCGACTTAGTGTCTTCCAGCGCCTGGGAAGCGGCGTTGCGCTTCTGCATTTCCTGCTCGTACAACTTGGCCCGCAGCATTTTCATGGCGGTGTCCTTGTTGGCGTGCTGGGAACGTTCGTTCTGGCAGCTGACCACGGTGTTGGTCGGTACGTGGGTGATACGTACGGCCGAGTCGGTGGTGTTTACGTGCTGACCACCGGCACCGGAGGAACGATAGGTGTCGATCCGCAGGTCTGCCGGGTTGATTTCGATTTCGACCTTGTCGTCGATCTCTGGCGAGACGAACACCGCAGAGAACGAGGTGTGACGACGGTTGCCGGAGTCGAACGGGCTCTTGCGTACCAGACGGTGCACGCCGATCTCGGTGCGCAGCCAGCCAAAGGCGTATTCACCCTTGATGTGCACGGTCGCGCCCTTGATACCGGCGACTTCACCGGCCGACAGTTCCATGATGGTCGCGTCGAAACCGCGTTTGTCGGCCCAGCGCAGGTACATGCGCAGCAGGATGTTGGCCCAGTCCTGGGCCTCGGTACCGCCGGAGCCGGCCTGGATGTCCAGGTAGGCGTTGTTCGGGTCCATCTCGTGGCTGAACATGCGGCGGAATTCAAGCTTGGCCAGTGACTCTTCAAGCCCTTGAAGCAGTTCAACGACGTCGTTTACCGCGCCTTCGTCGTTTTCTTCAACGGCCATGTCGAGCAGCTCGCGGGAATCGGCCAGACCGCTGGACAGCTCATCCAGGGTGTCGACGATCTGCGCCAGCGATGCTCGCTCGCGGCCCAGTTCCTGGGCGTATTCAGGTTTGTTCCAGACTGCAGGATCTTCAAGCTCGCGATTGACTTCGATCAGACGCTCATGCTTTTGATCGTAGTCAAAGATACCCCCGAATAGTTTCGGAGCGCTCGGACAGGTCCTTGATGGTGTTCAGGATCGGGTTGATTTCCATGACGGGCAGCACTCGTTGGCGAACTTTTGAAAGCCGGCGAGTATAACGTAATCAGGCTGTCACGGCAGCCCGTCTGGCGGGTGTGGGGATCATTAAACCCTTTGCCCTCACCCTAGCCCTCTCCCAGAGGTAGAGGGGACCGATCGGGGGATATTTGAGAGGTACGCCGACGTGAATGGGCTTTGCTGAATCCGGAAGTGCCAAGCTTGAAGATCCATAATCGATTCGGTCGATCAGGTCGATGTACAGTGCTAGACACCTCGGTCGGCCCCCTCTCCCTTTGGGAGAGGGCTGGGGTGAGGGTAAGCGTTTATTCGATCCCGACCTGATTACGGCCATTGTTCTTGGCCAGGTACAGGCCACGATCCGCCGCCGAAATCAGCAGCCGGCAATCGCTGCCCGCCTGCGGCACCATCGTCGCCAAACCAATGCTGATGGTCAGGCTCGCGCCCTCCCCCGGGGTGTTGTGCGGAATCTTCAGCGCTGCCACGGTCTGGCGCAGCTTCTCCGCCACCAGGCGTGCGCCGCCCGGTGAGGTGTTCGGCAGCACCAGCGCGAACTCTTCACCGCCGTAGCGTGCCGGCAGGTCCGATGGTCGGGCGCTGGCGTCGCGGATCGCCGTGGCGACCTTGCGCAGCGCTTCGTCGCCCTCGACGTGGCCAAAGCTGTCGTTGTAGGACTTGAAGTAATCGACGTCGATCATCAGCAACGACAACTGGCTCTGGTCGCGCAGCGAGCGGCGCCATTCCAGCTCCAGGTACTCGTCGAAGTGCCGGCGGTTGGACAGCCCGGTCAGCCCATCGGAGTTCATCAGCCGTTGCAGCACCAGGTTGGTGTCGAGCAACTGCTGCTGGCTGACGCGCAACGCACGGTACGCCGCATCGCGCTGCAACAGGGTCATGTACGAGCGCGAGTGGTAACGGATGCGCGCCACCAGCTCGATGGTGTCCGGCAGCTTGACCAGATAATCGTTGGCCCCGGCGGAGAACGCCGCACTCTTGATCAGCGGGTCTTCCTTGGTCGACAGCACGATGATCGGGATGTCCTTGGTCGCCGGGTGATTGCGGTATTCGCGCACCAGGCTCAGGCCGTCGAGGCCGGGCATCACCAGGTCCTGCAGAATCACCGTCGGCTTGATCCGTACCGCCTGGGCGATGGCCTGGTGCGGATCGGAGCAGAAGTGGAAGTCGATGTTCTCTTCATTCGACAGCCCACGGCGCACGGCTTCGCCGATCATCGCCTGATCGTCCACCAACAACACCATGGCGGCGTTTTCGTCGGTTTTAATGTCGTCGATCTGTAAATCATTCATGGGCGGTCACCTGAGTACTGCGGGGGCCAGGATTGCGGAATAGCCTGTTCATTTGGGGAATACCTCCAGCAATCGTGGCGCTATCTTTTCCAGTGGATGGATTTCGACGGCCGCATCGATCGCCGCTGCTGCCTTGGGCATGCCGTACACCGCACTGCTTTGCTGGTCCTGCGCGATGGTCAGATAACCCTGCTGGCGCATGAGCTTAAGCCCTTGTGCCCCGTCGCGTCCCATCCCGGTCAATAAAACCCCGATGGCATCGCCATTCCAATAACTGGCGACACTTTCGAAAAACACGTCGATCGAGGGTCGGTAGATCTCGTTGACCGGCTCGGCGGTGTAGGCCAGCGTGCCGTTTTTCAATAAACGAATATGGTGGTTGGTGCCGGCCAGCAGTACCGCGCCGGCCTGCGGTGGCTCGCCTTCGCGGGCCAGGCGTACATCGAGGCCGCTGGCGCTGGCCAGCCATTCGGCCATGCCCGCGGCGAACACCTGATCCACATGCTGCACCAGCACGATGGCCGCCGAGAAATGGCGTGGCAGGCCCTTGAGCAGCACTTCCAGCGCGGCCGGTCCGCCGGCGGACGAGCCGATCGCCACCAGCCGCTTGCACGACGCCGAACTGCGGTGGGGCGTCGGCACCGGACGCGCGCGCGGGGTTTTCTCGCCGATCAGCCAGCCGATGTTGAGGATCTTGCGCAGCAACGGCGCCGCCGCCTCCTGCGCGTTCCCCGCACCAATGGCCGGGGTATCGACCACATCCAGCGCGCCGTGGCCCATGGCTTCGAAGACCCGGTGCACGTTCTGCTGACGGTCGACCGTGACGATGACGATCGCGCACGGGGTTTCGGCCATGATCCGTCGCGTGGCCTCGACGCCATCCATGACCGGCATGATCAGGTCCATCAGGATCAGATCCGGCGTGTTTTCGGCGCACAGACGCACCGCCTCGGCGCCGTTGTTGGCGACCCAGACCACCTGATGCGCCGGCTCGAAGGCCAGCGCACGGCGCAAAGCCTCCACCGCCAGGGGCATGTCGTTGACGATTGCGATTTTCATGCCCGCGCTCCTCCAATGAGCTCAACCACTGCATCAAGCAGGGCGTCGTCATGAAAACTGGCCTTGGCTAAATAATAGTCGGCGCCAGCGTCCAGTCCACGACGCCGGTCCTCTTCACGATCCTTGTACGAGACCACCATCACCGGCAGCGATTGCAGGCGGTTGTCGCGGCGCAACAGGGTGACCAGTTCGATGCCGTCCATGCGCGGCATGTCGATGTCGGTGATGAGCAAATCGAAGTCCTCCGAACGCAAGGCGTTCCAGCCGTCCATACCGTCCACCGCGACTGCCACGTCGTAGCCGCGATTGAGCAGCAGCTTGCGTTGCAACTCGCGCACGGTCAGCGAGTCGTCGACCACCAGAATCCGTTTACGCACCACTTCGGCGGCCTGATTGCCGTGACGGGCGATGCGCTCCAGACGCCCAGTGTTGAGCAGTTTGTCCACCGAGCGCAGCATGTCTTCGACATCGACGATCAGCACTACCGAACCATCGTCGAGCAAGGCTCCGGCGGAAATGTCCTGCACCTTGCCCAGCCGCTCATCCAGCGGCAGCACCACCAGCGTGCGCTCGCCGACAAAACGCTCGACCGCCACCCCGTAGATCGCATCACGCTCGCGAATCACTACGACCTTGAGGGTTTCGCCGCTGCTCTGACTGGCCGGACGATTCAGCAACTGACTGGCCGCGACCAGTCCGACGTGTCGGCCCTCGTGCCAGAAATGCTGGCGACCTTCGATCTGCACGATGTCCTGTGGCTCGAGATCGCACATGCGTTCGATATGCGCCAGCGGAAACGCATAAGCCTCCTCGCCGACTTCCACCACCAGACTGCGCACCACCGACAGGGTCAGCGGCACTTCCAGATGAAAGCGGCTGCCCTCGCCCGCCGTCTGCTCCAGGACCACCGCGCCGCGCAGTTGCCGCACCATGTGCTGCACCGCATCAAGACCGACGCCACGCCCGGACACCTCGGTCACCGTGTCGCGCAGGCTGAAACCCGGCAAGAACAGGAAGGTCAGCAGTTCTTCTTCGCTCAACTGTGCAGCGGTTTCTGCCGGCGACAATTGACGCTCGACGATGCTGCGGCGGACCTTTTCCAGATCGACGCCATTGCCATCATCGCTCAATTCCAGCACCAGCAAACCGGCCTGATGCGAAGCACGCAGGCGGATCAGGCCTTCTTCGGACTTGCCTTTGAGCAGGCGTTGTTCCGGGGTTTCGATACCGTGGTCAACGGCGTTGCGCAGCAAGTGAGTCAGCGGCGCTTCGAGCTTTTCCAGCACGTCGCGATCGACCTGAGTCTTCTCGCCTTCGATCTCCAGCCGCACCTGTTTGCCAAGACTGCGCCCCAGGTCGCGAACCATACGCACCTGACCGGTGAGCACATCGGCGAACGGACGCATGCGGCAGGCCAGCGCGGTGTCGTAGAGCACTTGCGCGCGCTGGCTGGCCTGCCAGGCGAACTCGTCGAGCTCGGCGTTCTTTTCTGCGAGCAACTGCTGGGATTCGGCCAAAAGACGCCGCGCATCTTCCAGGGCTTCTTGGGCTTCGAGGCTCAGCGCATGTTCCTTGAGGTGCACATTGAGGCTTTCCAGCGCCCGCAAACCATTGTTCTGCATGCGTTTGAGGCGCTGCATGGTTGCCAGATGCGGTTTGAGGCGCTGGGTTTCGACCAGCGATTTACTCGACAGGTCGAGCAGGCTGTTCAGGCGTTCGGCGGTGACCCGCAACACGCGCTCGCCACCCTCGGTGGTGCGCTTGTTCTTGCGCGGGGCCGGGTCGGAGGTTTCCAACGGTGTTTCGATCGATGGCGCCGGGCTTTCAATCGGCGCAGGCGGCGCCTGCATCTGCAATTCGGCCATCGGCGGCGGCGCGACTGCGGGCGCTGCCGAAGGGTCAAGCAGGCGCCCCATCAACGCCACATACGCTTCGATGTCCGGCGCTTGCGGAGCATTGGCCGGCGTGGCGATGCGCATCAACAGATCGGTGCCTTGCAGCAACGCATCGATGTGCTCGGGACGCAACAATAGCCGCCCTTCCTGGGCACTGACCAGGCAATCTTCCATCACGTGGGCGACGCTGACACCGCTGTCGATCCCGACGATCCGCGCCGCGCCCTTGAGCGAGTGCGCCGCACGCATGCACGATTCCAGATAGTCGGCCTGAGTCGGGTTACGCTCCAGCGCCAGCAGCCCGCTGCTGAGCACCTGGGTCTGGGCTTCGGCTTCGAGGCTGAACAGCTCCAGCAGCGAGGCGTCGCGCATTTGCTCGGGGGTCATGTGAGGCTCCGGGTCACGGCGGACAGCAGCTGTTCTTCATCCAGCCAACGCAGGCTGCGCCCCCGAAATTGCAGGACACCACGGGTGTATTTGGCGCTGGCCGTGCTGTTGTGTTCACCGCCGGCACGCGACGCGGCGTCGAGAATTTTTTCATCGATGGCATGGATGCCGTCGACTTCGTCCACCGGCACCACCACCGGTCCGCCGTGGGCCGCGATGATCAGCATGCGCGGCATGATCCGCGCGCCAGTGGCTGGTGCGGCGTTGCCGTCCAGGTCGAGCAACTCGACCAGCGACAGACACGCGACCAACGCCCCGCGCACGTTCGCCACGCCAAGCAAGGCCCTCGAGCGCTGGTGCGGCAACGAGTGGATCGCCTGCAGCGGCGCCACTTCCACCAGACTGCGAGTCGCCAGTCCCAGCCATTCTTCGCCGAGGCGGAACATCAGCAGCGAACGGGTTTTCACATCGGTTTCGACCGCCACGGCGACCGGATCGCGTTCGTCCTGCTGCAATGCATAACGGTCCAGCAGGCGCGTGGCGGCGGCGGAATACACCGCGCAGTTGCGGCAATGAATATGCTTGACCAGCAACGGGCACGACTTGTCGCCATGAATACCGATACGGTTCCAGCAATCATCGATGGCCCGGGCGTCTTCGTGGGTGACGTTCAAGGTGTCGGACGGGATCATCGTTTACGCTCACTGTCGGCGGTGCGGCCGCTGCGCGCGGCGCGTTCCTGCAATCGTCTGGCACCGGCGCTGTCGCCCTGGGCCTGCAGCAAGGCGGCGAGGTGCATCAACGCTTCGGGGTGTTGCGGTTCAAGGTACAAGGCCTTGCGGTAATGACCCTGTGCTTCGAGCGCGGCGCCGGCCACGTCGCTGAGCAGACCGAGCCAGTAGAACACCTGCGCCACTGGTTCGTGACTGCGCAAATACTGCTCGCATGCCGCGCGGGCCTCGGCGCTTTTGCCTTCGTTGGCCAGCGCAGCGATGTTGGCGAGCAAGGTCGCCGCGTCCGGGTTGGCGCTTTTGCTGCTGACCGGCAACGGTGCAACGCTGGCAAACGGCCGCGGACGCACCGGCGGCGGTACTGGCGGCGGACTGCGCAGCGGTTGGCGCACCGGCAAAGGGGTCGGGGTCGGCAATGCCACAGGTTCGGGCATGGGTTCAGCGTGTCGACTGAAGGCAAACGACTGCGGGATGCCGATCGAACGCATGCCCAGGCGCCCGAGCAGACTGCCCTCGGCCGGGCCGATGAACAACACGCCATCGACGTGCGTCAGACGCTTGAGCACTTCAAAGACTTGCTTCTGGGTCGGCTGGTCGAAATAGATCAGCAGGTTGCGGCAGAACACGAAGTCGAACGGCGGCTCACCCGCCAGCAGCGTCGGATCCAGCACATTACCGGCCTGCAAGCGCACCTGTTCGCGCACCGTTTCGTTGACCCGATGCCCCTCCTGCTCGGCACTGAAGTGACGCTCGCGAAAGTCCAGATCCTGCCCCCGAAACGAGTTCTTGCCGTAAAGAGCCCGTCGCGCCTTGTCCACCGACAGCGGGCTGACGTCCATGCCGTCGATCTTGAACTGATGCGGTTTGAGACCGGCATCGAGCAAGGCCATGGCAATCGAATAGGGTTCTTCGCCGGTCGAGCACGGCAAGCTGAGGATGCGCAGCGCGCGCATGTTGTTCAATTGGTCCAGACGCTTGCGCGCCAGTTTGCCGAGGGTGGCGAAGGATTCCGGATAACGGAAAAACCAGGTTTCGGGGACGATCACCGCTTCGATCAACGCCTGCTGTTCGTCCCGAGAACCTTGCAGCAGTTGCCAGTATTCATCGCTGTGCGCCGCTTGCGAGAGCGTGGTGCGTTGGCGCACCGCGCGCTCGATGATCGCCGGCCCCACCGAGGTGACATCCAGACCGATGCGCTCCTTGAGGAAATCGAAAAAACGCTGGTCGCTGCTCATGACTGCGCCTCAAGCGGCGCCGGGAACAGCAGGCTGCGCACGGCGTCATCCAGCAGGTCGTTGACCCGCACCCATTGCACCAGTCCCTGGGCATCTTCGCGCACCGGGCCGAGGTACGGCGCCTGACGATTGTCCAGACCATACGGCTGAAAATCTTCGGGATTGCAGCGCAGGGTGTCGGTCGCCTGCTCAAGGATCAGCCCAAGCCAGTTCGACGGCTGCAGTTCATCCGGACGGTAATGCACCAGCACCAGCCGGGTGCTGGTGCGGGCCTCGGCCGCTTGACCAAAGGTCAACGCGCTGAGATCGATGGCCGGTACCACCGCACCGCGATAGGCGAACACCCCGGCGACCCACTTCGGCGCCTGGGCAATCGGCTTCAATGGCAGGCGCGGCAGCACTTCCGCCACCTCGGTGGCGCGCAAGGCGTAACGCTCGCTGCCGATGCGAAACAGCAGGAACAACGCCTGCTTCGCCACGGGCGCAGCGCTGCGTTTGGCGGTGATTTCGCTCATCAGACTTTGAATCGCGAAACGCCGCTGCGCAGCCCGACGGCCACCTGGCTCAGTTCGTCAATGGCGAAACTGGCCTGACGCAGCGACTCGACGGTCTGGCTGCTGGCGTCGCCCAACTGCACCAGCGCATGGTTGATCTGTTCAGCACCGGTGGCCTGAGCCTGCATGCCTTCGTTGACCATCAACACCCGCGGCGCCAGCGCCTGCACCTGATGGATGATCTGCGACAGTTGCTCGCCGACCTGCTGCACTTCGGCCATGCCCCGGCGCACTTCTTCAGAAAACTTGTCCATGCCCATCACGCCGGCAGAAACCGCCGACTGGATCTCGCGGACCATTTGTTCGATGTCGTAAGTGGCGACGGCGGTCTGATCCGCCAGACGCCGTACTTCGGTGGCGACCACGGCAAAACCGCGCCCATATTCACCGGCCTTCTCGGCCTCGATGGCGGCGTTGAGCGACAGCAGGTTGGTCTGGTCGGCGACCTTGACGATGGTCACCACCACCTGATTGATGTTGCCGGCCTTCTCGTTGAGGATCGCCAGTTTGGCGTTGACCAGATCCGCCGCACCCATCACCGAGTGCATGGTGTCTTCCATGCGCGCCAGGCCTTGCTGGCCGGAACCGGCAAGCACCGAGGCCTGATCGGCGGCGGTGGACACTTCGGTCATGGTGCGCACCAGATCCCGCGAGGTGGCGGCGATTTCCCGCGAAGTCGCGCCGATTTCGGTGGTGGTGGCCGCGGTTTCGGTGGCGGTGGCCTGTTGCTGCTTGGAGGTGGCGGCAATCTCGGTCACCGAAGTGGTCACCTGCACCGAGGAGCGCTGGGCCTGGGACACCAGCGAGGTCAGCTCGGTCATCATGTCGTTGAAGCCGGTTTCCACCGCGCCGAACTCGTCCTTGCGATCCAGATTGAGACGGCTGCTCAGGTCGCCGGTACGCATGATTTCGAGGATCTTCACGATACGGTTCATCGGCGCCATGATCGCGCGCATCAGCAGCAGGCCGCAGGCACCGGCTGCGAGCACGGCCACCAGCAGCGAGACGAACATGCTGACCTTGGCCGCCGCTACCGCCTCGTCGATGTTGGCCATGGCCTGATCGGCAACCTTCTTGTTCTCACCGATGATGTCGTTGAGCTTCATGCGGCCGGTGTACCAGGCCGGGGTCAGTTTCTCGGTGAACAGCTTGACTGCCTCGGCTTCCAGATTGCGCTTGTGCAGATCGAGTACCTGATCCTGGATCTGCATGTAGGTGTCGTGGTCCTTCTCGAACGCGGCGAACTCGACCCGGTCTTCGTCGGTGGTGACGGTGTTGCGGTAGTTGGCCATCTGCTCTTGCAGGCGCGTCTCGAACGCCTTGTAGTCCGCCGCGTCTTCGCTGCTGATGCCCTGCCCTTCCTTGAGGCCGAGCAGTTCCTGGGTCTGCAGATAGCTGTCAACCCACGCGCCACGGATCATCGAGCTGTAATAGACGCCGGGAACCGCGTCGTCACGCACGCTGCTTTCACTGGCTTCGATTTTCAGCAGGCGAGAATACGAAACGACGACCATCAGCAACATGATCGCGATAATCACCGCAAAGCTCGCCAAAATGCGTTGGCGCAACGTCCAGTTCTTCACAGTGATTCCTCGTGCCTAAGTCGAAATGCGGGGAGTATAGCCGAGGGCGGTGTTTCATTTATAAGACGCTTTTTAACCCTCGGGCCGGCCCGACTTGGTTCGCGGGAAGGCTCTGGGGTGGGACTGTCCGACAATCAGGGGCTGGCGTGCCAGTGATGGAACGGCAAAAGGGGGCGCTGGATCGGCCATTGCTGTGGTTGTGAGGCTGGAAACGCAATCGCGAGCAGGCTTCGGCGTCTGGCCGAAAACCCTGTAGGAGCTGCGGTACGCTGCGATCTTTTGATGTTGGCTTTGAAAATCAAAAGATCGCAGCGTGCCGCAGCTCTTACATAAGTACCGTGTTCAGGCAGTTCTATAGTGATGCCTGGCGCACCTGCTTCTCCAGCTCGACCTTCAAGCCCGGCTCCAGCTTCAGTTGCTTCGCCAGTTCCTCCAGATACGCCTTTTCCATAAAGCTCTCCTCATCCACCAGCATCACGCTGGCGATGTACATTTCCGCCGCCATTTCGGGGGTGCTGGCGGCGCGGGCGACGTCGGCCGGGTCGAGGGGTTTGTTGAGTTCGGCGTGGAGCCAGTGCTGTAGCTCCTGATCGTTGTCGAGTTTGGTGAACTCGCCTTCGATCAACTGGCGCTCACGGTCGTCGATATGACCGTCGGCTTTGGCGGCAGCGACCAGCGCCTTGAGGATGGCCTGGCTGTGTTGCTCGGCTTGCGCCGGTGGCAGTCGATCCAGGGTTTGCGGTTCGGTTTGCGGTGCTGTGCCTTTTTGTGCGTTCCAGTTGCCATAAGCTTTGTAGGCCAGCACACCGAGAGCCGCGAGGCCACCGTAGACCGCAACTTTGCCGCCGACCTTGCGCGCCTTTTTGCTGCCGAGCAGCAGGCCCATCGCCCCGGCCGCCAGAGCACCACCGCCCGCCCCCGAGAGCAGGCCACCCAGCGCACCAGCGCCTGAAGTGCCACCGAGCAAACCGCCCAGGCCACCAGCCGCCGGTTTGTTCTGCGCGCCACCGGCCTTGTTCTGCAACAGCTCCTGGCCGGATTTGAGTAGTTGATCGAGCAATCCACGGGTGTTCATGTTCCGCCTCCAAAACTGGGGTTATCCGGATCTATCAGGCCCTCAGCCTAGTTCGAAAGTGCCCCTGCCCGGCCCGCGAGTGTGCTTCCAGATGTTGCTCGGGCTTCGACTTGCAGCATGCCGCTCACCGCTACCCTCTAAAAAAACGATATACACTCAGGCCAATCTATAAAAACCGCCCACCGGGTACCCTCCTCATGATGACCCTGCGTCAGATCCGCCACTTCATCGCGGTGGCCGAGACCGGCTCTATCTCCGCCGCCGCGCAAACCGCGTTTATTTCCCAATCGACCCTGACCCTGGCGATCCAGCAACTGGAGGAAGAAATCGGCGTCAGCCTGTTCAGCCGCCATGCCAAGGGCATGACCCTGACCCATCAAGGCCATCAGTTCCTGCGCCAGGCGCATCTGATTCTGGCGACCGTGGACAATGCCAAGCGCAGCCTGCAACAAAGCACCGATCAGGTCGCCGGGCAGTTGATCGTCGGCGTGACCAGTCTGGTCGCCGGTTATTACCTCGCCGATCTGCTCACGCGGTTCCAGCGCGCCTATCCCAACGTGGAAATCCGGGTGATGGAGGACGAACGTCCGTACATCGAGCATTTGCTGGTCAGCGGCGAAATCGATGTCGGCGTGCTGATTCTCTCCAACCTTGAAGACCGCCACGCCCTGCAGACCGAAGTGCTGACCCACTCGCCGCACCGTCTGTGGCTGCCGGCCCAGCATCCATTGCTGGAACACGACAGCATCAACCTCGCCGACGTCGCTCGCGAACCGCTGATTCAACTGAACGTCGACGAAATGGATCGCAACGCCCAACGCCTGTGGCGCGGCGCCGGGCTGCAACCGAAGATCACCCTAAGAACCGCATCCACCGAGGCGGTGCGAAGTCTGGTGGCGGCAGGGCTAGGCGTTTCGATTCAACCGGACATGACTTACCGCCCATGGTCACTGGAGGGCGACATCATCGAAGCGCGGCCAATTGCCGACCTCAACCAGACCCTCGACGTCGGTCTGGCCTGGCGCCGAGGGACCGCGCGTCCTGCCCTGGTTGATCCATTTCTGACCGTGGCCCGCGAACAGCCCCACGGCGGACGCAAGCCATCTATTTAATCGAATGCCACATTCAGTATTTAGAATTTGTCGACCTCGGAGCCGCGCACTAGTCTTGCTGCATCTATAAGACGGTCGGCTCCCGGGCATGGGAGCCACAATGACCACACAAGAAAAGAGATCGCGGAAAATGGCTGGCGTGCAGACCCCGATGTGTACCGCGTTGCTGATCGACGGCGAACTGGTCGCCGGGCAAGGTTTTGTCGAACCGATCCTCAACCCGGCCACCGGTGAAATCCTCACCCACATCGCCGAGGCCAGCACCGAGCAGGTTGAAACCGCGATCCTCGCCGCGCACCGCGCCTTTGCTGAATGGTCACGGACCACGCCGCAACAACGTTCGAACCTGCTGCTGGACATCGCCAGTGCGGTGGAAAAACACGCCGATCACCTCGCCCGCCTCGAAGCGCTGAACTGCGGCAAGCCGCTGCACCTGGCGCGTCAGGACGATTTGACTGCGACCGTCGACGTGTTCCGTTTCTTCGCCGGCGCCGTGCGTTGCCAGACCGGCCAGCTCAGCGGCGAATACCTGCCGGGTTACACCAGCATGGTGCGCCGCGATCCGATTGGCGTGGTGGCGTCGATTGCGCCGTGGAACTACCCGATCATGATGGCCGCGTGGAAAATCGCCCCGGCCCTCGCCGCCGGCAATACGCTGGTGTTCAAGCCGTCGGAACACACGCCGCTGTCGATCCTCGCACTGGCGCCAGCGCTGGCCGAGATCCTGCCGCGCGGGGTGATCAACATCATCTGCGGTGGCGGTGAAGGCGTCGGCAGCCATCTGGTCGGCCACGCCAAGGTGCGCATGGTCTCGCTGACCGGCGATATCGTCACCGGGCAGAAAATCCTCCAGGCCGCTGCAAAAACCCTCAAGCGCACGCATCTGGAACTCGGCGGCAAGGCCCCGGTGATCGTCTGCAACGATGCCGACATTCAGGCGGTGGTCGACGGCGTGCGCACCTACGGTTATTACAACGCCGGGCAGGATTGCACCGCAGCATGCCGGATCTACGCCCAGGCCGGGATTCACGACAAATTGGTCGCCGAGCTCGGCGCAGCGGTCAGCAGCCTGCGATTCGCTGGCAAGCGTGATGCCGACAACGAGATCGGCCCGCTGATCAGCACCCGCCAGCGCGACCGCGTCGCCAGTTTCGTCGAGCGCGCCCTCGGCCAGCCGCACATCGAACGGGTAACCGGCGCGGCGGTGCATTCCGGCGCCGGGTTCTTCTACCAACCGACATTGCTCGCCGGCTGCAAACAGAGCGATGAAATCGTCCAGCGCGAAGTGTTCGGCCCGGTGGTCACCGTGACCCGCTTCGACGAACTCGCGCAAGCGGTGGACTGGGCCAACGACTCCGAATACGGCCTCGCCTCGTCGGTGTGGACGCAGAACCTGGACAAGGCGATGCAGGTCGCCGCCCGCTTGCAGTACGGCTGCACCTGGATCAACAGCCATTTCATGCTGGTCAGCGAAATGCCCCACGGCGGGCTGAAACGCTCCGGATACGGCAAAGACTTATCCAGTGATTCGCTGCAGGACTACAGCGTGGTGCGACACATCATGGCCCGCCACGGCCAGCATCTCTGACTACGCTAATAACAAGCCGCAAAACGGCATGGCTTCACCGCGTTCACAACTGCCCCGACCATAATTTGAAGAAGAGGGTTCAACCATGTTCGTGCACAAGACCGCACTGTTCAGTGCAATCACCACAGCCCTTCTGGCCAGCGCCAGCCTGCAAGCTGCCGAGCCGCTGAAAGCCGTCGGCGCCGGCGAAGGTCAGCTGGATATTGTCGCCTGGCCGGGTTACATCGAACGTGGCGAGAGTGACAAGGCCTACGACTGGGTGAGCGGTTTCGAGAAGGAAACCGGCTGCAAGGTCAACGTGAAGACTGCCGCCACCTCCGACGAGATGGTCAGTCTGATGGCCAAGGGCGGTTACGACCTGGTGACCGCGTCCGGTGATGCCTCGCTGCGGTTGATCGTCGGCAAGCGTGTGCAACCGATCAACACCGCGTTGATCCCGAACTGGAGCACCCTCGACCCACGCCTCAAAGATGCGCCGTGGTATGTGGTCAACAAGCAGACCTACGGCACCCCGTACCAGTGGGGCCCGAACGTGCTGATGTACAACACCAACGTGTTCAAGACGCCGCCGACCAGCTGGAACGTATTGTTCGACGCGCAGAATTTCCCCGATGGCAAACCGAACAAGGGTCGCGTGCAGGCCTATGACGGCCCGATATACATCGCCGACGCGGCGCTGTACCTGAAGACCGCCAAACCTGAGCTGGGGATCAAGGATCCGTATCAACTCACCGAAGCGCAGTACAAGGCTGTGCTCGATCTGCTGCGCGCGCAGCAGCCATTGATCCACCGCTACTGGCACGACACCACGGTACAGATGAGTGACTTCAAGAACGAAGGTGTGGTGGCATCGAGCGCCTGGCCGTATCAGGTCAACGGCCTGATCAACGAGAAGCAGCCGATCGCTTCGACCATCCCGAAAGAAGGCGCCACCGGCTGGGCCGACACCACCATGCTGCACGCCGAGGCCAAGCACCCGAACTGCGCGTACAAATGGATGGACTGGTCGCTGCAGCCGAAAGTCCAGGGTGACGTGGCAGCGTGGTTCGGCTCGTTGCCGGCCGTACCAGCCGCGTGCAAGGAGAGCGAACTGCTCGGCGCCGAAGGCTGCAAGACCAACGGTTTCGACCAATTCGACAAGATCGCCTTCTGGAAAACCCCGCAGGCCGAGGGCGGCAAGTTCGTGCCTTATAGCCGCTGGACTCAGGACTACATCGCGATCATGGGCGGCCGCTGACAAGCCGCTCACCTGTGGCGAGGGAGCTTGCTCCCGCTGGGTGGCGAAGCCACCCCAAGACCTGTCAATGCGGTCTGCCAGTCAAATCGCACATGGCCAATTGGGAGTGCTGCGCACTCCAGCGGGAGCAAGCTCCCTCGCCACAAAAGCAACAGGATTCAGTTTTTTCAGAAGTCCAGGCGAGGACCGCTGCGACGGCCCACGCCTTTTGGGAGCACCGCACCATGACGCTTGCAGTCCAGTTCACCAACGTTTCCCGGCAGTTCGGCGAAGTGAAGGCCGTTGACCGGGTTTCCATCGACATCCAGGACGGCGAGTTCTTTTCCATGCTCGGTCCTTCCGGCTCGGGCAAGACCACCTGCCTGCGCCTGATCGCCGGATTCGAACAACCGAGCGCCGGCTCGATCCGCATTCACGGCGCTGAAGCCGCCGGTCTGCCGCCGTATCAACGCGACGTGAACACGGTCTTCCAGGATTACGCGCTGTTCCCGCACATGAACGTGCTGGACAACGTCGCCTACGGTTTGAAGGTCAAGGGTGTGAGCAAAACCGAACGCCACAAGCGCGCCGAAGAGGCGTTGGACATGGTCGCCCTCGGTGGTTATGGCGCACGCAAACCGGTGCAGTTGTCCGGCGGTCAACGCCAGCGCGTCGCCCTCGCCCGGGCTCTGGTCAATCGCCCGCGCGTGCTGTTGCTCGATGAACCGTTGGGCGCGCTCGACCTGAAACTGCGCGAGCAGATGCAGAGTGAACTGAAGAAGCTGCAACGCCAGCTCGGCATCACCTTCATCTTCGTCACTCACGACCAGACCGAGGCGCTGTCGATGTCCGATCGCGTCGCTGTATTCAACAAGGGCCGCATCGAACAGGTCGACAGCCCGCGCAACCTGTACATGAAACCGACCACCACGTTCGTCGCCGAATTCGTCGGCACTTCGAATGTGATTCGTGGCGATCTCGCCCGACAAATCAGCGGTCATCCGCAGCCGTTTTCGATTCGCCCCGAGCACGTGCGTTTCGCTGAAGGCCCGCTCGCCAGTCACGAAATCGAAGTCAGTGGTCTGCTCCACGACATCCAGTATCAGGGCAGCGCCACACGCTATGAATTGAAACTGGAAAACGGCCAGACCCTGAGCATCAGCCACGCCAACAATCAGTGGATCGACAGCAGCGCGCAGCACCAGACCGGCCAGCGCCTGAGCGCACGCTGGGCGCGGGAAGCGATGATTGCGCTGCACGACACTGTGGCGAGCGGGGTGTGAAATGAGCACGCTCGCGATGACTCAAGCACCGCCGCTGCGGCGGTTTTCCAACCTGCTCTACCGCAAGCCGAATCTGTACCTGTCGCTGCTGCTGGTGCCGCCACTGCTGTGGTTTGGCGCGATCTATCTCGGCTCGCTGCTGGTGCTGCTGTGGCAGGGTTTCTACACCTTTGACGACTTCACCATGGCGGTCACCCCTGACCTGACGCTGGCGAATTTTGCCGCGCTGTTTCAGCCGTCGAACTTCGACATCATCCTGCGCACGCTGAGCATGGCCATCGTCGTGTCGATCGCCAGCGCCATCGTCGCCTTCCCGATTGCCTATTACATGGCGCGCTACACTACCGGCAAGACCAAGGCGTTTTTCTACATCGCGGTGATGATGCCGATGTGGGCCAGTTACATCGTCAAGGCCTACGCCTGGACGTTGCTGTTGGCCAAGGGTGGCGTCGCGCAATGGTTCGTCCAGCACCTGGGACTGGAGCCAGTGTTGCAGTTCATTCTGGGGATTCCCGGGGTGGGCGGCAGCACCCTGTCGACCTCGCATCTGGGACGGTTCATGGTGTTCGTCTACATCTGGCTGCCGTTCATGATTCTGCCGATTCAGGCCTCGCTGGAGCGCTTGCCGCCGTCGCTGTTGCAGGCTTCTGCCGACCTTGGCGCCAAGCCGCGTCAGACCTTCATGCAGGTGATCTTGCCGCTGTCGGTGCCCGGAATTGCGGCCGGTTCGATCTTCACCTTTTCCCTGACCCTGGGCGATTTCATCGTGCCGCAACTGGTCGGCCCGCCGGGCTACTTCGTCGGCAGCATGGTGTACGCGCAGCAAGGTGCGATCGGCAACATGCCGATGGCGGCAGCGTTCACATTGGTGCCAATTGTGTTGATCGCGGTTTATCTGTCCATCGTCAAACGTCTGGGGGCCTTCGATGCACTCTGAAAAGGCTTCATTGGGTTTGCGCATTGCAGCCTGGGGCGGGTTGGTGTTTCTGCACTTCCCGATCCTGATCATCTTTCTTTACGCCTTCAACACCGAGGAAGCCGCGTTCAGCTTTCCGCCGAAGGGCTTCACACTGCACTGGTTCAGTGTGGCGTTTTCGCGGCCGGATGTGCTGGAGGCGATCAAGCTCTCGCTGCAGATCGCGGCCATCGCCACCTTGATTGCGATGGTGCTCGGCACCTTGGCTTCCGCCGCGTTGTACCGCCGCGATTTCTTCGGCAAGCAGGGCATTTCGCTGATGCTGATTTTGCCGATTGCGCTGCCGGGGATCATCACCGGGATCGCGCTGCTGGCAACGTTCAAGACGCTGGGGATCGAGCCGGGGATGTTCACCATCATCGTCGGTCACGCGACGTTCTGCGTGGTGATCGTCTACAACAACGTCATCGCCCGCCTGCGCCGCACCTCGCACAGCCTGATCGAGGCCTCGATGGATCTCGGCGCCGACGGCTGGCAGACCTTTCGCTACATCATCCTGCCGAACCTCGGCTCGGCGCTGCTGGCCGGTGGCATGTTGGCGTTTGCGCTGTCGTTCGACGAAATCATCGTCACCACCTTCACCGCTGGCCACGAACGCACCTTGCCGTTGTGGCTGCTCAATCAACTGAGCCGCCCACGGGATGTGCCGGTGACCAATGTCGTCGCCATGCTGGTGATGATGGTGACCATGTTGCCGATTCTCGGGGCGTATTACCTGACCCGGGGTGGTGAGAGCGTCGCGGGCAGTGGCGGTAAATAAATCCTCCCTGTAGGAGCTGCCGAAGGCTGCGATCTTTTGATGTTGTTTTTGAAGATCAAGATCAAAAGATCGCAGCCTTCGGCAGCTCCTACAGGGGTTCGGTTTCGACAGAACAATAAAAGTGTTAGTGAGGACAACAGACATGCAAACCAGACTCTTGATCAACGGCCATCTGGTCAACGGCGAAGGCCCCGCCCAACCGGTGCTCAACCCGGCGCTCGGCAGTGTGCTGGTGGAAATCAACGAAGCCAGCGAGGCCCAGGTCGATGCCGCCGTGCGCGCCGCCGACAATGCCTTTGCCGAGTGGTCGCAAACCGCGCCGAAGGACCGCTCGCTGCTGCTGCTCAAACTTGCCGACGCCATCGAAGCCCATGGCGAGGAACTGGCGAAACTCGAATCCGACAACTGCGGCAAACCCTACAGCGCCGCACTCAACGACGAGATCCCGGCGATTGCCGATGTGTTCCGTTTCTTCGCCGGCGCCAGCCGTTGCATGAGCGGTTCGGCCGGTGGCGAATACCTGCCAGGCCACACTTCGATGATCCGCCGCGACCCGGTGGGCGTGATCGCGTCCATCGCGCCGTGGAACTACCCGTTGATGATGGTCGCCTGGAAAATTGCCCCGGCGCTGGCCGCCGGTAATACCGTGGTGCTCAAGCCGTCAGAACAAACCCCGCTGACCGCGTTGCGTCTGGCCGAACTGGCGTCGGAAATCTTCCCGGCAGGCGTACTCAATCTGGTGTTCGGTCGCGGTCCTACCGTCGGCAGCCCGTTGGTCACGCATTCGAAAGTGCGCATGGTCTCGCTGACTGGCTCCATCGCTACGGGCGCCAACATCATTGCCAGCACCGCCGACAGCGTCAAACGCATGCACATGGAACTGGGCGGCAAGGCGCCGGTGATCATCTTCGACGACGCCGATATCGATGCAGCGGTGGAAGGCATTCGCACCTTCGGTTTCTACAACGCCGGGCAGGACTGCACCGCCGCGTGCCGGATCTACGCGCAGCAGGGCATTTACGACAAGTTTGTCGAGAAGCTTGGCGCGGCGGTCAGCAGCATCAAGTATGGCTTGCAGGATGATCCGTCGACCGAGTTGGGACCGCTGATCACCGCGCAACATCGCGACCGCGTCGCCGCTTTCGTCGAACGCGCCGTGGCGCAGTCGCACATTCGCTTGATCACCGGCGGCAAGGCTGTGGAAGGCAACGGTTTCTTCTTCGAACCGACGGTGCTGGCCGACGCGCAACAGGATGACGAGATCGTTCGCCGCGAGGTGTTCGGGCCGGTGGTGTCGGTGACCAAATTCACCGATGAAGCGCAGGCGCTGGAGTGGGCCAACGATTCCGACTACGGCCTCGCCTCCTCGGTGTGGACGGCGGATGTCGGACGCGCCCATCGCTTGTCCGCGCGGTTGCAGTACGGCTGCACCTGGGTCAACACGCACTTCATGCTCGTCAGCGAAATGCCCCATGGCGGTCAGAAATTGTCCGGCTACGGCAAGGACATGTCCATGTACGGGCTCGAGGACTACACCACGGTTCGGCATGTGATGTTCAAGCACTAAAAGCATCGCTGGCAAGCCAGCTCCCACAAGGTTCAGTGCAGCTCTTGTGGGAGCTGGCTCGCCAGCGATGGCGTCACCTCGGTTTCAGGAAGGAAACCGGCATTACGCACCACCAGGATCCCAAAACAATAACCACCGACCCGGGCGGCGCCCGCAAAGCCCCGCCACGGCCTCGGCCATCCGAAATCTGCCGATTTCCCGGAGCAAACACCCATGAGTGCCTCACCCGAACTCTCGGCCGCCGTTGCCGACAGCGATGCCGAACAACTGCGCAAACTCGGCTACACCTCGAACTTCAACCGCAGCATGAGCCTGTGGGAAAACTTCGCGCTGGGCTTCACTTATCTGTCACCGGTCGTAGGGGTTTATACCCTGTTCGGCCTGTGCCTCGCGGCCGGCGGGCCACCGATGTTCTGGGCTTACTTGCTGGTCGGTTTCGGCCAGTTGCTGGTGTGCCTGATCTTCGGCGAAGTGGTCTCGCAGTTCCCGATTTCCGGTGGCGTTTATCCATGGGCGCGGCGTCTGGTCGGCAAGAAATGGGCATGGATGGTCGGCTGGATCTACTCCATCGCCCTGTGCGTGACCATTGCTGCGGTGGCTGTCGGTGCCGGCCCGTATCTGGCGGCGATGCTCGGGTTTGAACCGAGCAACAACACCAACATCGTCATCGCGCTGGTGCTGACCTTGTTCGCCACGCTGGTCAATCTGAGCGGCACCAAAGTGCTGGCGCGCATCGCGATGTTCGGCTTCCTCTGCGAACTGGTCGGTGCGGTGATCGTCGGCGTGTACCTGCTGATCTTCGAACGTCATCAGCCGTTGAGCGTGCTGTTCAACACCTTCGACATCCGCGTCGACGGCTCGTACCTGCCAGCCTTCCTCACCGCTTCGCTGGCCGGGATGTTCCTCTACTACGGCTTCGAGGCCTGCGGCGACGTCGCCGAAGAAACTCCGAACCCGAGCGCAAAAATCCCGGTGGCCATGCGCATGACCATCTACATCGGCGGCATCGCGGCGATGTTCGCCTGCCTGGCGCTGATCCTCGCCGTGCCGGACATGCAAGCGGTGATCAACGGCACCGACAAGGACCCGGTCACCACCATCCTCAACAATGCCTTCGGCCCGATCGGCTCGAAAGTGGTGATGGGCGTAGTGATGATTTCCTTCATCTCCTGCGTCATCAGCCTGCAGGCTGCGGCGAGCCGTCTGCTGTACTCCTACGCTCGCGACGAAATGGTCATCGGCAGCCGACTGCTGAAAAAGATTTCTCCTACCACCCAGGTGCCGGTTGCCGCGCTGTTCGTCTCCGGTGTCCTGCCCGCCCTGATCATCGCCCTCGGCTTCTTCCTGCAAGACGCCGTGGCCACCATCGTCAGCTTCGCCGCCATCGGCATCTACCTCGCGTTCCAGATGATCGTGCTGGCCGCTTTGTATGCACGCAGCAAAGGCTGGAAACCCAGCGGCAAATTCACCCTCGGCGCCTGGGGCTGGCCGGTGAACATCGGCGCGCTGGTGTACGGCGTTGGCGCAATCATCAACATGGCCTGGCCACGTACGCCGGATGCGGCGTGGTACGTGAACTATGCGATGGTGCTGAGCACGGCCATCGTGATTGGATTGGGGTTGGCTTATATGTGGATTGGCAAGCCGTATGACCATGGGAAGGCGCCGGCTGGGGATGCGTGGAAGGTGAGTCGCTAAGAACCTGCCATCCCGGCACCGACAAGGTGCCGGGGTTCAGGAAGGCCGAGAAAAAACATCAAAAAGAAAGCTCTGCCTGATCGTGCTTCAGCAAGGAAATACGATCGAACAACCTGATTTTTTCATTGGCTTTTTGCCTGGCGTGATCGGACATGAATGCAATCAACTCTTCGAGCTGACTGACGTCTCCGACCACTTTGAATTCCTTTTCCTTGTTGACGAAGACAAGCGATTTCTTCTTTCTCGATAACAGTTCAATGACGTTGCTGAGCGTACCGGTGCTCTTTGCATCCCAGATCATCAAGCCGTAATCAGCCGCTTCAGCCATCACCACGTCTTTTTCGGTGAAGAAGGCTCTCGACCCTTTGGAGTGTTTGGAGTCGACTGTTCTGGCGGGCCATTTCCCAAGGTTATTCCTCGGTGCCGAACCGCTGCAGAACACCGTGGTTCTGGATCGCTCAAGACTGAGCAGATACTCCTGAATGGAGGTGTCGGCGCCACCTGCATCACCCACCACCACCTCAAAATCGGACGCAACGATATTATTGATACGCTCTTTAACCTTCGGATCAAGGTTCTTGATGTTGATAGAGCCAGCAATAAATACAGTCGTCATTGAGTTCACTTCCAAGTTAGCGCCGCTACGTAAATCTTCCCTACCTTGGGATATTTACGCAAAACAGCGCAGGCCGCGTCCATCGACGCCCCGCTATCAAACAGATCATCTACAACCAAAACATTCCAGCGCCCATCCGTGGTGATTTCGTCATTGACGCTGAAACTGTCTCCAATCGCAGCAACCTTGTCTGCTTTGGAGTGCAAATCCTTGAGCGATTTTCCAGTGGCCGCTTTCCGAAGCAAATCAGAGAAAACCGGCAGCCCAGTAATTTGTCCCAACGCCAGGGCAACCTCGGTTACCGGTTGTCGCTGACGAATATTTGAAGCAGGCATAGGTACTACAAATCCGACCTGATCCAGTTTTGGGAACACATTTGTCGCTACCGCTTGGGCGAGTGGGTCGACCTGAGTCCAATCCTTCTGGTATTTGAGCTGGTAGGTCGCTTCGCCGATCTCGGTGCGCTGGTTATCGAAGCATGGATGCCCGCGATCATCGTTGCCAAGAAAGGTACTACTTACCATGTGTTTGTCCAGCACCCAGCCCTGATCCCAAGGTCCATTGATCTGTTTGAGGGATACCTTCATTGAATTCTCCAGTATTCATAACAATCTTTTGAGCCCTGAAACCAAGGGCCGAGCATCTGTAGCGATGCGCGAGATTCAAACAAATAGCGGAAAAAACACTGGTTAGGGGTCGTTTCACTGGCGCCAGTGCAAAAACAGGCATCTCCTACAGACGCAGCCCTCCTGAAAAAGCTCCGTTTCCTACAGTTAGTGTCGATAGCGCAGACTTGGCGCGGAGAGCATCCGGGAGATAGTCTTCTTTCCGGCTGTGAAATCAGCAGCCCGGTGTCGAAGCCGGAACAAAATCAACATGGCGCAACCGCGCTCATTTGAGTGGCGGCTCTATTCTGAATATTGGAGTCGACAAATGCCTAAACAAATCAAAAACACCTCTGAAAACTTTCCTCACTTCACCCCCACCGTCTTCACGCGCCACAACCGCTTCCTCCACGCCTTCATGCAAGACCACGAAGCCTGGTTCTGCGTTCAGGATCTAGGTCGCCTGATGGGCTATCCGCTAAACGAACGCCTCACCCTGAAACTCGATCCCGATCAGCGCCGCCATGTCCTCCTGCGTCGGGATGGCGAAATTATCGATTGCGCGATGGTCAGCGAATCCGGCCTGTTCGCACTGCTCGTTCATCACTTCGTTCCGGAAAACCGCAACCTGCGCCAATGGCTGAGCCATGAAGTGATTCCGATGTTGCGCGAAACCAGCGCGGTATCTCTGGAGAACTGCCCGAGCCTGAGTTCGGTGAACTGGGCTGGCGTCACTGTGCCGCTGCTGCACTGGCAGCAACAGGCGTGGGTCAAATGGCGTGACGTGCCGGAGTTGATGCACGGCCAGCAGCCGTATCCGGTGCTCGGAACCTGTAGCTGAAGCCCATCTAACAAAAAACCTGTGGCGAGGGAGCTTGTCGAATCGTCGCACCGTCCCACTGGGTCGCGCAGCGGCCCCTCTACAAAAAGCAGGGGACTGCTGCGCAGTCCAGCGGGACGGTGCGACGATTCGACAAGCTCCCTCGCCACACTCTTACGCGCCGTTAAAACCGCGAAACACTGCGCATCGCATCCACCAGATACCGCATCGCTATCCGGTCACTCTCCGACAACTCGCGATAACGCTCCACCAGCTTCAGCTCTTCAGAACTCAATCGACGTCTTCTGCGCCCGCTGCCGAGGCAGGGAAAGATGCCGAGCATTTCGGCGATGCCTTGAATTTTTGCCATGGACGATGTCCTTCTCTGATACTTCGAAGAATTGCTTGATCACCACATCGCCCTGCCCCTTACAGCAGCGCCTGTGCCCTGCCGGTCGTGCCGGCCATGCCCATAGAATAGAAATTTAATCGGCGCTGAAAAGCGGTTTTTAGAGTAATTAGTCGAGAAAAGCAGATATGCCCTGTAAATCAGAAAGTGCCGTCAGACATTTAACCGACATGTCTTGTTTCATTGACACTCTGTCACCGCGTATCAACGAATTTTGCTCGGCGAGCGAACCGTTTAAGCTAGCCGGCATCTGTTTATAGTCCGTTGCGTTTGGCCGAAGGCTTGTCCGAACCGTTATTTCTGATCCAGCACGTGCCAGGAAAGGCGCGGGATTGCTCACGACAGGTTGTATTTATGCACCGCAGGAATTTGCTCAAAGCGTCGATGGCCATTGCGGCTTACACCGGTCTCTCGGCTTCCGGCCTGCTGGCCGCCCGTGCCTGGGCCGCCAATGGTGGCGCCGCCGATGGTGAAGCGCAGGCCTTCGACTTCGAAGCGCTCAAGCGTCAGGCCAAGCAACTGGCCGGCTCGGCCTATCAGGACACCAAACAGGTGCTGCCGCCGACTCTGGCGACCATGACCCCGCAGAACTTCAACGCGATCCGCTACGACGGCGATCATTCGCTGTGGAAGGAAAACAAGGGTCAACTGGACGTGCAGTTCTTCCACGTCGGCATGGGTTTCCGCCAGCCGGTGCGCATGTACAGCGTCGATCCCAAGACCCGCACGGCCCGCGAAGTGCATTTCCGCCCGACCCTGTTCAATTACGAGAACACCTCGGTGGACACCCAGCAGCTCAAGGGCGACCTGGGGTTTGCCGGCTTCAAGCTGTTCAAGGCGCCGGAGCTGGATCGCCATGACGTGGTGTCGTTCCTCGGCGCCAGCTATTTCCGCGCGGTGGACGCGACTGGCCAATATGGCCTCTCCGCTCGCGGTCTGGCCGTCGACACTTACGCGAAGAAGCGCGAAGAATTCCCCGACTTCACCAAGTTCTGGTTCGAGACTCCGGAGCAGAACGCCACGCGTTTTGTGGTCTACGCCCTGCTCGACTCGCCGAGCGCCACCGGTGCCTACCGCTTCGACATCGATTGCCAGGCCGAGCGCGTGGTGATGGAAATCGACGCCCACATCAACGCGCGTACCGCCATCGAACAACTGGGCATCGCGCCGATGACCAGTATGTTCAGCTGCGGCACCCACGAACGCCGCATGTGCGACACCATTCACCCGCAGATCCACGACTCTGATCGCCTGGCGATGTGGCGCGGCAACGGCGAGTGGATCTGCCGTCCGCTGAACAACCCGGCGACCCTGCAGTTCAACGCGTTCGCCGACACCGATCCGAAGGGCTTCGGTCTGGTGCAGACCGACCACGAGTTCGCCAACTATCAGGACACTGTCGACTGGTACAGCAAACGCCCGAGCCTGTGGGTCGAGCCTACAACCGCGTGGGGCGAAGGCTCCATCGATCTGCTGGAAATTCCTACCACCGGCGAAACCCTCGATAACATCGTCGCGTTCTGGACGCCGAAGAAACCGGTGGCCGCTGGCGACTCGCTGAACTACGGCTACAAACTCTACTGGAGCGCCCTACCGCCAGTCGGCACACCGCTGGCGCGAGTGCATGCGACCCGTTCGGGCATGGGTGGCTTCGTCGAAGGCTGGGCACCGGGCGAGCATTACCCGCCGGTCTGGGCGCGACGTTTTGCCGTGGACTTTACCGGTGGCGGCCTGGATCGCCTGCCGCAGGGCACCGGGATCGAACCGGTGGTCACTTGCTCCAACGGCAAGGTGCAAGACTTCAGCGTGCTGGTGCTCGATGACATCAAGGGCTACCGGATCCTGTTCGACTGGTACCCGACCAGCGACAGTGTCGAGCCGGTGGAACTGCGCCTGTTCATCCGCACCAATGACCGCACGTTGAGCGAGACCTGGTTGTACCAGTACTTCCCGCCGGCGCCGGACAAGCGCAAGTATCCTTGAAGGTTGTCTAGCGTCTGATCGGACCTCATCGCTGGCAAGCCAGCTCCCACAAGTTCGGCGCCGTCCACAAATTTCGTGATCGACACCGACCATTGTGGGAGCTGGCTTGCCAGCGATGGCGTCCGTCAGGCCAGCGGCAAATACAAATGGATATCGCAGGGTTCCAGAGCGAATAAATCCGGATCCGCCTGATCAACCAGCCGGCAACCCTGACGCTGATAAAACTCCACGGTATTACGCGATTCAGTCGCTGAAACATACAACGCCTCGGCACCGAACCGCCGCCCCTGCTCACAGGCCAGCGCAAACAACTTCACTCCCAGCCCCTGCCCCCGATAGTCGCAGCTGATGTGCAGAAACTTCATCTGCCGCATGCTCAGCCCCTGATTGTGCATAACCCGGTTATCCACAACGACCGCCGCGACCAGCGCCTGCCCATCGAAAACCCCGTATAACCAGCCACCGCGCCGCAAGCACTGCGCCAGCGTCAGCGCATTCTCTTCGGCTTCGCCTTCCGGCCAGCCTCGCATGTCGAAATGCACCGGATACAGAATCAATTCACCGTTTTCCAGCCGATAGCACTCCTCCACCAGCTCGCTGCGGTCGATCTGTGCCAGCAATGGCAAGTCGTGTTCGCTCAGTTCTCGTTCGATCAACATGGCAGTCTTCCCTGATATCCGCGAACGGCAGGCAAGAAAAAACCCGCCGGTTCAATGGCGGGTTTATAGACGTTACCCAGACCTGAAATCAATCGCGCAGATCAGACTCGTGAATCGGCTGATCACGGTGGGTCGCGCGCTGATACTGCGCCGGCCATACCGCTTTGCGCCCACCCAGATCATCGTCGGCATGCAGCGGCCAGTACGGGTCACGCAGCAGCTCCCGGGCGAGGAAGATGATGTCGGCCTGACAGGTGCGCAGAATGTGCTCGGCCTGCGCCGGCTCGGTAATCATGCCGACGGTGCCGGTGGCGATGCCGGACTCCTTGCGCACCCGTTCGGCAAAGCGTGTCTGATAACCCGGCCCCACGGGAATTTCGGCGTTGGCCGCCGTGCCGCCGGACGACACATCGATCAGATCCGCTCCCAATGCCTTGAGGCGGCGCGCCAGCTCCACGGTTTCATCCGGGTTCCAGCCATCTTCGACCCAGTCGGTGGCCGAAACCCGGACAAACACCGGCAGCTCTTGCGGCCAGACCTCGCGCACGGCTTCGGTAACTTGCAACACTAGCCGAATACGATTTTCGAACGACCCACCGTATTGATCGCGGCGCTGGTTGCTCAGCGGTGACAGAAACTGATGCAGCAGATAACCGTGGGCCGCATGCACCTCGACCACGCTGAAACCTGCGGTCAACGCGCGTTTGGCCGCAGCAACGAAGGCCTGGATGACCTCGGCGATCTGCGCTTCATCGAGCTGTTTCGGTTGCGTGTGTTGCGGGTCGAAAGCAATTGGCGAGGGTCCGACCGGGGTCCAGCCACCATCCTCCGGTTTGACGCTGCCATGTTTGCCGATCCATGGCCGATGGGTGCTGGCCTTGCGCCCGGCGTGCGCCAGTTGAATGCCAGCAACCGCGCCCTGAGCGGTGATGAAGCGGGTGATGCGTTGCAGCGGTTCGATCTGTTCGTCGTTCCATAAACCGAGGTCTTCGGCGGTGATGCGCCCGTCGGCGGTGACCGCTGTGGCTTCGGTGAAAATCAGGCCGGCACCGCCCACTGCGCGGCTGCCCAGGTGCACCAGATGCCAGTCGTTGGCCAGACCGTCGACGCTGGAGTACTGGCACATCGGCGAGACGGCGATGCGATTGGGCAGGGTCAGTTGGCGAAGGGTAAAGGGTTCGAGCAGCAGACTCATGGGGCACCTCTCAAATCAGTGGGCAGGCTCCAGGGTTCTGTTTGAAAAGTCGACGAGTGACAGGAAAAGGTGCAGCACCCGCCCCCGCGGGCAAAAAATTCGACAAGACGTCACAAGGCCAATCAAGCAGTGCTTAGAGCCTAGTCGACAACCGGGGATGAGGGAGGGTTCAAGACGTTTTCCATGAGTGCCACCGAACCTGTGGCGAGGGAGCTTGCTCCCGCTCGGCTGCGCAGCAGTCGTAAAACCCTGCACTTTAATTTTCCGGTAGCAACCCGTTTGCAGGGTCTGGGGCCGCTTCGCAGCCCAGCGGGACGGTGCGACGACTCGACAAGCTCCCTCGCCACAAAAGCCCTCAGGGGGTCAGCGCGGTTCGATGTGGGCAATCATCAGTTGCACCGTCTCGTTGCCCCGAAACTCGTTGACGTCGAGCTTGTAGGCCAGCTCGACCCACTGAATGGTCGGATTCGGCCACACATCGCGGTCGATACCGAAGGCAATACCGTCGAGCTTCACCGAACCGCACTCGCTTTTCAGCACCACTTTGAGATGCCGCTCGCCGACCACCCGCTGCTCGACCAACTGAAATACGCCGTGGAACAGTGGCTCCGGGAAATGCTGGCCCCAAGGCCCGGCATGACGCAATGCGCGAGCCAGTTCCAGATGGAACTCCTCCACCGCCAACGTACCGTCTGTGAGCATCCGCCCGGTCAGGTCTTCTTCACGAAGTTGCCGACGCACTTCGGCATCGAAAGCCTCGGCGAACAACGGAAAATTCTCTTGCGGCAAGGTCAGACCGGCCGCCATCGCGTGACCACCGTACTTGGCGATCAGGTTTGGATGCTGCGCCGCCACCACGCTCAGGGCATCACGAATGTGGAAGCCCTGCACCGAACGCCCCGAGCCCTTGAGCAGGCCATCACCGGCATCGGCGAAGGCAATGGTCGGGCGGAAATAGCGCTCTTTCATCCGCGAGGCAAGAATGCCGATCACCCCTTGGTGCCATTCGGGATCGAACAGGCACAGGCCGAACGGCATCGACTCCACCGGCAAATCCTTGAGCTGGGCCAGCGCCTCGCGCTGCATGCCCTGCTCGATGGATTTGCGGTCCTGGTTCATGCCGTCCAGTTGCGCGGCCATTTCCCGCGCCAGATTGGCGTCGGAGGTGAGCAGGCATTCGATACCCAGGCTCATGTCGTCCAGGCGCCCCGCCGCGTTCAGGCGCGGGCCAACAATAAAGCCCAGATCAGTGGAGGTAATCCGCGCCGCGTCACGCTTGGCGACTTCGAGAATCGCCTTGATCCCCGGCCGTGCGCGCCCGGCGCGAATCCGCTCGAGGCCCTGATGCACCAGAATCCGGTTGTTGGCGTCCAGCGGCACCACGTCGGCGACGCTGCCCAGCGCCACCAGATCCAGCAGTTCGCCGATGTTCGGCTGCGGCTTGCTCTCGTACCAGCCGAGATTGCGCAGGCGCGCGCGCAAGGCCATCAACACGTAGAAAATCACCCCGACCCCGGCCAGCGCCTTGCTCGGAAACTCGCAACCGGGCTGGTTCGGATTGACCAGCGCATCGGCCAGCGGCAGTTCATCACCGGGCAAGTGGTGGTCGGTGATCAAGACTTTCAGCCCTGCGCGCTTGGCGGCGGCCACGCCTTCGACGCTGGAGATGCCGTTGTCGACGGTGATCAGCAACTGCGGCTCGCGGGTCAGGGCGACTTCGACGATTTCCGGGGTCAGGCCATAGCCGTATTCGAAGCGGTTCGGCACCAGATAATCGACATGCGCCGCGCCCAGCAGACGCAAGCCGAGCACGCCGACCGTACTGGCCGTCGCGCCATCGGCGTCAAAGTCGCCGACGATCAGAATCCGTTGACGCTGCTCCAGTGCCGTCACCAGCAGATCCACCGCCGCCTCAATGCCCTTGAGCTGCTGAAACGGAATCAGCCGCGCCAGACTTTTATCCAGCTCCGCTTCGGACTGCACACCCCGCGCCGCGTACAAACGGGTCAGCAAAGGTGGCAGGTCACCGAGAAACGGCAGCGTGGCAGGCAACGGGCGAGGATCAATACGCATGGGCTAACGGAAACTTCTCTTGAGTACGTGGGATTAATCAGCGGACGGCGCGGGATCAGCCGCGCTCGCCTGCCAGCCATTCCAGTTGGACTTCGTGCTGACCGCGGTCGTCGGTGACGAAGATCGTGCCTTCGCTGATCATCACGTCCCACTTGATGACACGCGGCATGTCCTTGGCCAGGGTTTCCAGCACTTCCTGCGGCACGGCGGCGATGTTGACGTTTTTCAGGTTCTTTGCCACCGGCACCACTTTGCCTTCCCACACGCGCAGACTGCCATAGGCCAGCAGGCTGGTGCGTTCGGTGCGACGCGAGCACCAGGTCAGACGATCGGCGTCTGGCTGACCGACTTCGATCCAGTGCAGAACGCGGTCATCCAGGCTTTTTTCCCACAGCGCTGGTTCATCCACGTCCGACAGACCACGGCCAAACGACAGCAGTTCGTTGTACCAGAGGGCGTAGGCCAGCAGCCGCACGGTCATGCGCTCTTCGGTTTCCGAAGGGTGACGGGCGATGGTCTGCTTGACGCTCTCGTAGACGCTGCGGTCGAGGTCGGTGAGGTTCAGTTCGAATTTGTAGGTGGTAGACGGCTGGGCCATGGACGGGCTTCTTGATACGAGGAAAGTCGGCAAGTCTAACCGATGCGGTAGGCAATCATCGAATTGATGGCGATCAACCTGCGGCGTCTGACAGCCGGCTATGTTAAAACGCTGTATCCGCTCAGCCTTGTCCTACAGGATTCAGTATGCCGTTCGCCAACAAACCGCTCAGCGGTGTGAAAGTCATTGAATTGGGTACGTTGATTGCCGGGCCGTTCGCCTCGCGCATTTGCGGCGAGTTCGGCGCCGAAGTGATCAAGATCGAATCGCCCGACGGCGGTGATCCGCTGCGCAAGTGGCGCAAATTGTATGAAGGCACCTCGCTGTGGTGGTTCGTTCAGGCGCGCAACAAGAAGTCGCTGACGCTGAACCTCAAGCATCCGGAAGGTCTGGCGATCCTGAAAAAACTGCTGGGCGAAGCCGACATCCTGATCGAAAACTTTCGCCCCGGCGTGCTGGAAAAACTCGGGCTGAGCTGGGAAACCCTGCACACGCTGAACCCGAAACTGGTGATGGTGCGCCTCTCGGGCTTCGGCCAGACCGGGCCGATGAAAGATCAACCGGGCTTCGGTGCGGTCGGCGAATCCATGGGCGGCTTGCGCTACATCACCGGCTTCGACGACCGGCCCCCGGTGCGCACCGGGATCTCCATCGGCGACTCGATTGCCGCGCTGTGGGGCGTGATCGGTGCGCTGATGGCGCTACGTCATCGCGAGGTCAACGGCGGTCTCGGCCAAGTCGTCGATGTCGCGCTGTACGAGGCGATTTTCGCCATGATGGAAAGCATGGTGCCGGAGTTCGACGTGTTCGGTTTCATCCGCGAGCGCACCGGCAACATCATGCCAGGCATCACGCCGTCATCGATCCACACCAGCGCCGACGGCAAGCACGTGCAGATCGGCGCCAATGGCGACGCGATCTTCAAGCGCTTCATGCTGATCATCGGCCGCGAGGATCTGGCCAACGACCCGACACTGGTGAGCAATGACGGGCGCGACACCCGCCGCGACGAGTTGTATGGGGTGATCGACCGCTGGGTCAATTCGCTGCCGCTGCAAAGCGTGCTCGATTTGCTCAACCAGGCAGAAGTACCGGCCAGCCGGATCTTTAGTGCCGAAGACATGTTCAGCGATCCGCAGTACCTGGCCCGGGAAATGTTCCTGCACGCGAAACTGCCGGACGGCAAGCCTTTCAAGATGCCGGGGATCGTGCCGAAACTCTCCGAGACACCGGGCACTTCCGAATGGGTCGGGCCGCAACTCGGTGAACACAATGCGCAGGTACTGCACGATCTTGGCTACGACGAACAGCAGATCGCCCGGTTGCGCGCAGACGGAGCTATTTAACCTGAAACATCACCGGACATCGGACGCCAACCGCGCTCACCACTGGTGGACGTGGCGGCTGTTCGGCCTGTTGTTTCTGCTCGCCCTGCCCGCCTGGGCGCAAGCCAAACCCACGCTGGTCTGGTTGTTGCGCGATCTGCCGCCCCTGACCATCTTCGAAGGCCCGAAAAAGGGCCAGGGCGTGATCGATCAACTGCTGCCGATGCTGATCGCCGGCATGCCGCAATACGAACACACGCTGATGCGGGTCAATCGCGCCCGTGGCATGCAGATGCTGCACGAGCCGTCCTTCACTTGCGACCCCTCGCTGATCTGGAGCAAGGAGCGTACACAATGGATCGCCTTCTCTATCCCGGCGTTTCGCGCTGTCAGTAATGGTCTGGTGGTGCGTCAGAAAGATCGCAACGTACTGGCGCCGTTCCTGATCGACGGTGAAGTCGATCTGACGGCATTTCTGGCCAACGGCGAAACCAAGGTCGGAGTGGTCGCCGAGCGCAGTTACGGCGAGTATCTCGACACGCTACTCAAGCAGGCCCCGGACGGTGCGCTGACGCCGCATTATGGCAACGACGCCCTGAGCAGCCTGCTGTCGATGCAACGCCTGGGGCGTCTGCAAGTAGTGTTGGGTTACTGGCCGGAGATCCGCTATCAGGCGCATCAGGCGCAAATTGCCGAAGATGAACTGGTGTTCTATCCGATTCGTGGCACCGGCAAGTATCTGTCTGGCTTTGTCGGGTGTTCCGATACCCCCCAGGGCCGTCAGGCGATCAGCGAGATCAACCAACTGCTGCGTACCCTGCCCCATGAGCAAATGAACCAGTCGTACGCCGACTGGCTGGACCCCGAAATGCGCACGGATTACCTGCAACAGGCGCGGATTTTTTTCGAGCAGCAAGCCGCACCATAAAACCTGCGGGCAAAAAGAAACCCCGAGAAGTGGGGAGACGACTCGGGGTTAAACGCGGTCTACATAAAGACCCGTAGCAGCAAGCGACAAGCACCGGAGCACAATGCTTGATCCTGCTGTTATGGGGTCTGACTGACGGGGACGCAGGAAGGTTCCCACAAAAAATATTTCATCTTCACAATGCTGCACGCTTATCGAGTGCTGCGTTGCGCAAGGCCGCGATCACACAGGGTTCCAGCCGCCCCTCGGCGATCAGGACGTCGCGGTGCAAACCGTCGACCACATCGGTCAGCAGGCGCTTGTCGCTCAACTGCGCCTGATTGAATTCGCGCTCCACCACGAGGGCGCCGCTGCTGTTTCTCAAGGTCACCAGGCACTCGCCATGGGCACCGCGGGGGGTCAACGTCACCTGATACGGGCTCAGAGCCTCACCGAGCAATAGACTGATACTTTCCATCTCGATCTCCACTCAATAGTCCGAAAACATTGTGCCTGGGGCGTGTTCACCATAAATGACCACCGGCCCGAGAAGAAAGTTCTGAATACCGCGCTGCTCCCGGAGCAGTGAGCGGTCTGTCAGAGCATGCACGGTGAAGATGACAGAAACATAACCGTCGGCTCAAGCTCGCGCCGGCTGGGCTGCCGCTTGCAGGTAGGTGTCCAGCAGCCCGCGCATCAGCACGGCCGAGACCGGCGTCTGCAGGCGCCCCAGCAGCGTCAACGCCTGCTCGTGCAGCAGGCTTTCGAGATCGCTCAGCAGACCCGGTGCTACTCGCCCCAGCAGAATGAGCGCGCTGGCCTGCCGTTCGGTCGCCAGATGGCGGATCAGCGCCAGGCCTTCTCCGCCTTTCAGCTGCGGATCGCAGATCGCGATGTCGACCCGGGTGCGCCGCTCCAGCGAGCTGCGTGCCGAGGCCAGCGATGGTGCCGTGAGTACGTCATAAATACCGACCGCGTTGAGCATCTGGTGCAACGCCATCATTCGATAAGGATCAGGTTCGAGAATCAGGACTTTGAGCGAGCGCATGGGCGACCTCGGAAACGGCAATCGCGGACGCGTCCGCAGTTGCTGCCCACTTTAGGGCAGCCTCCTTCAGTCCCCCATCGGAAAAAGAGGCGCGTGACATAGGAAATTTCCCTATATCGATGCGGACACTATCCCGCCGCCGCATCACGCTGGGTGATATCCGTCCAGCCCCCGAGCAGACCGCGCAATTCCCCATTGGCGCTGTAGAACGGGACGGTCCACTGGTAGATTTCCCGATTGCCATCGCTGAATTGCAAACGGCGTCGGCTGAAGCGGGTCCTGCGTGTTCTCAACTGAATCATGAACTCAGCATGCAGCATGTCGGCGGTGGCTCGCGGTAGCGCATCGACGTCGATCAAGCGGCATCCCTGCACCTGCTCAAAGCGAAGCGACAATGCCTCTTCGTAACTTTTGTTGCACAGGATCAGGCGCCCTTCCAGGTCACGGACAAATACCGGATCAGGCATGGCATCAATCAATGCGCGCTGGAAGACCAACTGATCGCCGAGTTCGCCTTGCACGTCCCGATGTTGTTTGATCACGGCCGCCATGCGCCGATTCCATAACAGCGACATCACACAAAAGCCCCCCACCAAAACCATCCCCCAGCAGCTTGAGCGGAGCCAGTGCTGCCAACCGGCGGCGGCCGGTTTCGGCCCGATGCCGCCCAGCCATTTCAGGCGAATGGCTCGCAGTTCGGAGGCCGGGAACGCTTCGAGCGCCTTGTTCAGAATGCTCAGTAATTGCGGCTGGCCTCTGCGCACCGCCAAAAGATCGGCTTCCCATTTGCCTTCCAGCAGTTCGCCGACCTGGAGCAGGCCTGAGGGATAGAGCTGCGCACCGATTTCATTTTCGATGGTGGCATAGGCCTCACCGCTTTCGACCAGCGCCCGCGCCTCGGCATAGGTTTTCACCGAACGTAATTCGATGGACGGATAATCGCGTCGGATCACCCCCTCCAGGGCATGCCGACCCGGCAATACCAGTACCCGTTTGGCCAACTGCTCCAGCGATTGCACCCCCGGCTCGCCGGCGCGGCCGACAAAAACCCAGCCGGCACCGCCAAAGGCATGACTGAAATCCAGACTCAATCGGCGCTCATCATTCATCGCCAGGGTCGTGCTCATATCGGCGGCACCGGTCTCCAGGCGCTCGAGCATTTGCGCGGTGGAAAACGACTCGCGGTAAACGAATTGCAACCCGGTCATGGCACTGATGCGTTTGAGCACATCGTTGTTCAAGCCGCTCCAATGACCATGCTCATCCAGAAACAGGTACAAAGGGTACTGCTCCGCCGCCACGATCACCGTCGGGTTATCGCGAACCCATTGCCGCTCGGCTTCATTCAGCACGACGGTGCCGATGTTCAATTGCTCTTCATCATGCGCCAGATGCGCCGCAACACCCACGCGCCAGCCAACCAACAGGTACAGCAGAAAAACCCGCTTCAGGGTGTGTTTCCATCCTCTTTCAAACAGCATTGCCACTTCCTTCGAGATCGACTCACCCGTCCTTCATGGGCGAAAACCCGAGCAGTGTGGCAGCACAAACAAAAAAGCCCGTCAGGAGACGGGCTTCAAAATGTGACAGCTTTTTCGGCTTACAGCGGCTTGCCGCGGTTGCCATGCTGGCTGACAAAGGCCTGTACGGCTTTCAGCTCGTTTGGCAGAACGGTGCAGCGCTCGTTTCGCTCAAACAAATCAGAAAGATGTGCAGGCAGTTCGAGAGCTTTTCCTACACCCGCTTTCTCCACGGCATCCGGGAATTTCACCGGATGCGCAGTGCCCAGGATCACCATTGGGATGTCCAGGCTGCGACGGCATTCGCGGGCAGCACGCACGCCAATGGCGGTGTGCGGGTCCAGCACTTCGCCGCACTGCGCGTGGACTTCGGCGATGGTTTCGCAGGTTTGTGCATCGTCCACGGCCAGCGAGTCGAACAGCTTGCGGGCTTCGGTCCAGCGCTCTTGCTCGACGCTGAAACCACCGCCCTGCCTGAACGAATCCATCAGCCCGGCAATCGCCGCGCCGTTACGACCGTGCAGGTCGAACAGCAGGCGTTCGAAGTTCGACGAAACCATGATGTCCATCGACGGCGACAGCGTAGCGTGCAGGGTTTCCTTGACATACTGGTTGCCGCTCATGAAGCGGTGCAGGATGTCGTTGCGGTTGGTGGCGACGATCAACTGGTTGATCGGCAGGCCCATGTTGCGCGCCAGATAACCGGCGAAGATGTCGCCGAAGTTGCCGGTCGGAACCGAGAACGCCACCGAACGCGCCGGGCCGCCCAACTGCAGGGCTGCGTGGAAGTAGTAGACGATCTGGGCCATGATCCGCGCCCAGTTGATCGAGTTCACCGCTACCAGGCGCGTGCCCTTGAGGAAGCTCTGGTCGGCGAAGCTGTTCTTGACCATTTCCTGGCAGTCATCGAAGTTGCCTTCGATGGCGATGTTGTGGATGTTCTCGCCGACAATCGTCGTCATCTGCCGACGCTGCACTTCGGACACACGGTTGTGCGGGTGCAAGATGAAGATGTCGACGTTTTCGCAGTGCTTGCAGCCTTCGATGGCGGCCGAACCGGTGTCACCCGAGGTGGCACCGACGATGACCACGCGCTCGCCGCGCTTTTCCAGCACGTAGTCGAGCAGACGACCGAGCAGTTGCAGGGCGAAGTCCTTGAACGCCAGGGTCGGGCCGTGGAACAGCTCCAATACCCATTCGTTGCCGTTGAGCTGACGCAGCGGCGCAACGGCGCTGTGCGAGAACACACCGTAGGTTTCTTCGAGGATCTTTTTGAAATCGGCGTCCGGGATGCTGCCGGTGACAAACGGGCGCATCACGCGGAAAGCCAGCTCGTGATACGGCAGGCCGGCCCAGGAAGCGATTTCTTCCTGGGTGAAACGTGGCAGGTTTTCCGGGACGTACAGACCGCCGTCGGTGGCAAGACCTGCCAGCAGGACGTCTTCGAAATTCAGGGCCGGTGCCTGGCCGCGGGTACTGATGTAACGCATGACTGACTCCAATGGAGAGTGTGCACAACAGTGGCCCCTTTCACGGGGCCATTGCAGGCCAACGACTTAGTTCAGGTGCTCGACGCGGATCCGCACAACCGGACCATTCACGCCGGCCAGGGCTTCGAGGGCGGCGATCGCATCGTTGATACGCTGCTCGACCACGCGGTGGGTCAGCAGGATCATCGGCACCAGGCCGTCGTGTTCCTCGACTTCCTTCTGCATGATCGACTCGATGTTGATGCCGCGCTCCGAGAGGATGCTCGCCACCTGAGCCAGTACGCCCGGATGGTCCTTGGCCTGGATGCGCAGGTAGTAGGCGCTTTCGCAGGCTTCGATCGGCAGGATCGGATGCGCTGACAGCGAATCCGGCTGGAAGGCCAGGTGCGGTACGCGGTTTTCCGGATCGGAAGTCATGGCGCGAACCACGTCCACCAGGTCGGCGATCACCGACGAAGCGGTCGGCTCCATGCCGGCACCGGCGCCATAGAACAGCGTCGAACCGGCGGCGTCACCGTTGACCATCACCGCGTTCATCACGCCGTTGACGTTGGCGATCAGACGATCGGCCGGGATCAGCGTCGGGTGCACGCGCAGCTCGATGCCGGCAGCGGTGCTGCGCGCCACACCGAGGTGCTTGATTCGGTAGCCCAGCGCTTCGGCGTAATTCACGTCGGCGGTGGTCAGCTTGGTGATGCCTTCGGTGTAAGCCTTGTCGAATTGCAGCGGAACGCCGAACGCGATCGACGCCAGAATCGTCAGCTTGTGCGCCGCATCGATGCCTTCGACGTCGAAGGTCGGATCGGCTTCGGCGTAGCCCAGCGCTTGCGCTTCGGCCAGCACGTCTTCGAAGGTGCGACCCCTCTCGCGCATTTCGGTGAGGATGAAGTTGCCGGTGCCGTTGATGATCCCGGCGACCCAGTTGATGCGGTTGGCGGACAGGCCTTCACGGATCGCCTTGATCACCGGAATGCCACCGGCCACAGCCGCTTCGAACGCCACGATCACGCCTTTCTCGCGTGCCTTGGCAAAAATCTCATTACCGTGAACGGCAATCAGTGCCTTGTTCGCGGTGACCACATGCTTGCCATTCTCGATGGCCTTGAGTACCAGCTCGCGGGCAACGGTGTAGCCGCCCATCAGCTCTATGACGATGTCGATCTCAGGGTTCGTGGCCACTTCGAAGACATCGTTGGTAATCGCAATACCGGTCGTCTGGAACTGAGGCTTTGGCGTGCGCGTGGCAATTTGTGCCACTTCAATCCCACGCCCGGCACGACGAGCAATTTCCTCGGCGTTGCGCTGAAGTACGTTGAAGGTACCGCCACCGACGGTCCCTAACCCACAGATGCCTACTTTGACCGGATTCACTGTGAACTCCCCATGAAACGGCCGACGCAAGGTCGGCCGGAAAACAACCGCGTGTTCGCGGCTCTCTATTAATGGCCCGGCGAAGTTACCGCCGGACCATGATCGTCAAAGGCTGACCGTGACGATGCGAATTACTTGGCGCCCAGCGCCAGTTTGGCGACTTGTGGCGCCGGCTGGTAGCCCGGAATGACTTGTCCGTCGGCCAAAACGATGGCCGGTGTGCCGTTCACGCCGATCGACTGACCCAAAGCGAACTGTTTGGAAACCGGGTTGGCGCACTTGGCGGCCTTGATTTCTTTGCCATCGACCATTTTGTCCATGGCGGCTTTCTTGTCGGTCGAGCACCACACGGCCTGCAGTTGTTCGTCACCCGGCGAGCCGAGGCCCTGACGCGGGAACGCCACGTAACGCACTTCGATGCCGCGCTTGTTCAGCTCAGGCACTTCGGCGTGCAGCTTGTGGCAGTACGGGCAGGTGGTGTCGGTGAACACGGTGATGTGCGATTTGGTCTCGCCCACGGCCGGGTAAACCACGGTTTCGGCCACCGGAATGGCATTGATCAGTTTGGAGATGCCCAGGCGTTCGGTCTTCTCGGTCAGGTTGACCGGTTTGCCGTCCTTGAGCTGAAACAGGTAGCCCTGAACGATGTACTGGCCGTCGGCGCTGGCGTACAGCACGCGGCTGCCCTTGAGCTTGACTTCATACATGCCCGGCAACGGGCTGGCACTGATGCTTTCTACCGGAACCTCGAGCTCGAGTTTTTCCAGGCTTTGACGAATGGCTTTGTCGGCCGCGTCATCGGCGACGGCAAAGGTGCTGACCAACGCAATGGCTGCGGCGGCGAAAATCTGGGTCAGACGCATGAGAACTCCTGAAGGCGGACAAATGAAACGGTCAGAACGCCCGTGCCGGAACACCGGGTCATAACCGTCCATCGTGCAAACCGGCAAAGCCTAACACATAAGGCCCGCATGGCCGAATGCGCCTGTCGCCAGACACTCACTGCAGGGGATGACTCGAATTTCCCTGTGGCGAGGGAGCTTGCTCCCGCTCGGCTGCGCAGCAGTCGTAGATATTGCACAATCGACGCGACTGACAGATTTCGGGGCGCTTCGCACCCCAGCGGGAGCAAGCTCCCTCGCCACAAAAAGCTGACTTTGCATCAGCCTCTTGGGTGGTGCTTGGCGTGAAGGTCCTGCAGACGTGCCCGGGCCACATGGGTGTAAATCTGTGTGGTCGACAGGTCACTATGGCCGAGCAGCATCTGCACCACCCGCAGATCGGCACCGTGGTTGAGCAGGTGCGTGGCAAACGCGTGACGCAGTGTGTGCGGCGACAGCGATTTGCCGATCCCGGCGACCTTGGCCCAATGCTTGATGCGGTGCCAGAAGGTCTGGCGGGTCATCTGCTCGCCGCGCTGGCTGGGGAACAGCACATCGCTGGGGCGTCCGCCGAGCAGCTCGCTGCGGCCATCGCGCATGTAGCGCTCGACCCAGACAATCGCCTCTTCGCCCATCGGCACCAAGCGCTCCTTGCTGCCCTTGCCCATCACCCGCAGCACGCCCTGACGCAGGTTGACCTGCTCCAGGGTCAGGCTCACCAGTTCGGTCACCCGCAGGCCGCAGGCGTACAGCACTTCCAGCATGGCGCGGTCACGCTGGCCGATGGCTTCGCTCAGATCCGGTGCCTTGAGCAGCGCTTCGACGTCGGCTTCCGACAACGACTTGGGTAACGGCCGGCCCAGTTGCGGCATGTCGACGCGCAAGGTCGGATCGACGCTGATCAGCTTTTCCCGCAGCAGGTAGCGATAAAAGCCACGCACCCCGGAAAGAAATCGGGCCGTGGAGCGCGGTTTGTAGTTCTGCTCCAGACGCCAGGACAGGTGATCAAGGATCAACTCGCGACCGGCATTGATCAGCTCGAGGTTTTTCTCCTGCAGCCAGCCGTTGAACAGCGCCAGATCGCTGCGGTAGGCGCCGCGGGTGTTGTCAGACAGGCCTTTTTCCAGCCACAGGGCGTCGAGGAATTGGTCAATCAGCGGATGGTCGATGGCAGGCATGGGCGCTCAAGACACACAACCTCCGGGGCTGTGCGCAAATGTAGAGTGAACTGTAGGAATGGCCGCTAGTCTTTCATAGCCCGCTATTTCAAGGAACAGGGAGCTTCAATGAACGAGCAGCAAATTCTCTTGGCATTTGGCGGGATCGGCGTCGCTGCGCTGGGTTGCCAGTGGCTGGCGTGGCGCCTGAAGCTGCCGGCGATTCTGTTTCTGTTGCTGACCGGGATTCTCGCCGGACCGGTACTCGGCTGGCTCGACCCGCAGGAAATGTTTGGCCCGCTGCTGATGCCGCTGGTGTCGCTGGCGGTGGCGTTGATCCTGTTTGAAGGCAGTCTGACCCTGCACCTGTCGGAATGGCGCGAGATCGGCAGCGTCGTGCACCGGCTGGTGACCCTCGGTGCCCTCACCACATGGGTAGTGATCGCGGTCGCAACCCACTTCTTGCTCGGCTTCGACTGGCTGCTGGCGATCCTGTTCGGCAGCCTGACGCTGGTGACCGGGCCGACGGTGATCGTGCCGATGCTGCGGGTGGTGCGACCGAAAGCCTCGATCGCCAACATTCTGCGCTGGGAAGGCATCGTCATTGACCCGATCGGCGCCCTGCTCGCGGTGGTGGTCTACAGCTTCATCATTGCCCGCGCCGAGGGCAACGGCCTCGAACAGAGTCTGCTGACCTTCGGCGGCGTGATTGTTTGCGGCAGCGTGTTCGGGGTGGTCGGCGGCTGGGTGCTGGGCACCGTCATCCGGCGTCAGTGGTTGCCGGAATACCTGCACAACCTCGCCTCGCTGGCGGCGGTGCTGGGGATTTTCATTGCGTCCAATCAGGTGATGCACGAGTCCGGCCTGCTGGCGGTGACGCTAATGGGCATGTGGCTGGCGAACATGAAGGGCGTGGATGTGCGGCACATCCTGCACTTCAAGGAAAACCTCAGCGTGCTGCTGATTTCCGGACTGTTCATTCTGCTGGCGGCGCGGCTGGACCTGCATGCCTTGATCGGTCTCGGGCCGTTGGTGCTGATTCTGTTGCTGGTGATTCAGTTGATCGCGCGCCCGCTGAACGTGTTGTTGAGCACGGCCGGCTCCAGCCTGAGCTGGCGTGAACGCGCCCTGCTTTGCTGGATCGCCCCGCGCGGGATCGTGGCGGCGGCGGTGTCGGCGATTTTCGCGATTCGCCTGGATCAAGCCGGGCACGAAGGTGCGCTGCTGCTGGTGCCACTGACCTTCGCCGTGATCATCGGCACCGTGGTGCTGCAAAGCGCAACCGCTCGGCCACTGGCACGCTTGCTGAACGTCGCCGAACCGGCGCCGAGCGGCTTCCTGATCGTCGGCGCCAACGGCCCGGCGCGTCTGCTGGGCAAATCGTTGCAGCAACTGGGCAGTCGAGTGCTGCTGACCGATTCGAGTTGGGAAAATATTCGTGCGGCGCGCATGGAAGGTTTGCCGACGTATTTTGGCAATCCGGCTTCGCAGCATGCCGATGCGCATCTGGATCTGGTGGGTTTGGGTCACTTGCTCGCGCTGTCGCCTTCAGGCGAGCTGAACACTTTGGCGGCCATGCGTTTTCGCCATGACTTCGGTCATCAACGGCTGTTTGGCCTGGCCAGCGGTCAGGAAAGTCGTCGCAGTGACAAGCACCGGGCGAGTCTTGAGCATCGCGGCAATCAGCTGGGGAGCGAGGCGCTGACCTATGCCAAGCTGGCCAGCCTGATCAGCAATGGCGCCGAGTTGTACAGTACGACGCTGACGGACGGTTTTGGCTGGGAAGATTACCAGGCACTGCATGGCAATCGGGCGACCTTGCTGTTCATGCGTGACGACAGTGGCTGGGTGCATGTGGTGACGCCGGAGACGGCTTTGAAACCGGGATCCGGGTGGACGCTGTTGGCGTTGATTCAGCCTGAGAGCAGCAGCGCCTGAGCTGACGCATTCGCGAGCAAGCTCGCTCCCACAGTGATCGGGGGTGAACACACAATTGTGTCCGACACAAAACCTGTGGGAGCGAGCCTGCTCGCGAATGGCGCGACTCGGTGCCGGATCAGGCAGGAAACCCAGGCAGCACCGGCACCGGCCGCTTGTCATCGTCGATGGCGACAAAGCTGAACTGCCCATGAATCGCTTTCTCACGCCCATCACAGCTCATGCTTTCCACGAACACTTCCACCTCGACCTTGAGGCTGGTGTTGCCGACCTTGATCACTTCGCCGACCAACTCGACGATGGAACCAGCCGGGATCGCGTGATTGAAGTCGATGCGATCGGTGGACACCGTTACCAGCGGCAAACGGCAGAAGCGGGTGGCGGTGATGAACGACACTTCGTCCATCCATGCCAGGGCGGTGCCGCCGAACAGGGTGTTGTGGTGGTTGGTGGTCGGCGGGAAGACGGCTTTGGTTACGCGGGTTACCGAGAGTTCGGTGCGGCGCTGGATTTCCTGGTCGCGGGTGGTCATGGGTTATTGCTCGTAAATCGCGGGCTTCCGAATACAAAGCAAGATCAAAAGATCGCAGCCTTCGGCAGCTCCTACAGGGGGACGGGTTAAATTGCAGGCAACAAAAAAGCAGCCCGTAGGCTGCTTTTTTCTGCATCGGAAGCTGGGCTTAAGCCAGTTTTTCCTTGATGCGAGCTGCTTTACCCGACAGGTCGCGCAGGTAGTACAGCTTGGCTTTACGTACGTCACCGCGACGTTTGACAGCCATGCTGTCGATCTGCGGGGAGTAGGTCTGGAAAGTACGTTCTACGCCAACACCGTTGGAGATTTTACGAACGGTGAACGCACTGTTCACGCCGCGGTTGCGCTTGGCGATTACAACGCCTTCGAACGCTTGCAGACGGGAACGATCGCCTTCCTTCACTTTCACCTGAACGACAATGGTGTCGCCCGGGGCAAAGGTAGGGATTTCTTTGGTCATCTGCTCTGCTTCGAGTGCAAGGATGATTTTGTTGGTCATGCTGTGCTCCTAAGGTAAATCAACTGATCTACCATCGATACGTTGTTAACTATCGTCCCGCTCGCGGATGTATTCCTCGAGCAGCTTCTTCTCTTCTCCAGAAAGCGAGCGGCTTTCCAGAAGATCGGCGCGTCGTTCATAGGTCCGACCAAGGGACTGCTGTAAACGCCAACGCCGGATATGCGCGTGATTGCCACTCAGCAACACGTCGGGAACACGCTGATCCGCATACACCTCAGGTCGGGTGTAGTGCGGGCAATCCAGCAGACCATCCGTAAAGGAATCTTCCTCAGCGGAATCCGCATGCCCTAAAGCTCCGGGCAGCAGTCGTGTAACCGCATCGATCATGACCATGGCCGGCAGCTCGCCGCCAGACAGTACATAGTCACCAATCGACCACTCTTCATCGACATGAGCCTCAATAAAGCGCTCGTCAATGCCTTCATAGCGGCCGGCAATCAGGATCAATGCATCCGATTTTGCCAACTCGCGTACCGCCGACTGAGTCAGTTGACGGCCTTGGGGGGACAGGTAAATCACCTTCGCCGCCTCCCCGGCTGCTGCCTTGGCCTGAACCAGAGCATCTTCCAGGGGCTTGATCTTCATCACCATGCCCGGACCACCGCCAAACGGGCGATCGTCCACAGTGTGATGCCGATCCGTCGTGTAATCCCGCGGATTCCAACAGGTCAACTGCAACAGCCCCTGTTTGACCGCACGACTGGTAATGCCGTACTCACTGATGGCCGAGAACATCTCGGGGAACAACGTTATGACGTCTACGCGCAGGCTGGCCATTGCTTAGAAGTCCGCGTCCCATTCCACCCGCATCACGCCTGCATCCAGATCGATTGTCAGCACGCATTGCTCTGTATAGGGCAACAACCGCTCACGATCATCCAGGCTGCCCGCGCAGGGCTTGACCACCAATACATCGTTCGCGCCGGTCTCCAACAGGTGATCAACCTTGCCGAACAATTGCTCGTCCTGGTTGATGACGCTCAGACCCTGCAACTGGTACCAGTAGTACTCGTCGCCTGTCAGGTTGGGCAAAAGGCTTCGCGAGATGCAAATCTCGTAACCGCTCAGAAGACGGGCTTCATCGCGATCGTCGAGGCCTTTGAGCTTGGCAACCAGATCCTTTTGAGTGGATCGGCCGCTGACCAGCTCGACCTGTTTCACCACGCCTTCGCGCCGAAGCGTCCAGTTGCGGTAGTCCAACAGGTTTTCAATCGGATCGGTAAAGGAAAAGACCTTCACCTCGCCGCGAACGCCGTGAACCGAAAAAATCTTGCCGACAACGATCAGGTCATCAGCTTTTTCTGGCGTCGCGCTCATACTGCTCAGGCTGCAGCCTTGGCAGATTCCTTCAGCAACTGAGCAACACGCTCAGATGGCTGTGCACCAACGCTCAGCCAGTAGGCTACGCGCTCTTGGTTCACGGACAGACGGATTTCCTGACCACGGGCAACAGGGTTGAAGAAGCCAACCTGTTCTTTGTGGGAGCCGTCACGCGGGTTACGCGAGTCGGTTACGGTCAGGTGGTAAAACGGGCGCTTTTTGGAGCCGCCAAGGGCAAGACGGATTGTTAGCATGTGAACATCGTTCCTGTAGTCGGTGCTGCAAATCTAAATGCACAGCGGGCATGGGTGCCCGAAAGGCCGCATATTCTAAGGAATATCCGGACTTTTGCAAATGACTTTTTCCGGCGCCTATGGCATGCCGTGCGGATTTGCATATAGAGCCGTCGATGAAAACGGCCAGTCAGCTCCCGCCGAGTGCGGGTTTGCTGTTGATCCTGCGTCCTTGCAGGGTCTGCGCCGGTGCGACGACCGGCGAAGTCATGGTGTCCTGAATCACATTTTCGGCATGCCGCCGCCGGGCAACATACCGCCCATGCCGCGCATCATTTTCGCCATTCCGCCTTTGGCGGTGAACTTCTTCATCATCTTCTGCATCTGCTTGTGCTGCTTGATCAAGCGACCGATGTCCTGCACCTGAGTGCCGGAACCCATGGCGATCCGGCGCTTGCGCGAACCGCTGATCAGCTCAGGGTCGCGGCGCTCGGCCGGGGTCATGGAGTTGATGATGGCTTCCATCTGCTTGAACTGCTTCTCTGCGGCGTTCTGGGCATTGCCCATCTGCGACAGATTGACGCCGCCGATGCTCGGCAGCTTGTCCATGAGGCCGCCGAGGCCGCCCATGTTCTTCATCTGTTGCAGCTGATCGCGGAAGTCTTCGAGGTCGAAGCCCTTGCCCTTCTTCAGCTTCTTGGCCAGCTTGTCGGCCTTGTCCTTGTCGAGGGTCGCTTCAGCCTGTTCGATCAGGCTGAGCACGTCGCCCATGCCGAGGATCCGCGAAGCGATACGCTCAGGGTGGAACGGATCGAGCGCTTCGCTCTTCTCGCCCATACCGATGAACTTGATCGGCTTGCCGGTGATTGCGCGTACCGACAGTGCGGCACCGCCACGGGCATCGCCGTCGACTTTGGTCAGGATCACCCCGGTCAGCGGCAGCGCATCACCGAAGGCCTTGGCCGTGTTGGCGGCGTCCTGACCGGTCATGGCGTCGACCACGAACAGGGTTTCCACCGGGTTGATCGCGGCGTGCAGCGCCTTGATCTCGCCCATCATCTCTTCGTCGATGTGCAGACGGCCGGCGGTGTCGACGATGACCACGTCGATGAATTTCAGTTTTGCTTCTTTAATAGCAGCAGTCGCGATGTCGACCGGCTTCTGGCTCAGATCGGACGGAAAGAACGTCACGCCGATGTCGTTGGCCAGGGTTTCCAGCTGTTTGATCGCAGCCGGACGGTAGATGTCCGCCGACACGACCATCACCGACTTCTTCTTGCGCTCTTTAAGGAAGCGCGCGAGTTTGCCGGCGGTGGTGGTTTTACCCGCACCCTGCAGACCGGCCATCAGAATGACGGCGGGCGGCACGGCGCTCAGGTTCAAGTCTTCGTTGGCCGCACCCATCAGGCTTTCGAGTTCGGCCTGGACGATCTTCACGAATGCCTGGCCCGGCGTCAGGCTGCGCGACACCTCGGTGCCGACAGCGCGCTCCTTGACCGAATTGACGAAGTCCTTGACCACCGGCAGGGCGACGTCGGCTTCGAGCAACGCCATGCGCACTTCGCGCAGGGTGTCTTTGATATTGTCTTCAGTCAGCTTGGCCTTGCCGGTGACATGGCGCAGCGTCTGCGAGAGACGGTCGGTTAAGTTTTCAAACATTGCGCGATCCTTTCAGGCCCTGTGTAGACCGGGATAATGGCGGCCCAGACCGGATTCAACATGTGCTCGGCGAGCCTGCGGCGTGGGCAGGTCGCGGATTATAGCGAAGACTGCGTCGGGCGGACACCTCGCACTTTCGTGGTGTGGCGGTTCTATGCCAAACTCAGCGCCTTTCGGGCTTGCCTAACAGGATTTATGCTCCCCTTGTCACCCAGTTTGCTGACTACCATCGCCGCCGCGCTTCTTTATGCCGCTGCGACCCTTTATCAGGGCACCCGCCTGGCCTCCGGCGCCAAGGCGAACAAGCGCCTGCTGGTTACGCTCGGCATCCTCGCCGTGCTGGCCCACAGCGCCAGCCTGCTCACTCACCTGCTGACGCCGATCGGCCTGGGCCTGGACTTCTTCAGCGCCGCCAGCCTGATCGCCGCGGCCGTCATCGCCCTGACACTGCTGGCCTGCTCGCGGATCCCGGTGGAAAACCTGCTGGTGCTGCTGTTCCCGCTCGGCGCGGCGACGGTGCTGCTGGCGCAGTTCGCCCCGGCCGGCACGGTACAGATCATCGACGAAGAGCCGGGCATCCTCGCCCACATCCTGCTGTCGATCCTCGCCTACGGCATGTTCACCATCGCGGTGTTCCAGGCCTTGCTGCTGCTGGTGCAGGATCACCAGCTCAAGCACAAGCACCCTTCGGGTCTGATCAAGAACTTCCCGCCGCTGCAAACCATGGAAAGCCTGTTGTTCGGCTTCCTCTGGGCCGGCTGGACGCTGCTGTCGCTGTCGCTGATCTCCGGTTGGCTGTTCGTCGAGAACCTGTTCGCCCAGCATCTGGTGCACAAGACCCTGCTGGCGTGCCTGGCCTGGATCGTGTTCAGCGTGCTGCTGTGGGGCCGCAATCGCCTCGGCTGGCGTGGCCACAAGGCGATTCGCTGGACCCTCGCCGGTTTCTGCCTGCTGATGTTGGCGTATTTCGGCAGCAAACTGGTTCGTGAATATATCCTGCACATCTGACGGGCGGCATAAATGGACGGTTTGCCCATAGGGCCGATGCTCGCGGTATTTGTCCTGCTGATCTTATGGTCGGGGCTGTTTACCGCCGTCGAAATCGCGCAGCAGCACTTGCTGGCGCAACGCACCGCCTCGCGCGCCAGCGATAAGCCGCTGGCGAAGCTGAGCTTCCCGCTCGACAGTCTGATCCTGTGCAACACCCTGTGCCGCGCCCTCGCGGTGGTCATTGCCACACTGCTGGCAATCTTCCTTTGCGAAGAAAACGGCCCGTGGGCCGCCTGCCTCGGCGCCGGTGCCGTGTTGCTGGTGTTTGCCGACTACTTTCCGCGCACCGTGGCCCAACGCTATCCGGATGCAGTACTGTCGTTCGGCAATACCCTGCTGGCCGTTCCGCTGAAGATCCTTTACCCGCTGGCCTGGCTGCTGAGTCGCATCAGCGGTCTGCTGCTGCGTCCCTTCGCGCGCAAACCCCAGGTGGTGCAGCAAAGTGAAGACGAAGAACCTGCCGACCCTGATAACGATCCGGAACACCCGTCTCGCACCCACCCGGTCTCAGGAATCCATGCGCTGGACAACATCACGGTCAATGACATTCTGGTGCCACGCAGCGATGTCGACGGCATCAACCTCGACGACTCGATCGAAGCGATCATCGAACAACTGCGCCAGAACAAACGCACACGCCTGCCGGTGTTCCACAGCGACATCAACCAGGTCGAAGCGGTGCTCAACACCCGGCAGATCCGCCACCTGCTCAACGATGGCCAACTGACCCGCGAAGCGTTGCTGGCCGCCAGCTACGAACCGTACTTCGTCCCGGAAAGCACGCCGCTGCAACTGCAACTGCTGAATTTCCACAAGCAGCAACGCCGCTTGGGCATGGTGGTGGACGAGTACGGCGAAGTGCTGGGCATCGTCACCCTGGAAGACATTCTCGAAGAAATCGTCGGCGAATTCGAAAGCGAGCACAGCCTCGACAACCCGCACATCCATCCGCAGCCAGACGGGCGCATGGTGATCGACGGCACTGCGTCGATCCGCGAGCTGAACAAATGCCTGGGCTGGCATTTGCCGAGCGACGGGCCGAAAACCCTCAACGGTCTGGTGACCGAGGCGCTGGAGACCATTCCGGACAGCGCGGTGTGTTTGAAGATCGGGCGTTATCGGCTGGAGATTCTCGAGACCGAGGACAACCGGGTGAGCAAGGTGCTGATCTGGCATACGAGCGCGGTGCCCGCCAAGGTTTAAGCGCTTTTGTGGCGAGGGAGCTTGCTCCCGCTGGGTTGCGAAGCAGCCCTGGCTTTTGATTTACCCACAGATTCATGCGGCCGCTGCGCGCCCGAGCGGGAGCAAGCTCCCTCGCCACAGAAAGCCCGACAGCAGCGATCTTTGCTCTTGTTCATTCGTTAGCCCCCTTCCTATAATCGAGCCGCTTACCCAAGCGATGCCGAGCCCTGTGCTTACCCCGCACTAAGGCGGTTTCGGCCATTTTCCGCACTACCCCGGCGACTGTTCCTACTCGAAACAGCGCTCGCGCCTCATCCCACATCCCTGGGTGCTCGACCATAATAATTCGCTCCAACGGAGCCATGACTGTCAGGGATCACCGCATGACGACCAGTACCGCTTACAGCGCCACCGCGCCTGCCCAGCCGACCAACTCCGCCACCCGCGTGGCAACGGCGAGTTTCATCGGCACCGCCATCGAGTTCTACGACTTCTACGTTTACGCCACGGCCGCCGCACTGGTGATCGGGCCGGTGTTCTTTCCGCAGACGTCCGGCACTGCGCAGATGCTCTCGGCATTTCTCACCTTCGGCATCGCCTTCCTCGCCCGCCCGCTGGGCTCGGCATTGTTCGGCCACTTTGGTGATCGCATCGGGCGCAAATCGACGCTGGTCGCCTCGCTGTTGCTGATGGGCGTGTGCACCACGCTGATCGGCGTGCTGCCGGGTTACGACAGCATTGGCGCCTGGGCACCGATTCTATTGTGCGTATTACGCTTTGGTCAGGGGCTGGGCCTGGGCGGCGAATGGGGTGGCGCGGCGTTGCTGGCCACGGAGAATGCGCCCAAGGGCAAACGAGCGTGGTTCGGCATGTTTCCGCAGCTTGGCCCGTCGATTGGGTTTCTCGCGGCCAACGGCCTGTTCCTGACCCTGGCCATGACCCTCAACGACGAGCAGTTCCGCAGCTGGGGCTGGCGGATTCCGTTTCTGCTCAGCGCGGTGCTGGTGATGGTCGGCCTGTATGTGCGCTTGAAACTCCACGAAACCCCGGTATTCGCCAACGCCATCGCCCGTCAGGAGCGAGTGAAGGTGCCGTTGGTCGAGCTGTTCAGCCAGTACTGGGCGCCCACCCTGCTCGGCGCGGCGGCGATGGTGGTGTGCTATGCGCTGTTCTACATCTCGACGGTTTTTTCCCTGAGCTACGGCGTGTCCACCCTCGGCTACAGCCGTGAGACGTTCCTTGGACTGCTGTGTTTTGCCGTGCTGTTCATGGCCGCCGCAACGCCGTTGTCCGCCTGGGCCAGCGACCGCTACGGGCGCAAGCCGGTGCTGATCGTCGGTGGCGTGCTGGCAATTCTGTCCGGGTTCCTGATGGAGCCGTTGCTGACGCAAGGTTCGACCTGGGGCGTGGCGCTGTTCCTGTGCATCGAGCTGTTCCTGATGGGTGTGACGTTTGCCCCGATGGGCGCGCTGCTGCCGGAACTGTTTCCGACCCACGTGCGCTATACCGGCGCATCGGCCGCTTACAACCTCGGTGGCATCGTCGGCGCCTCGGCGGCTCCGTTCTTCGCGCAGAAACTGGTGGCGATGGGTGGTTTGAGTTATGTCGGCGGGTATGTGTCGGCGGCAGCGGTGCTTAGCTTGATCGCGGTGCTGTGCCTGAAGGAAACGCGCAATAACGATCTGAATCAGGTTGCCTGATAGATCGCTATCGCGGGCAAGCCCGCTCCCACAGGGTTCTCTGTTGATCACAAATTTTGTGCTCAACCAAAAAATCTGTGGGAGCGGGCTTGCCCGCGATGGTCGCGACTCGGTTTAGAGTTCTACGACAACAGCCTGAGCCGCCCGGGTCGCCTTGGCACGCGCAGCCTCAATCGACTCATCCCGCGCCAACGCCACGCCCATCCGGCGCTGACCGTTGACTTCAGGCTTGCCGAACAGACGCAGTGCCGTATCCGGCTCGCTCAGCGCAGCACCAAGGTTGGCGAACGCAGTCTGGGTCGACTGCCCTTCCACCAGAATCACTGCCGAAGCCGAAGGGCCGAACTGACGGATCAGCGGCACCGGCAGACCGAGAATGGCGCGCGCGTGCAAGGCGAACTGCGACAGGTCCTGGGAAATCAGGGTCACCAGACCAGTGTCGTGCGGGCGCGGCGAGACTTCGCTGAACCACACCTGATCGCCTTTGATGAACAATTCCACGCCGAACAGACCACGACCACCCAGAGCCTCGGTCACGGCTTTGGCCACGCGCTCGGACTCAGCCAGAGCAATCGGGCTCATGGCCTGCGGCTGCCAGGATTCCTGATAGTCGCCCTTCTCCTGACGGTGGCCGACCGGTGCGCAGAACGTGGTGCCGCCGATGTGGCGCACGGTCAGCAAGGTGATTTCGTAGTCGAAATCGATGAAGCCTTCGATGATCACCCGACCTTTGCCGGCGCGACCGCCCTCTTGCGCGTAATCCCAGGCTTTCTGCACGTCATCGGCGCTGCGCAGCAGGCTCTGGCCTTTGCCCGACGAGCTCATGACTGGCTTGACCACGCACGGGAAGCCCAGGTCCTGAACGGCTTTGCTGTAGTCCTCGAAGGTGTCGGCAAAGTGGTACGGCGAGGTTGGCAGGTCCAGCTCTTCAGCGGCCAGACGGCGGATGCCTTCGCGGTTCATGGTCAGTTGCGCGGCGCGCGCGGTCGGGATCACGGTGAAGCCTTCGGCTTCCAGCTCGACCAGCGTGGCGGTGGCGATGGCTTCGATTTCCGGCACGATGAAGTGCGGCTTCTCGGCTTCGATGACTGCACGCAGCGCGGCGCCGTCGAGCATGTTGATCACGTGGCTGCGGTGCGCAACCTGCATGGCCGGCGCGTTGGCGTAACGGTCGACGGCAATCACTTCAACGCCCAGGCGTTGCAGCTCGATCACCACTTCCTTGCCCAACTCACCACAGCCACACAGCAATACGCGGGTCGCGGTTGGCGACAATGGAGTTCCGATACGGGTCATCTCAGGTCCTCAAAGAAGCGGATCATCGAGGAAAGCAACGCCAGACGCGCTTTCCATGGGGAGAAAGCGCGGCATTTTACATGAACCGCAGGGTTTGGCTCAGCTCGCGACAGCCTGTTTGCGCTCGCGCCAGGCCATGATCAGCCAGACGGCAGTGACGCCGGCAAACTTCGAGACCAGTGCGGTGATGATCACCGGTGGCGTCATCAGGTCGATCATGCCGAAAAAGATGAAGGTATCGAGGGGAATGCTCAGCGCCGAGCTGATCCACAGACGATCGCGCAACGGTCGTTTGGTGACGCTGAACACCAGCCAGTCGATGATTTCCGACACTGCGAACGCCGTGGCGCTAGCCAGGGCGATCGACGGATCGGATGTGACGTAAGACAGCACCAGCGCCGCCAGCATCGCCACCAGTGCAACGTGACCGAAACGGGTTTGCACCATGTCGCGCAACACGAACACCAACCCGCCCCAGGCCGACCAGATGATGTCCAGATGTGGCGCGGTGGAGAAAGCGAAGTTGATCAGCACGACGCTGCTGATGTAGGCGATGAGGAAAATCATGGTGGCGACCTGTCAGATTGGCGCACAGGTTACTTGAGGAGGAGAGTTCGGCCAAGTCGGCAAGCGAACTGTATACAACCGTCGAGCCAAGCGACTTATCTGTGGCGAGGGAGCTTGCTCCCGCTGGGGCGCGAGGCGGCCCCTCTCTTGATGTTGAAAAGCGAGGTCTGCTGCGCAGCCCAGCGGGAGCAAGCTCCCTCGCCACAAAAGCTGTTCAGCCGATCCATCAGCGCTTGGCCGGGATCATCCACACCAACCCACTGGCCTTCGCCCGTTCATGACACAACCCCAGCACCACCCGCCGCTCGTCATTGGTCATCCGCCCCCAGCGCGTTATCTCGGCGACCGTGCGCTGGCAGCCGGTGCAAATATCGTCCTCATCCAGTGCGCAGATATTCACACACGGCGAGGCAACCGGTCTCTCGGGCGTGTTCATTGTTCCTGCTCGACCAGATCACGCGCATAACGCTGCGAGTTATGCACATAGTGCGCAGCACTGGCCTCAAGCATCTTCTTCTGCGGCTCAGTCAATTCACGCACGACTTTGCCCGGCGAGCCCATGACCAGCGAGCCATCGGGGATCTCCTTGCCTTCGCCGATCAGCGAATTGGCGCCGATGATGCAGTTCTTGCCGATTTTCGCCCCGTTGAGGATCACCGCGTTGATGCCGATCAGGCTGTAGTCGCCGACGGTGCAGCCATGCAGCATGGCGTTGTGACCGATGGTCACGCCGGTGCCGATGGTCAGCGGATAGCCCATGTCGGTGTGCATCACCGTGCCGTCCTGGACGTTGCTGTTCTTGCCGATCAGGATCAGTTCGTTGTCGCCGCGCAATACGGCGTTGAACCAGACGTTGGCGCCCTCCTCCAGTCTGACCTTGCCCACCAGCACGGCATTGGGCGCGACCCAGCTCTGTGGATGGGTTTCGACGCGGGCGTCGCCCAGGCGGTATTTCATCTTGTTTTCCTCAGGGCTCACGATGACGGGCCATTCGAGCGATGGCTTCAGGTATTGATATAGCTTTTAGGGGGGTGGTGCAGGCTGATCTGTTCGTCATAGAGCAGATTGATCAGCTCGACGATCATGATAGCGGTCAGACCCCAGATCTTGAATTCGCCGTAACGATAACTCGGCACGTACCAGCTACGGCCTTGGTAGTCGATGCGATGCGTGTGTTCGCGCGGGTCTTTGCGGAAGAATTCCAGCGGCACGTTGAATACCGCAGCGATCTCGGCATCGTTGGCCTGGTACTCGACAAAGTCCGGGATCACCCCGACATAGGGCGTGACCTTGATGCCATGCAGGGAGATCAGCGGGCTGAGCGGGCCGATGACCTCGACCAGCCCCGGTGGCAGGCCGATTTCTTCCTCGGCTTCGCGCAGAGCGGTGAAGATCAGATCGGGGTCTTCCGGGTCACGGCGTCCGCCGGGGAAGGCCACCTCGCCGCCATGGGTCGAGAGGCCGCTGGCGCGCAGGGTCAGCACCAGCTCGGGCTCGTCACTGCGGGTGATCGGCACCAGGACAGCGGCCTCGGGGAAACGTTTATCGGTCTCCAGCGTGCGCGGTGTGTGGTTGCTTACCCTATGCAGTAGCTCGTCCAGCATGAGTGTTCTCGATCTGTGCCTTACCCTGCATCATGCACCAATCATTGCAGCCGCCCAAGCCCCTCGCCGGGCCATGTCGCGAAACGACAACTTGCCGACCGGCACCGCTGCACGCCAAGATAGGCGCAGCATTCAGGAACCCCAGCATGAAATTTTGCAGCCAGTGCGGCAACCCGGTGACCCAGCGCATTCCCGAAGGCGACTCGCGGCTGCGATTTGTCTGCGACAGCTGTCAGACCATTCACTATCAAAACCCCAATATCGTCGCCGGTTGCGTCGCGACCTGGGGCAGCCAAGTGTTGCTCTGCCGCCGTGCCATCGAGCCACGCCTCGGTTACTGGACGCTGCCTGCCGGTTTCATGGAAAACGGCGAGACCATCGAGCAGGCCGCCATCCGCGAAACCGCGGAGGAAGCCTGCGCCCGAGTGCGCAATCTGAGCATCTATACGCTGATCGATGTGCCGCACATCAGTCAGGTGCACGTGTTCTTTCGCGCCGAACTGGCGGATCTGGACTTTGCCGCCGGCCCCGAAAGCCTGGAAGTGCAACTATTCGACGAAGCCGACATCCCGTGGGACGAGCTGGCTTTCCGCACCGTGGGGCGTACCTTAGAATGCTTCTTCGCGGATCGACGGGTCGAGGCGTATCCGGTTCGTTCGGAATCGATTCCGCCGTTGGTCCAGCCTGCCATCAGCTGACTCAAAAAAATCAAAGATCAAAAGATCGCAGCCTGCGGCAGCTCCTACACTTAACATTGCGTCACTCTTGGGGAATCGTTTCAATGCGCTGGTTGCTTGCCCTGTTTTGCCTGTCATTCGTCACGGTCTCACAAGCCTCCTTCGTGACCACCGTGACGCCGTCGAATACCCCGATGATCGAAAAAATCCTGGTGCTCAAATCGGCGCATCAGTTGCAGCTGATTGCCGACGGCAAACCGATCAAGACCTATCGCATCTCGCTGGGCAAGGGTGCGAAAAAGGGGCCGAAACTGATTGAAGGCGACAAACGCACGCCGGAAGGTTTCTACTGGATCGACTGGCGCAAGGTCAGTGAAAAATTCAACCTGGCGATGCACATCTCCTACCCGAACATCAGCGATTCGGCCCGCGCCCGCCGCGAAGGCGTCGAGCCTGGCGGGATGATCATGATCCACGGCACCCCGGATTCGGAAGAAACTCCCGAAGACCTGTTCCACACTCTGGACTGGACCGACGGCTGCATCGCCATGCGCAACATGGACATGCGTGAAGTCTGGGGTCTGGTGCCGGACGGCACGATGATCGAGATTCGCCCTTAGGCTGACCGAAAACCTGTGGCGAGGGAGCTTGTCGAATCGACGCACCGTCCCGCTCGGCTGCGCAGCAGTCGTAAAAGCTGAACGCGCGGTATGTCAGACAGTTAGCGGAGATAGGGTTTGGGGCCGCTTCGCAGCCCAGCGGGAGCAAGCTCCCTCGCCACAGATATGAGCACTACCGCTACCTTTGGTCGCTCTCGAAAAAATAAATCAAAAGATCGCAGCCTGCGGCAGCGCCTACAGGGTTGATACCACTTCCCACTGTAGGAGCTGCCGCAGGCTGCGATCTTTTGTTCTTTAAAGCCCACCGCTAATACCACTTCAAACCACAACCCCCGAAACCCGCCATTTCATTGGGCTGCACGTCAATTCCCCGCGTTGACATGGTATTCAAGTGGTATTAATTTCCGCCCCACAAGCGAGCCACAACAATCCTATACTCGCGTCGGAAATGACCTACATGAACGACCTCCAGGCCCTACGCCCAGATGACTCCCAGCCGACGCCGCTGTACCTGCAGCTGGCGCGCAATCTGGAATCGGCGATCCATTCCGGGCAGTGGAAGGCCGAGCAGGCAATGCCGTCCGAGCGCAACCTCAGCGAGCAACTCGGCATCTCCCGAGTCACCGCACGCAAGGCACTGGAAGTGCTGCTCGATCAAGGTCTGATCCGCCGTTTGCAAGGTTCCGGCACCTTCATCACACCCCGTCTGGAACAACCGCTGTCACGCCTCTCGGGCTTCAGCGAAATGCTCCGCCTCAAGGGTTTCGTGCCCAGCTCGCAGTGGCTGGAGCGCGAAGTCACCCTGCCGACCCACGAAGAACTGATCCGCCTGAGCCTGTCGCCGAACGACAAGGTCGCGCGCATGAAACGCCTGCGCAAGGCCGACGACACGGTGATGGCCATCGAGATGAGCACCCTGCCCGCCTCGATCATGCCCAAGCCGCACCTGGTCGGCGATTCGCTCTACGAATACCTCGACGGCATCGGCAAACCGATCGTCCGCGCCCTGCAGCACATTCAAGCGATCAACGCCTCGGACGAGTTCGCCGCGCTGGTCGGCATCGCCCCCGGCACCGCCATGCTGCTGATGACCCGGGTCGGCTACCTGGAAGACAACACGCCGATCGAAGTCACCGACACCTATTGCCGCAACGACTACTACGACTTTGTTGCAGAGCTGCGTCGTTAAGAGCAGCCATAAGCGAGAACCGAAATGTCCGAAGACAACATCCTTACCGCCAGCGGCTGGGTTCGCGGCCGGCTGATCCACGAACACGGCAAAGTCGTGTCGATCGAAGGCGTGCCCTGCGACCCGGCTGACAATGACCTGCCCTACCTGCTGCCGGGATTCATCGACCTGCACGTCCACGGCGGTGGCGGCAAAGACATCATGGAAGGCGCCAGCGCCTTCGAAACCATCACCAAAACCCACGTGCGCTTCGGCACCACTTCGCTGCTGGCCACCACCATGACCGCGCCGAGTGCCGAGATCTCCAGCGTGCTGAAAGAGGTCGGCGAATTCTGCGAACAGCGTCCGCACGGCACCGCCCGAGTACTCGGCGTACACCTCGAAGGCCCGTACATCAACCCCGGCAAACTCGGCGCGCAACCGAATTTCGCCCATACCGCGTTGATGGCCGAGGTCGAGGAATACCTCGCGCTGGCGCCGATCCGGGTGATCACCATCGCCCCGGAAATCGCCGGCCACGACGGCTTGATTCGTGAACTGAGCAGCCGCGGCATCCGCATGCAGATCGGCCACACCCTCGGCAGCTACGAGGAAGGCGTCGCCGCCCTCGACGCCGGCGCCACCAGCTTCACCCATTTGTACAACGCCATGAGCCCGCTGCATCACCGCGAGCCTGGGATCGTCGGCGCCGCGCTGGCACACGCCAAGTTCGCCGAACTGATCCCGGACTTGCTGCACGTGCACCCCGGCGCGATCCGCGTGGCGCTGCGTTCGATCCCGTGCCTGTATTGCGTCACCGATTCGACCGCCGCCGCCGGCATGCCCGACGGTGAATACAAGCTCGGCAGCCACACCGTGACCAAATGCCTGGGCGGCGTGCGCCTGCCCGACGGCACGCTGGCCGGCAGCACCCTGACCATGGATCAGGCCCTGCGCAATCTGGTGAAGATCGGACTGCCGATCGCCGAGGCCTCGCAGCGCCTGTCGCAATTTCCCGCCGACTACCTCGGCATCACTGAACGCGGGCGCCTGCAACCGGGGGCCTGGGCCGACTGCGTGCGGCTGGATCGCTCACTCACACTGACCGCCGTCATGGTCGAAGGAGAAGACATTGACTTCAAAAATGCTTGAAGAGGCGCTGTCCTCGTTCGAGGCCGTGCAAGCCCAACTGCAACAGCTCGACCCGCAAATGATCGAGATCGCCGGGCGTCTGCGCCGGCAGCCGCCGCAAGTGGCGATGACCGTCGCGCGCGGCAGTTCCGACCACGCGGCGAGCTACTTCGCCTACCTGACCATGCAGCAACTGGGTGTGCCGGTGGCGTCGTTGCCGATGTCGGTGGTGACCATGCAGCAGGCGCCGTTGAAGGTCAGCGGTCAGGTGGCGTTCGCGTTCTCGCAATCGGGGCAAAGTCCGGATCTGGTCAACAGCCTGCGCCTGTTGCGCAAGCGTGGAGCACTGAGTGTGTCGATGGTCAACGCCGCCGATTCGCCATTGGAAGCCGCGTGTGAATTCAGCCTGCCGCTGCTCGCCGGCACCGAAAGCAGCGTCGCCGCGACCAAGAGTTTCATCGCCACCCTCAGCGCCAGCGCCCGCCTGATCGCGCACTGGAAAGAGGACAACGAACTGTTGGAGGCGCACAACGCCTTGCCCGAAGGCCTGCGCGAAGCAGCGAAACAGGACTGGAGCGCGGCCATCGACGCCTTGCGTGATTGCGAACGGCTGATGGTCATTGGCCGTGGCGCCGGTTTTGCCATCGCCCAGGAAGCCGCGCTGAAATTCAAGGAAACCTCGGCCATTCAGGCCGAAGCGTTCAGCAGTGCCGAAGTCCGTCACGGCCCGATGGCGCTGATCGACGAACACTACCCGCTGCTGGTGTTCGCTCCACGCGGTGCCGAACAGGCCGGCCTGATCAGTCTTGCGGCAGAGATGCGTCAACGCGGCGCTCGCGTGTTGCTGGCCGCGCCGGACGACATCCTCGAACGCGACCTGACCCTGAGCCGCGCCGAACACCCGGCCCTCGATCCGATTCTGGCGATCCAGAGTTTCTACGTGATGGCCGCCGGCCTGGCCGTGGCCCGCGGCATGGATCCGGACCAGCCGCGCCACCTGAGCAAAGTGACCCGTACACACTAACCACTGCTGAACGATGCACAACCCTGTCGACGGACGGAAAACCGTTGATTGATGCACAACCCCGTCGACGGATGCGAAAACCGTTGATTGATGCACAACCCCGTCGACGGATGCGAAAACCGTTGATTGATGCACAACCCTGTAGGAGCTGCCGCAGGCTGCGATCTTTTGATTTTGACGTTGAAAAAAACAGGATCAAAAGATCGCAGCCTGCGGCAGCTCCTACAGGGGACAGCGAAATTACTGATGAGACCGAGCCATGCACAACAACAATAAAGAGCTGACCCTCAGCGCCCCGCTCAGCGGCCCGGTGCTCACGCTCGCCAAAGTCCCGGACGCGGTGTTCGCCAGCGGCGCGATGGGTGACGGCATCGCCATCGACCCGCTGAATGACACCCTGTACTCGCCCTGCGCCGGGGAGATCATCCATGTCGCCCGCACCGGCCACGCGCTGACCGTGCGCGCCGACAACGGCGCGGAAATCCTCCTTCATCTGGGCCTGGACACCGTTGAACTGAACGGCGAAGGCTTCTCGATGCTGGTCAAGCAAGGCACCCGGGTCAGCAACGGCCAGCCGTTGTTGCGCTACGACCTGGACAAGGTCGGCCAGCAATGCAAAAGCCTGGTCAGCCTGTTGATCCTGACTAACAGCCAGGATTTCCAGGTGCGCCCGATCACGCTTAAAGTGGTGAAAGTTGGCGAACCGTTGTTGCACATCGTCGCGCGCAACAATGCCACGGCGGCGACTGAACAGATGGGTGGCCCAGAGGTTCAGGGTCAAGTATTGGTCGCTCATCGCGGCGGCTTGCATGCGCGCCCGGCCGCGCTGATTCGCCAGACCGCACAAGGCTTCAAGAGCCAGTCGCACCTGCACTTCGCCGGCAAATCGGCGCCGTGCAACAGCCTGATCGGGCTGATGGGTCTGGCCATCGGCGAACAGGATCAAGTGCAGGTCAGCTGCCAGGGACCGGACGCCGAAGCCGCGCTGCAAGCCTTGCTCAATGCGTTGGCGACGGCTCTGCCCGACGATCATCACGCCGCTGCTCCGGTCAGCGCCGCACCGCAAAAACGCCCGGCCGAAGCTGGCGTGCTGCAAGGGGTGTGCGCCGCACCGGGACTGGTCGGCGGGCCGCTGTTTCGTCTGAACGCGATCAGCCTGCCGGCGGATGCGGGCAAGCATGATCCGCTGGTGCAACAGCAAGTGCTTGAGTCGGCGCTGAATCAGGTTCGCGGCGAAATCAACGCGACCCTCGCCCAAGCGAAAAAGCACAAGAGCACCGACGAAGAAGCGATCTTCGCCGCGCATCTGGCCCTGCTCGAAGACCCGGCCCTGCTCGACGCCGCACAGCACTCCATCGACCAAGGCACGGCGGCGACTCATGCCTGGAGCCAGTCGATCGACGTGCAGTGCGAAGTGCTGCAACACACCGGTAGTGCGCTGCTGGCCGAACGCGCCAACGACCTGCGCGACCTCAAGCAACGGGTGCTGCGCGCCCTGCTCGGTGAAGCCTGGCATTACGACGTGCCGGCCGGCGCCATCGTCGCGGCCCATGAACTGACGCCGTCGGATCTGCTGCAACTCAGCGCGCAAGGTGTCGCCGGGTTGTGCATGGCCGAGGGCGGCGCGACGTCGCACGTGGCGATTCTGGCGCGCGGCAAAGGTCTGCCGTGCCTGGTGGCGTTGAGCGCCGCTTTGCTCGAACAGCCACAAGGTCAGTCGGTGGTGCTGGATGCCGATGGCGGCCGCCTCGAACTGACACCGAACGCCGAACGCCTGGCCGAAGTGCAGCAGGCGCAAATCGACCGTCAGCAACGCCGCGATGCCCAACAGGCCAAGGCGCATCTGCCCGCCGAAACCCGTAATGGTGTGGCCATCGAAGTGGTCGCCAACGTTGCCTCCAGCCATGAGGCGGCGGACGCCTTTGCCAACGGCGCCGATGGCGTCGGCCTGCTGCGTACCGAGTTCCTGTTCGTCGACCGGCAAACGGCGCCGGACGTCGAAGAGCAGCGTGCCGCCTATCAAGCCGTGCTCGATGCCATGGGCGATCACTCGGTGATCATCCGCACCATCGACGTCGGTGGCGACAAGCAACTCGACTACCTGCCGCTGCCCGCCGAAGCCAACCCGGTGCTGGGCCTGCGCGGCATTCGTCTGGCTCAGGCCCGCCCGGAAATCCTCGATCAGCAACTGCGCGCACTGCTGCAAGTCAGCCCGCTGAGCCGTTGCCGGATCCTGTTGCCGATGGTCACCGAAGTCGACGAACTGCTGCACATCCGTCAACGGGTCGATGCGCTGTGCCTGGAACTGAACATCAGCCAGCGCCCGGAAATCGGCGTGATGATCGAAGTCCCCGCCGCTGCGCTGCAAGCCGAACAACTGGCCGAGCACGCCGACTTCCTGTCGATCGGCACCAACGACCTGTCGCAATACACCCTGGCCATGGACCGCGATCACGCAGGTTTGGCCGCCCGGGTCGATGCGCTGCACCCGGCGTTGCTGCGGCTGATCGCTATGACCTGCGCAGGCGCAGCGGTGCACAAACGCTGGGTCGGCGTGTGCGGCGCCCTCGCCTCCGACCCGCTGGCAACGCCGGTGTTGATCGGCCTCGGCGTGACCGAACTGTCGGTGAGCCCGGTACAGATCGGTGAAATCAAGGATCGCGTGCGCCAGTTGCACGAGGCCGAATGCCAACGCCTCAGCCGCGACCTGTTGAAGCTCAACAGCGCCGCTGCGGTTCGTCACGCCTGCCACCAGCATTGGCCTCTGCACTAACAACAAGCTCTCTATAAAGAGCAGGGAGAACCACCATGTACCAACTCTTCATCGAAGGCCTGCAACGCCTCGGCCGTGCGCTGATGCTGCCGATCGCGATCCTGCCGATTGCTGGCCTGCTGCTGCGTCTGGGTGACACCGACCTGTTGAACATCGCGATCATTCATGATGCCGGCCAAGTCATTTTTGCCAACCTGGCGATGATCTTCGCCATCGGCATCGCCGTCGGTTTCGCCAAGGACAACAACGGCACCGCAGGCCTGGCCGGGGTGATCGGTTACCTGGTGATGATCTCCACGCTCAAGGTGCTCGACCCGAGCATCAACATGGGCATGCTCGCCGGGATCGTCAGCGGCCTGATGGCCGGCGCGCTGTACAACCGCTTCAAGGACATCAAGCTGCCGGAGTACCTGGCGTTCTTCGGCGGCCGGCGCTTCGTGCCAATCGTCACCGGTTTCGCCGCCGTCGCGCTGGGCGTGGTGTTCGGCTATATCTGGCCGCCGATCCAGCACGGCATCAACAGCTTCGGCGCCTTGATGATGGAAAGCGGCAGCATCGGTGCGTTCGTGTTCGGCGTATTCAACCGCCTGCTGATCGTCACCGGTCTGCACCACATCCTCAACAACATGGCGTGGTTCGTGTTCGGCAACTTCACTGATCCAACCACCGGCGCACTGGTCACCGGCGACCTGTCGCGCTACTTCGCCGGCGATCCGAAGGGCGGCCAGTTCATGACCGGCATGTTCCCGATGATGATCTTCGGCCTGCCTGCTGCGTGCCTGGCGATGTACCGCAACGCGCTACCGGAGCGGCGCAAGGTGATGGGCGGGATTTTCCTGTCGATGGCGCTGACCTCGTTTTTGACCGGGGTGACCGAGCCCATCGAATTCGCCTTCATGTTCCTCGCCCCGCTGCTGTATTTGCTGCATGCACTGCTGACCGGGTTGTCGATGGCGATTACCAATGCGCTGAACATTCACCTTGGCTTCACCTTCTCCGGCGGCTTCATCGACATGGTGCTCGGTTGGGGTCGCTCGACCAATGGCTGGCTGGTGATTCCGGTCGGGCTGGCTTACGCCGTGGTGTATTACGCGGTGTTTGATTTCTGCATTCGTCGCTTCAATTTGAAGACGCCGGGTCGTGAGGATGTGGCGACGGCTGAAAAAGCGGTTTTCGCGGAAAACGAACGCGCCGGGGCTTACATCAAGGCACTCGGTGGTGCAGACAACCTTGTGACTGTCGGTGCCTGCACTACGCGGTTGCGACTGGAAATGGTGGATCGCAACAAGGCGTCCGATGCAGACCTGAAAGCATTGGGTGCGATGGCCGTTGTGCGTCCGGGCAAGGGTGGCAGTTTGCAGGTGGTGGTCGGCCCGCTGGCCGACAGCATTGCTGATGAGATTCGCCTGGCGATGCCGGCCTTGGGGCGCGCAATTCTTGCTGAACCTGTTGCGGTTGTCGAAGAGCCGAAAGCGGTTGTGGTCGCAGGCACCGAAGCTCAGCAATGGCTGAATGCGCTGGGTGGTGGCGACAACGTGCTGCAACTGGATTGCATTGCCATGAGCCGGATTCGTTTGCTGTTGGCGGATGGCAAGGCGTTGTCCGAGGCGCAGCTGAAAGAGTTGGGTTGTCAGGGTGTCAGCCAGTTGGAGGGTGGGGTTTGGCATTTGCTGGTGGGGGATAAGGCGGCGAGTTTGAGTGGAGCGCTGGAGGCGTTGGTCAATCGCAGCGAGGTCAGTGCCAAGGTCTGAGCCTTTGCATCAGGCTCTACTCGAAACAACTGATACAAAAAACCCGGCGTTGGCCGGGTTTTTTCATGCTGCTCAAGTTCAGGGCATTCTTGCGCGCTGTTCCGCCTCGTAATGCCGAGTCTGGTACGGCATGAGCGCCTGAATCTTCAAACCCAGACTTTCCGTCAAACCCCAAGCAACCGCCAACTCGTCGCGGCGATTGCGTAATAAAACAGCTGGTTGAGAAACGACGTGTTGCTTGGGTGTTTTGGCGTTGAAAAGCTCGAGTGCATGGAGCGTTTCCAACACGCGGCTATCCGATACACATGCGAAACGCGTAAATCGCTCCAGCAGATAAGCCGCTCGCCGCAGCTCGACTTCATCGCTGTGAAACTTGAGAAATGTTGATATCTCACTCTCAAGATCGGATTTTGAATACCAGACCTCTTTGGCTGCATCGACCAGCGCCGTCCCATCCGCTTGATCCAGCGGTCTTCTGACCAACGTATCCAATGCCGAAGAAAGGACATGATCATCAAGAGAGTTCGACATCTGGTTCCTCCAGGTAGTCCTGCAAGATATTGAAGAGCACTGAGGCAGGTTGCTCTTTGTTGCCAACATATACATCAATTGCTTGCAATGCCAGACGCCGGAAATCACTCGTCAGAATGAAACCGGCTCTAAGAAGCGCCTTAATGTCCGCAACGTCGTGATCGGTAGCCCTGCCAAGTTTTGTAATTGCAATATCCACCGGAGCAGCGATGTGAATCTGGAGCGGGGACGTCTCCGGAAACTCAGTCATGGGAATACTTCGCACCCAGTAGTCTTCATGGATCGGGCCAAAACTAGTGTTGTATTGAAGGTCGTAGTTCAGCTCCATCACTCGAGCGGAGCGTTCGTCGATAAAAGGCTCCGGAACTTGAGCAAGAAGCGCTTGAAGGTCGAACCCTGGCGGAAGGCAAGCTTCATAAATCTCCGCATCGACATCCATGGAAATACGATGATTTGTGTAGAGATGTACGGCGCAACCACCAAAGACGATGATTTTGACTGCCCCCGGATCGGCATTTTCCTGCGTCAATTCTGCTTCGACTGATTTGAACATCGAAACCAATGACTTCCCCAATGCAGTATTCGTGTTGATACGGGGAGTGACTACGGGCAGCAATTCCATTTTTGAACCTCAGAGTCATGTCGATGGCTAAAGCGACGCAACTTGTTGCCCTGCTCGCTGTTTGCCAGAGACAGATCAAGGTATGGATGCGACTTCCGAGGGACAACCTGAAAGAGTGGTAGGAAAATTCCCCGGTTTGATTGCGCTCTGAAACTCGTCTGACGCCTGTTAATGCCTCATCGCTGGCAAGCCAGCTCCCACAAGGGAATGCATTTCAACTGTGGGAGCCAGCCTGCTGGCGATGAACGATGACGCGGACGTCAGGTTTGTGGGTCGACTCGATCCAGCGCTCGGTTTACCGCCAGTTCGGCGAGCATGACGATTTGCTGGATGCCTAACGCCGTACTGCGCTGCGAACCGCTTAGCTCATTGGCGAAGTTGCTGGCGGCGGTGCTTGCCGAGGCTAACGATTCGCAGGCGTGGGCGAGCAGGCTTTCGGTGTCGACCTCTGGGCGGACCATGAACATGGTGCTCGGTCGGCAGGGCTTTGCGGGTTCGGGGCACAGGTAGAAGTCGAGGGCGCGTTTGATGGCTTCGCGGTTTCGGGCCTGGTCTTCGGCGCGGAGGGCTTCTTCGAGTGGGGTGGTGTTTTCGCGGGGTGGGTCGGGGATCAGTTTGTCCAAAGTTCAACTCCTGCTACTGCAAGTGGGGATGCCATCGTTCGCCGGATCTCACGCGGCGAAGAGGTGGCAGCTATGTGCAGGGTGAGATCCACCGGAGCAGGCAACCGGCCAGACCGAAGTCTGCCCGCACACAGCCGCCATAAAGCAGGCAGCAGATTGAGCTGGCGCCAATTATCGTGGTGTTGGCGCTAGTTGCAAGCATTCCGGGGATCTCACGCCCGGTCGCTGAATTGGCAGCGACAGACAAAGCCTAGAGAGCGGGCGTCCGACGGACAACCTGAAAACCTTGTGGGAAGGTTCTGGTTATTCGACACATCATTAAACAACCAAAAACAAACCCTCTCCCTAGCCCTCTCCCAGAGGGAGAGGGGACTGACCGAGGTGTTTGGTGGATGTACGCCGACGTGAAATACCGAATCGAATTCAGACTCTGAAACAGATCAAAAGCCCCTCACCCCCCCCCTCACCCAGAGGAGAAGGGACTGACCGAGGTGTTTGGTGGATGTACGCCGACGTGAAATACCGAGTCGAACTCATATCCTGAAAAGCCCAAAAATCGGCCCCCTCTCCCTCGGGAAAGGGCTGGGCGGTCGGCGTTCCGATGAGGGGCAGCTCCAACACAAATCAAAAACCGAACACCCCGTGCTCTTCACCACTCAACAGGATGAGCGCAAGCTCGGCTGCAGCTTTTGATCTTGATCCACCGGCCCCGTCGGCAGGCTGAGTGGAGGGATTGATCCGGAGGGTGGGAGCGCAGCGACCGTTCGACGAAGTCGAACACATCGAGAGGAGGTGCAGCGAAGCAAACCGGAGGCGATGCGCCCGGATCAATCCCGGAGCGAAGGAACCCCGAGCCTCAGCGAGCGGGCCGAACGTTGGGGCAAGCGTTTTTTGCTTACTTTTTTAGGCGCTTGTAAAAAAGTGAGTCGCCGTAAGGGCGAAACCGCCAGCCGCAGCAACCAAAAGAATGGATATTCACCCAATCAACAAGAGCATGGTCGACTATAAGGGCGCCATCGCCGGCAAGCCAACTTCCACAGTTAAATGAGTTAACCCCTCAAATCGTGGCCAACAAAAAACCCGCAGAATTTGCTTTCCGCGGGTTTACATTTTGCCTCTAGAAACTCATCTGCCACTGCCCGGTCAACGCTTGATTACGACTATTGCTACCCACCTCGGCGTTGTAACCAATACTCAGGGTTTGGCGTGCAGAGATCCCGACGTCCACACCTGCCCCGACTATCAGGCTGTCGCGATCCAAAGCACTGCCCTGGACATTGAACCCGGAGCCACCCAAAACAAAGGCCTGACGGGTTTCACTTTCTACGTCGCCGTAAGTGTGGCGCCAGCCAAGGCTACCCCTCGGCGTTACGCTGATACCGTTCTGCAACTGATTAAGCTGCGCCAGTCGCACGCCGAACGTGCTGCTGAAGTTATCCTGGGTCTGGGAGTCCACGGCCAACGCGGCCAAGCCGCCTTTTTCAGTGAACCCTTCGCGGTGATAACGCTGGTACCCCAGATTGGCGAATGGCTCGACGTTGAGCCGGCCACTGCCCAACAAATAGCCCAGTTCCGCAAAGGCTTGTTGGCTGTCGGCATCGTAGTTGCCTTTTGGCCGGTCGCTGAAGCCTTCGAATTCAACCGTTCGCTTATTATCTCCGTCATGGCCGCTGTAAGCCGCCCCCAGGCGTAACGCCAGAGGCCCATCCTGGCGCATGGCGTACGCGCCGACATGCCAACTGTGCAGCGTGCCCTCGAAGCTATGGCTGTCGAGGTCAGTCTTCGAATAACCACCGAGTACGCCCATGCGCCATTCGGGCGAAAGCGACCAATCCACGCCCAGCACAGTGCCAGCCGTTCGTTGCTCAAAACTGGAATTGCCCTGTTCGCCGTCGAGCTTGCCGTAGCTGCCAATGCCTTGCAGCCATACGCGGCCCGGTGCGCTTGGATCGTTCAGATTGCGAACAGTGTTCGCAACGTCAGTGGCCGCCAGAACTGGGGTCTGCGATGAATCAAGCCCCACCCGCAAGCCGCTATCGCTGCCCATTTGCTGCATCGCTGTACGCATGCTGGTCATTACCGACGAACTGGCGGCCAGTGTGGCGCTGCTCAAATTGGCATTGCTGCCAGCAGCGAGACTTTCGATGGCTGCACTAATGCCTGCAGCACCTTGAGAGATCGTCATGACAGCGTTGTAAAGGACGTTGGACTTATCCCCATTGACCGGAAATCCAGACCCTGGAGGCCCGAAGATCGGGTCGAAATCGAGTGCAGGGCTTATCGTTTGGATACTTTCAGCGGCATGGATACCGTTCGCAGTTCGAGCATAACGACTAAGGTCCAGCTTATGAGGAACGTCCACCCGATTGAAGGCATCGCTGATCGTCTCTGCCGCTCTGACTTGATTGAAAAAACCTCCGGCAACAACCGAGGCCATACATACGGTGAAACGATGACGGGTAAGAAACATGCGAGAAATCCTTTTGTCGTTATGACTCGATCATCCTATATAGCGCTTTGGCATTACCAGCAAAAAGCAGGCAAAAAAAACCGCTGAAATCACTTTCAGCGGTTCTTTTATCAGCGGCCAAAGACTCAGAAATCTTCCAGCCGCCACACCTCATAAGCCGGCGTCTCGTACGGATGACTGAGCTTCAACGCCGCCACAACAGCCACGATCAACTCATCCACCACCACAAGCTCAACCTTCCATTCCTCAACCCGCTCAACCTGCCCCGCCTCGCCAATGAACGGCTGACTGCCGTGCAAAGGCCGAAACTGACCAGACCCAAGCACCTGCCAAGCACAGTGGTCATAGTCCCCGATCCGCCCACCACCGGCAGCGAATACAGCGTCCTTGACCACCTCGACATGACTGTCAGGAACAAAAAACCCGAGCTTGTACACGACGCTTAGTTCACCCAGACACGCGCGTTACGGAACATGCGCATCCAAGGAGCATCCTCGGTCCAGTCTTCCGAACGCCACGAGTTCTGCACCGCGCGGAACACCCGCTCCGGGTGCGGCATCATGATCGTCACACGACCGTCGCGGCTGGTGAGACCGGTAATCCCGCGCGGCGAACCGTTCGGGTTGGCCGGGTAGGCTTCGGTGACCTTACCGTGGTTGTCGACGAAACGCATCGCCACGCAACCCGACAGATCGGCTTCCAGCAGGGCTTCTTCGCTGGAGAACTCGGCATGGCCTTCACCGTGCGCGATGGCGATCGGCATGCGCGAACCGGCCATGCCCTGCAGGAAGATCGAGTTCGATTCCTGGATCTGCACCATCGCCACGCGCGCTTCGAACTGCTCGGAGCGGTTGCGCACGAAGTGCGGCCAGAACTCGCTGCCCGGGATCAGCTCGTGCAGGTTGGACATCATCTGGCAACCGTTGCACACGCCGAGGGTGAAGCTGTCGTTACGCTCGAAGAAGCCCTGGAACGCATCGCGGGCACGGCTGTTGAACAGTGCCGACTTGGCCCAGCCTTCACCGGCGCCGAGGACGTCGCCGTAGGAGAAACCACCGCAGGCCACCAGACCTTTGAACTCGTTCAGGTCGACACGGCCGGCGAGAATGTCGCTCATGTGCACGTCGATCGCGTTGAAACCGGCGCGGTCGAACGCGGCGGCCATTTCCACCTGACCGTTGACGCCCTGCTCACGCAGCACGGCCACCTGTGGGCGGATGCCTTTCTTGATGTAAGGCGCGGCGATGTCCTGATTGACGTCGTAGCTCAGCTTGACGCTCAGGCCCGGGTTGTCTTCTTCCAGCAGCGCGTCGAACTCTTGCTCGGCGCAGTCGGCGTTGTCGCGCAGACGCTGGATCTGGTAGCTGGTCTCGGCCCACTGACGCTGCAGCAGACGACGCTGGCCTTCGAACACGGTGTCACCGTTGAAGGTGATGTTGATCTGGCCATTGTTGATCGGCTGGCCGATCACCGACACACAGTCACCCAGACCGGCCGCGCTGAATTGCGCGAGGATATCCGGGGTGGCGTCCTGACGGACCTGGATCACTGCACCCAGTTCTTCGTTGAACAGGATCGCAGCGATTTCGGCCGAATTTTCGGCAACGCTGTCCAGGTTCAGGCTCAGACCGCAGTGGCCGGCGAACGCCATTTCCACCACGGAGGTCAGCAGACCACCGTCGGAACGGTCGTGGTAAGCCAGCAGGTGACCGTCGGCGTTGAGGCCCTGGATCACCGCGAAGAAGGCCTTCAGGTCTTCGGCGTCGTCGACGTCCGGCGCCTGCTTGCCGAGCTTGCCGTGAACCTGAGCGAGGATCGAGGCACCCATGCGGTTCTGACCGCGACCGAGGTCGATCAGGATCAGGTCAGTGGTGCCCTTGTCCATGCGCAGTTCCGGGGTCAGGGTCTGACGGATGTCAGCAACTGGAGCGAAACCGGTCACGATCAGCGACATCGGCGAGGTCACGGTTTTTTCTTCGCCGTTGTCGTTCCAGCGGGTGGCCATGGACATCGAGTCCTTGCCCACCGGAATGGTGATGCCCAGCTCAGGGCACAGCTCCATGCCGACCGCTTTCACGGTGTCGTACAGACGCGCGTCTTCGCCCGGGTGGCCGGCAGCGGACATCCAGTTCGCCGACAGCTTGATGTCGGAAATCTTGTTGATGCGCGAAGCGGCAATGTTGGTCAGGGTTTCGCCGATGGCCATGCGGCCCGACGCCGGAGCGTCCAGCAGCGCCAGCGGAGTGCGCTCGCCCATGGCCATCGCTTCACCGGTGTAGACGTCGAAACTGGTGGCGGTGACGGCGACGTCGGCCACCGGCACCTGCCATGGGCCGACCATCTGGTCACGGGCCACGAGGCCGGTGATGGTGCGGTCGCCGATGGTGATCAGGAAGCTTTTGCTCGCTACGGCCGGGTGGTGCAGAACGCGTTCGATGGATTCGCTGATGTCGAGGTTCGACGGATCGAAGTCATCGCCCAGCTCGGCTTCGCGAACCACCGAACGGTGCATGCGCGGGGCCTTGCCCAGCAACACTTCCAGCGGCATGTCCACCGGGTTGTTGCCGAAGTGGCTGTCGGTCACGGTCAGTTGCGGCTCGGCAGTGGCTTCGCCGACCACGGCGAACGGGCAACGCTCACGTTCGCAGATCGCCTTGAAGCGCTCGAAGTCGGCCGGGCCGACCGCCAGAACGTAACGTTCCTGAGATTCGTTGGACCAGATTTCGTGCGGGGCCATGCCCGGCTCGTCATTGGGAATGTTGCGCAGTTCGAAACGGCCACCACGGTCGCCGTCGTTGACCAGTTCCGGGAAGGCGTTGGACAGACCGCCCGCACCCACGTCGTGGATGAAGCTGATCGGGTTCTTGTCGCCCAGCTGCCAGCAACGGTCGATGACTTCCTGGCAGCGACGCTCCATCTCAGGGTTTTCACGCTGTACGGAAGCAAAATCCAGATCCGCCGAGCTGGTGCCGGTGGCCATCGAGGACGCAGCGCCGCCGCCCAGACCGATGAGCATCGCCGGGCCGCCGAGCACGATCAGCTTGGAACCGACCAAAATCTCGCCTTTCTTGACGTGTTCTTCACGGATGTTGCCCATGCCGCCCGCGAGCATGATCGGCTTGTGGTAGCCACGAACTTCGTTACCGTGCGGGGTGCTGATCGACTGCTCGAAGGTACGGAAGTAGCCAGTCAGGGCCGGACGACCGAATTCGTTGTTGAACGCGGCGCCGCCCAGCGGGCCTTCGATCATGATGTCCAGCGCGGTAACGATGCGCTCAGGCTTGCCGTACGGCACTTCCCACGGCTGTTCGAAGCCCGGGATCTGCAGGTTGGACACGGTGAAACCGGTCAGGCCGGCCTTTGGCTTGGCGCCACGACCGGTTGCACCTTCGTCGCGAATCTCGCCACCGGAACCGGTGGACGCGCCCGGGAACGGGGCGATCGCGGTCGGGTGGTTGTGGGTCTCGACCTTCATCAGGATGTGCACCGGCTCCTGCACCGCGCCGTACTGACGGGTTTCCGGGTCCGGAAAGAAGCGGCCGGCGACGTTGCCGACGATCACCGAAGCGTTGTCCTTATAAGCGGACAGCACGCCTTCGTTGTGCATCTGATAAGTGTTCTTGATCATGCCGAACAGGCTTTTTTCCTGGCTCTCGCCGTCAATATCCCAACTGGCGTTGAAGATCTTGTGGCGGCAGTGCTCGGAGTTGGCCTGGGCGAACATCATCAGTTCTATGTCGTGCGGGTTGCGCTTGAGACCGTTGAAGGCGTTGACCAGATAGTCGATCTCGTCTTCGGCCAGGGCCAGGCCCAGCTCGGTGTTGGCTTTTTCCAGCGCGGCGCGGCCGCCACCGAGGATGTCGATCGCGGTCAGCGGCTTCGGCTCGGCGTGGCTGAACAGACCGGCGGCCTGTTCCAGATTGTTCAGAACGATCTGGGTCATGCGGTCATGCAGCAAGTCGGCAATCTGCTGGGCTTCGGTGTCGCTGAACTGGCCGGCCACGTAGAACGCGATGCCGCGCTCCAGGCGCTGGATCTTGCTCAGGCCGCAGTTGCGGGCGATGTCGCTGGCCTTGCTCGACCATGGCGAGATGGTGCCGAACCGCGGCAATACCAGAAACAGACGGCCGGTCGGCTCTTGTACCGGAACGCTTGGGCCGTACTTCAGAAGGCGCGCAAGCACCTGCTGTTCGTCGCCGGTCAGGACGCCGGTGACTTCGGCGAAGTGAGCGAATTCAGCATACAGGCCACTGACAGCTGGAACCTTCTGGCTCAGTTGCTCAAGGAGTTTGCTGTGGCGAAAGGCAGAAAGGGCAGGAGCGCCGCGCAGGATCAACATCTTCGGGACAGCCTCGGGAAGGGGTGTGCTTTGAGGCCGTGCATTCTAGCCTAAACCGCCCTCAACATCACCCGAAACGCTACGCACGGTTGCACTCGGATATCAATCTGTGTTTCTGCCTTTGAAGTCAAATTTCGAGGGTGTGCGGGCAGCGCTTATTTTTTCTGTCACAAAATGCCGTTCAGCCCCATTCCTGCGGGGTTTCGTGCAGTTTTGTGATCTCTAGCAGACAAGCCCCTCACTGTCGAGATATGGCGCCCGCAGCCGTTTGCGTATACTGCGCAGATGTTTTTCCCAACGGCTTTGCGTCCGCGATACGCCAAATGGCTGATCGCAACCGGACTCTTCCTGATGCTCGGTGGCTGTGTTGATAAACCCAACACACTCGAGCGCGTAAAGGAGGATGGTGTGCTGCGGGTGATTACCCGTAACAGCCCCGCCACCTACTTTCAGGATCGCAGCGGTGAAACCGGCTTCGAATACGAGCTGGTGAAGCGCTTCGCCGACGATTTGGGTGTTGAACTGAAGATCGAGACCGCCGATAACCTCGACGACCTGTTCAACCAGATCGGCAAGCCGAACGGCCCGGTGCTGGCGGCGGCGGGTCTGGTCAGCAGCGATGAGCGCAAGAAACAGGTGCGCTTCTCCCACTCCTATCTCGAAGTCACTCCGCAGATCATCTATCGCAACGGCCAGTCGCGCCCTACCGATCCAGGTGATCTGGTCGGCAAAAAGATCATGGTGCTCAAGGGCAGCACCCACGCCGAGCAACTGGCGGAGCTGAAAAAGAAGTTTCCGGGCATCGAGTACGAAGAATCCGACGCCGTGGAAGTGGTCGACCTGCTGCGCATGGTCGATGAAGGCCAGATCGACCTGACGCTGGTCGACTCCAACGAAGTGGCGATGAACCAGGTGTACTTCACCAACATCCGCGTGGCCTTCGACCTTGGCGATGCGCGCAGCCAGAGCTGGGCGGTGGCCGCCGGCGAAGACAACAGCCTGCTCAACGAGATCAACGCCTACCTCGACAAGGTGCAGAAGAACGGCACCCTGCAGCGCCTGAAAGACCGTTACTACGGCCACGTCGATGTCCTCGGCTACATGGGCGCCACCACCTTCGCCCAGCACTTGCAGCAACGCCTGCCCAAATACGAACAGCACTTCAAGACCTACGCCAAGAAAGAGAAAGTCGACTGGCGCCTGCTGGCGGCCATCGGTTATCAGGAATCGCTGTGGCAACCGGCGGTCACCTCGAAAACCGGCGTGCGCGGTCTGATGATGCTGACCCAGAACACCGCGCAGGCGATGGGCGTGTCGAACCGTCTCGATCCCAAGCAGAGCATCATGGGCGGCGCCAAGTACCTGGCCTACATGAAGGATCAGCTCGACGATTCGATTCAGGAGCCGGACCGCACCTGGTTCGCACTGGCGGCGTACAACGTCGGCAGCGGTCACCTCGATGACGCACGCAAACTGGCGTCCCGCGAAGGCCTGAACCCGGACAAGTGGCTGGACGTGAAGAAGATGCTGCCGCGCCTGTCGCAGAAGCAGTGGTACAGCAAGACCCGCTATGGCTACGCCCGAGGCGGCGAGCCGGTGCATTTCGTGGCGAACATCCGTCGCTACTACGACATCCTGACCTGGGTGACCCAGCCGCAGCTTGAAGGCGATCAGGTGGCCGAGGGCAATCTGCATGTGCCGGGGATCGACAAGACCAAGCCGGCGCAGGAGCCTGCCCCGCTCTAAAAGCAAAAGATCGCAGCCTTCGGCAGCTCCTACAGGGTTTTGCGTACATCTGTAGGAGCTGCCGAAGGCTGCGATCTTTTGATCTTTAGCCTTTAAGCGCAGCCGCAAGTATCAACGCTTTCATTTCGGACACCGCAGACTTGAACCCCACGAACAACGCATGCGCCACCAGCGCATGGCCGATGTTCAGTTCGTTGATGCCCTTGATCGCCGCCACGGCTTCGACGTTGTGATAATGCAGGCCATGCCCGGCGTTGACGATCAGGCCCTGCGCCAGACCAAACGCCACGCCGTCCGCCACACGTTTCAATTCTTCAGCGACTTCGGTCGGGGTTTCAGCGTCGGCATAGCGCCCGGTGTGCAGTTCGATGGCCGGCGCGCCAACGCGCTTCGACGCAGCGATCTGGCGTTCGTCAGCATCGATGAACAGCGACACTTCGCTGCCGATCTTCGACAGACGCTCGACCGCTGCCTTGATGCGCTCTTCCTGCCCCGCTACATCCAGACCGCCTTCAGTGGTCAGCTCCTGACGGGTTTCCGGGACCAGGCAGATGTGCGCCGGACGGATGCACTCGGCGAACGCCATCATTTCTTCGGTGACGCCCATTTCGAAGTTCATGCGGGTCTGCAGCACATCCTTGAGCAACAGCACGTCGCGCTCCTGGATGTGCCGACGGTCTTCGCGCAGGTGCACGGTGATGCCGTCGGCGCCCGCCTCTTCCGCGTCCAGCGCTGCCTTGACCGGATCCGGGTAGCGTGTGCCACGGGCCTGACGCAGGGTGGCGACGTGGTCGATGTTCACGCCAAGAAGAATGCGATTGCTGGTGGTCACGGATGCGCTCCTGAAGGGAAAGGTTCGGCGCACAGCATATCAGGGCTTGCGAAATAGCTCGCGGCTGACGAGGGGACGGCCACCCAGATGAACGGCCAGTGCCTGACGCATCAGACGCTTGGCCGCCGACAGCGCGCCGGGAGCGGTCCAGTCGGCTTCGGCCATGGCCAGCAATTCGGTGCCGTTGAACAGACCCGGCTGCAACAGGAAGACGCGCTCCAGCCCGGCATCCACTTGCAGACGATAAAGACCGTCCGGCGCGACCGGCTCGCTGTGGATATCGGTATTCAGGGAGAAGCCGTAACCGAGATCGTCCAGCAGGCGCCATTCGAACGAGCGCAACAACGGCTCCAGCGGGCGACCTTCGGCCAGGGCCAGCAGTGTTGCAGCGTAATGATCAAACACTGCCGGGTGCGGGTCTTCGGCGGGCAGCAGGCGGATCAGCAATTCGTTGAGATAGAGACCGCTGAACAGCGCCTCACCGACCATCCAGGTCGCGTTGCCGGCACTTTCCATGCGCCCGACGTTCTTCAGTTCACCCTTGCCACGAAACTCGACTTCCAGTGGCACGAACGGCCGCGCCAGTGTCCCGGCCTTGCCCCGCGCACTGCGCAACACCGCCCGCAGCCGCCCTTGCGGCGTGAGGAAGTCGACCAGCGCGCTGGTTTCGCGGTAGGCGCGCGAATGCAGGACGTAGGCGAGTTGGGCGGGAGGTGGGGTTTGCGACATGGAGTTCTCGATGAAGAAACGCAGTCTTGAGATCAACATAAACCAAATGTGGGAGCGGGCTTGCCCGCGATGGCGGATTCACATTCAACATCTCTGTTGAACATTACATCCTCATCGCGGGCAAGCCCGCTCCCACAGGGTTCTCTGGTTTAAACAGGAACCGAGATTTTTTACAGGTCGCCGTAACCCAGCGAACGCAGTGCACGTTCGTCGTCGGACCAGCCGCCTTTCACCTTGACCCACAGATTGAGCATGATCTTGGAGTCGAACAGCAGCTCCATGTCCTTGCGCGCTTCGGTGCCGATGCGCTTGATGCGCTCGCCCTTGTCGCCAATGATGATCTTCTTCTGACCGTCACGCTCGACGAGGATCAGCGCGTGGATGTGCAGGGTCTTGCCCTGCTGCTTGAACTCTTCGATCTCGACGGTGATCTGGTACGGCAGCTCGGCGCCCATCTGGCGCATGATTTTCTCGCGCACCAGTTCGGCGGCAAGGAAACGGCTGCTGCGGTCGGTGATCTGGTCTTCCGGGAAGAAGTGATCGTTCTCCGGCAGATGATCGGCGATGACCTTTTCCAGCGCGTCGAGGTTGTGCCCGTGCTGCGCGGAAATCGGGATGATCTGTGCGTTCGGCAGTTGTTCCTGCAACCACGACAGGTGCGGCATCAGCTCGGCCTTGTCTTCGATGCGGTCGGTCTTGTTCAGCGCGACGATCAGCGGGCCGGTCACGTACTGCACGCGCTCCAGGACCATCTGGTCTTCTTCGGTCCACTTGGTGCGGTCGACCACGAAGATCACCACGTCGACGTCTTTCAACGCCGCCGAAGCGGTTTTGTTCATGTAGCGGTTCAGAGCCTTTTCGCCACCTTTGTGCATGCCGGGGGTGTCGACGTAGATCGCCTGCACGTCACCCTCGGTCTTGATCCCGAGCATGTTGTGACGGGTGGTCTGCGGCTTGCGCGAGGTGATCGCGAGCTTCTGGCCGAGGATGTGGTTGAGCAGCGTCGACTTGCCGACGTTGGGACGGCCGACGATGGCAACGTAGCCACAGCGAGTTGCGTTTGTATCAGTCATTGCCATTCTCCACGCCCAGGGCAATCAGTGCTGCGGCGGCCGCTACCTGCTCGGCAATACGACGGCTCACACCCTGACCTCGGCTTTTTTCATTCAATAAGACCACTTCGCACTCGACGAAGAAGGTACGGCAGTGCGGCTCACCCTGGATATCCACCACTTCATAGCGTGGCAGTTCGCAACCGCGCGATTGCAGGTGTTCCTGCAGACGGGTCTTGGGATCCTTGTTGGTGTCGACCAGCGTCAGGCCTTCGAACTCACCGGCCAGCCAGGCCAGTACGCGCTCGCGAGCGACGTCCATGCCGGCATCGAGGTAGATCGCGCCGATCAGCGCTTCGAGGGCATCGGCCAGAATCGATTCGCGACGGAAGCCACCGCTTTTCAGTTCGCCCGAGCCCAGACGCAGGTAGTCGCCCAAGTCGAAACCACGGGCCAGCACGGCCAGTGTCTCACCCTTCACCAAACGAGCGCGCAAACGCGACAACTGGCCTTCGCGAGCCAGCGGGAAGCGATCGAACAGCGCCTCGCCGGCGACGAAGTTGAGGATGGCATCGCCGAGGAATTCCAGGCGTTCGTTGTTACGCCCGGCAAAGCTGCGGTGCGTGAGGGCCAGCAGCATCAGCTCCTGATCCTTGAAGGTGTAACCGAGCTGGCGCTCGAGACGGCTTAGAGAAACGCTCACGGTTTACCCACGCTGAGTTCGTGGCTGGATTCCACTGCCATCGCCGGGGTAAGGCGCAGGCCTGGGACAATTAACGCTGTGTTCAAAAATGACGTCCTGAATATCGTGGCTTCATGCCCTGGTGCCGATTTGTGTCGACTCCAGAAATGCATTCGGCGCTGTGGTCAACAGCGCCGTGATTGATTACTTGATCAGGCCAACCCGCGAGAAATTCGGCAGGTGGCTGAGTTTCGGTTCCGGCCAGCTCATCCAGACAGCGAAGGCTTTGCCGACGATATTCTGGTCGGGAACCATGCCCAGCAGATCCTTGGGAATGTTCGGATCATCCCAATAGCGACTGTCGTTGGAGTTGTCGCGGTTGTCGCCCATCATGAAGTAGTGCCCGGCCGGCACGGTCCAGGTATGGTCCGGCGTGGCGCGGTAGCGGCTCATTTCCTTGCGGATCAGGTGCTCGGCAGCGCCGAGTTTCTCCTTGTAGAGCTCCGCGCTGCCCAGCGTGCCCGGCTCGGAGCCGACCAGTTGCTCGGCAATCGACTCGCCATTGACCAACAGACGCTTGTCGGCGGTGTAACGCACCGTGTCCCCCGGCAGGCCGACTACACGCTTGATGTAGTTGACGTTCGGGTCGCTCGGGTAGCGGAACACCATCACATCGCCACGCTGCGGATCACCGACTTCGATGATTTTCTTGTCGATCACCGGCAGGCGGATCCCGTAAGAAAACTTGTTCACCAGAATGAAGTCGCCCACGTCCAGGGTCGGTTTCATCGAGCCGGATGGAATCTGGAACGGTTCCACCAGGAACGAACGCAGCACCAGCACGATGAACAGCACCGGAAAGAACGACTTGCCGTATTCAACCAGCAACGGCTCTTTGTTCAGCTTCTCGACCACCACGGGCTCGGGCTGGCTGACACTGCCTTGATAAGAGGCAATGGCAGCACGCCGACGCGGCGCCAGGAACAGCAGATCGAGCAACGCCAACAGGCCGCAGACGAACACGGCGATGACCAGCAACAGCGGGAAATTTAGTGACATAGGACCTGACTATTCCAACCTGAGCACGGCAAGGAAGGCTTCTTGTGGAATTTCCACGTTGCCGACCTGCTTCATGCGTTTCTTACCGGCCTTTTGCTTTTCGAGCAGCTTTTTCTTACGGCTTACGTCACCGCCGTAGCATTTGGCCAATACGTTCTTTCTGAGTGCCTTGACGGTGGTCCGGGCAACGATCTGACCGCCAATGGCCGCCTGGATCGCCACGTCGAACATCTGACGAGGAATCAGTTCTTTCATCTTCTCGGTCAACTGGCGACCTTTGAAGTGCGAATTGTCACGGTGCACGATCAACGCCAGGGCGTCGACCTTGTCACCGTTGATCAGCACGTCCAGTTTCACCAGATTAGCCGATTGGTAACGATCGAAATGGTAATCCAGCGAAGCATAGCCACGGCTGGTAGATTTGAGACGGTCGAAGAAGTCCAGGACCACTTCGTTCATCGGCAGGTCGTAGGTCACCTGGACCTGATTGCCGAGGAACAGCATGTCGACCTGAACGCCGCGTTTCTCGATGCACAGGGTGATGACATTGCCCAGGTGTTCCTGCGGAACCAGGATGTTGGCCCGCACGATCGGCTCGCGCATGTCTTCGATTGTCGACACATCCGGAAGCTTGGATGGGTTGTCGACGTAAATCGTTTCACCGGTTTTCAGCACCAGCTCGAAAATTACCGTTGGCGCGGTGGTGATCAGGTCCAGGTCGTATTCGCGCTCCAGGCGCTCCTGGATGATCTCCATGTGCAGCATGCCGAGGAACCCGCAACGGAAGCCGAAGCCCAGGGCGTCGGAGCTTTCCGGGGTGTACTGCAGCGACGAGTCGTTCAGGGTCAGTTTCTGCAGCGCTTCGCGGAAGTCTTCGAAGTCGTCGGAGCTGACCGGGAACAGACCGGCATAAACCTGTGGCTGGATGCGTTTGAAGCCGGGCAGAACCGGCACATCCGGAGTCGAACTCAGGGTCAGGGTGTCACCGACCGGTGCACCGTGAATGTCCTTGATGCTGGCGATGATGAAGCCCACTTCGCCGGCCTTGAGGTCAGCGGTGGCAGTGTGTTTCGGGTTGAATACACCGACGCTGTCGACCAGGTGGATCTTGCCGGTGGATTTCACCAGGATCTTGTCGCCCTTCTTCACGCGGCCATGACGCACGCGCACCAGGGAGACAACGCCCAGGTAGTTGTCGAACCAGGAGTCGATGATCAACGCTTGCAGCGGATCTTCGATGTTGCCGGTCGGCGCAGGAATGGTCGCGACCAGACGTTCGAGCACTTCGTCGACACCCAGGCCGGTCTTGGCGCTGCAGGTGACGGCGTCGGTGGCGTCGATGCCGATGATCTTCTCGATCTCGTCCTTGACGCGGTCCGGCTCGGCCTGTGGCAGGTCGATCTTGTTCAGCACCGGCATGACTTCGAGGCCTTGCTCGATGGCGGTGTAGCAGTTGGCCACGGACTGGGCTTCAACACCCTGACCGGCATCGACCACCAGCAATGCACCTTCACACGCGGCCAGGGAACGGCTGACTTCGTAGGTGAAGTCGACGTGGCCCGGGGTGTCAATGAAGTTCAGCTGGTAGGTGACGCCATCTTTGGCTTTGTAATAGAGGGTAACGCTGTGGGCCTTGATGGTGATCCCGCGTTCGCGCTCCAGATCCATGGAATCCAGTACCTGGGCTTCCATTTCACGCTCGGCCAGGCCACCGCACATCTGGATGAAACGGTCAGCCAGCGTCGACTTGCCATGGTCAATGTGGGCGATGATGGAGAAATTGCGGATATGACTCAAATCACTCACGGATCAACACTCAAAAAGGCTGCAGGCTTGGCCCGCCGAAAAATAGCCGGGAATTGTACCTGATACACGGCGCAAGCGTCACGTTCGCCTGTCACCCCGATTGCATACGAAAACGCCCCGATCTGTCGACCGAGGCGTTTTCGCGGTTAAAGCGTTGGCAACAACGCGGCCATCAACCGGCCCGTCGCAGCAACCAGACACCCGCCAGCGCACAGACCGTGGCCGGCACCAGCACCGCGAACAGCGGCGAGAAACCGAACACCAGGCTCGACGGGCCGAGCAGATCCTGGACGATGCGGAAGGTGAAGCCCACCAGCACGCCGGTGAACACCCGCTGCCCGAGGGTGACCGAGCGCAACGGGCCGAAGATGAACGAGATCGCCATCAGCACCAGCGCGGCGGTGACCAGCGGCTGCAACACCTTGACCCAAAATGCCAGCCAGTAACGGCCATTGCTCAGGCCTTGGTCCGCCAGATAGTGGATATAGCCCCACAGACCGGAAATCGACAGCGACTCAGGCGCCATCACCACCGTGTTGAGCAATTGCGGGCTCAGCGACACGTCCCACTCCTCGCTCGGCGCGTTCACCACTTCGGTGCTGCGCTCGTGGAACACCGTGGTGGTCACGTCGCTGAGCAGCCAGCGCTTGCCGTCGAACTCCGCACGCTTGGCGAAGCTGGAGCTGAGCAAGTGACGCTCTTTGTCGAAGTGATAGCGGGTCACGCCATACAACAGGCCGTCGGGTTGCACGGCGTTGATATGGATGAATTCCTCACCCTGACGGTGCCACATGCCGTGCTTGGCGCTCTGCGCGTCGCCGCTGCCTTGCGCCAGCGAGCGATTGGCCTGGGCCATGCTTTCGGTGGCCGGGGCCACGTATTCGCCGATCAGTACGCCGGCCAACATGAGCACCAGCATTGGCTTCATGACCGCCCAGACGATGCGTCCGATGGACACACCCGCGGCACGCATGACGGTCAGCTCGCTGCTGCTGGCCAGACTGCCGAGGCCGATCAGACAGCCGATCAGTGCGGCCATCGGCAACATTTCATACAGGCGACGCGGCGCGGTGAGCAGGACGAAGCTCAGCACGTCGGTCAATGTGTAGGTATCGCTGACGTCGCTCATCTCGTCGATGAAGGCGAACAGGGTCGCCAGACCCAGAATGATCGCCAGCACGGCGATGATCGCCACGAATACGCTGCTGCCGATGTAGCGGTCGAGTTTAACCACGGGCCACCTCCAGCGCAGCGCTGCGACGGCTGGCCAGCTTCAGGCGCAACGGCTCCCAGTACAGCAGGCCGAGACCGATGACCAGGAAGATCCCGTGCACCCACCACAGGCCAAGGGCCGGCGGGATCTTGCCTTTTTCGAGGGCGCCGCGGGCGGCAATCAGGATAGTCAGGTAAGCCATATAAAGAAGAATCGCCGGCAGCAGCTTCAGGAAACGGCCCTGACGCGGATTGACCCGCGACAGCGGCACCGCCATCAGGGTCACGATGAAGACCAGCAACGGCAACGAAATTCGCCATTGCAGCTCGGCCCTGGAACGCTCGTCGTCGGCGCCCAGCAGGGTCGAAGTCGGGATCGCGTCACGGTCGGTGACTTCGTCACTGGCGTCGGGTTTTGGCAGCAATACGCCGTAGGTGTCGTATTTGATCGCGCGGTAATCGGCCTGACCCGGGCTGCCGTCATAGCGATAGCCATTGTGCAGGATCAGGTAGCGGTTGCCGTCCGAGTGGATCTCCTGACGGCCCTTTTCGGCCACCAGCACGGAAATCCCGCGGTCCTTCTGATTGGCCCCGAGATTTTTCTGCGAGATGAACACGCCGCCGAGGTTGACGCGGTCGTCGGTCAGGCTTTCGGTGTAGGTCACCCGTGTGCCGTCACGCAAAGCCTGAAAACGGCCAGGCTCGAGGGTATCGAACTCGGTCAGGGCGTCCTGCTTGTTCAGCAGCAACTGAAACTGGTTGGCGCCTTGCGGGGCCAGACTCAGGCTCAGCCACGCCACCACCAGTGCCACCAGCGTCGCCGGGAACAGGGTCATGCGCAGCAGACGCTGCTGACTCATGCCGGTGGCCGAGAGCACGGTCATTTCGCTTTCGAGGTACAACCGGCCGTAAGCCAGCAGGATCCCGAGAAACAGGCCCAACGGCAGGATCAGCTGCATGAAGCCCGGCAGACGGTAACCCATGATCAGGAACAGCGATCCCGGATCGAGTTGGCCCGCAGCGGCCTGGGCAAGGTATTTGATAAAGCGACCGCTCATGATGATGACCAGCAGCACGGCGCTGACGGCGCTCAGGGTCAACATCACTTCACGGGACAGATAACGGAAGACGATCAAACCAGACACTCCAGGGTTGTCAGGCTAAGGCGGCCAAACAAGCAAACGTCTCGACCGGCCCGCAAGGCAGAGCCGTCGAAAAAAGATGCGGCATTATCCTGTGATTGAGGGCGCCTGTCACTGCGCACACTCACCCAAGCGTAGATTCCGTTGAAGATCGCACAACCGAGGGTTGTCAGGCGCGGTGAGCGAGGTTCAAACTGCCGCCTTCGTCGCAGGCACAGACCTGCGCCTCTTCTATCTATAAGCAGGCGACTGCGGACACCGTCGAGCGCCTGTGTGTTGACCATTCATTCAGGGATCCGGACATGGAACTGGTTGTAAAAAGCGTTAGCCCAGAAACGTTGAAAACCGCCACCCTGGTGGTTGCCGTCGGCGAAGGCCGCAAACTCGGCGTGGCCGCCAGACAGGTCGACGAGTTGAGCGGTGGCGCGATCAGCGCCGTGCTCAAGCGTGGCGATCTGGCCGGCAAGGTCGGTCAAAGCCTGCTGCTGCACAGCCTGCCGAACCTCAAGGCCGAGCGCGTGCTGCTGGTCGGCGTGGGCAAGGATGAGGAATTGGGCGACCGTCCGTTCCGTAAAATCGTTGCCGGCATCCTCAACACCCTGAAAGGCCTGGGCGGCAGCGACGCCGTGCTGGCGCTGGATGAAATCATCGTCAAGAACCGCGACAGCTACGGCAAGACCCGCCTGCTGGCGGAAACCCTGGTGGACGGCGAATACACCTTCGACCAGTTCAAGAGCCAGAAAGCCGAACCGCGCGCCCTGAAGAAAATCACCCTGCTGACCATCAAGGCTGCTCAGGCTGAAGTGCAGCGCGCCGTGAACCACGCCACCGCGATCGCCAACGGCATGGCCTTCACCCGTAATCTGGGCAACCTGCCGCCGAACATCTGCCACCCGACCTTCCTCGGCGAGCAAGCGAAGAACCTTGGCAAAGAGTTCAAGGATCTGAAAGTCGAAGTCCTCGACGAGAAGAAGATCAAATCCCTGGGCATGGGCTCGTTCTACGCCGTCGGCCAGGGCAGCGCCCAGCCGCCACGCCTGATCGTCATGCAATACAACGGTGGCAAGAAATCCGAGAAGCCTTACGCGCTGGTCGGTAAAGGCATCACCTTCGACACCGGCGGCATCAGCCTCAAGCCGGGCGCCGGCATGGACGAAATGAAGTACGACATGGGTGGCGCGGCCTCCGTGTTCGGTACCCTGCGTGCCGTGCTCGAACTGAAACTGCCGATCAACCTGGTGTGCATCCTCGCCTGCGCGGAAAACATGCCGAGCGGCAATGCCTCGCGTCCGGGCGACATCGTCACCACCATGAGCGGCCAGACCGTGGAAATCCTCAACACCGACGCCGAAGGCCGTCTGGTGCTGTGCGACGCCCTGACCTACTCCGAGCGCTTCAAGCCGCAGGCAGTGATCGACATCGCCACCCTGACCGGTGCCTGTGTGGTTGCACTGGGCGCCCACACTTCGGGCCTGCTGGGCAACAACGACGAGCTGATCGAACAACTGCTCAGCGCCGGCAAGGCTGCTGACGACCGCGCCTGGCAACTGCCGCTGTTCGACGAATACCAGGAACAACTGGACAGCCCGTTCGCCGACATCGCCAACATTGGCGGGCCGAAGGCCGGCACCATCACTGCCGCGTGCTTCCTGTCGCGCTTCACCAAGAACCTCAACTGGGCGCACCTGGACATCGCGGGCACCGCGTGGACCAGCGGCGGCAAGGACAAGGGCGCCACCGGCCGTCCGGTTCCGCTGCTGACCCAATACCTGCTGGACCGCGCCAAAGCCTGAAACCGATGAACCTGGGCGGCGTCACTCTACGGTGACGCCGCTCAAGGCTCAGGAACCGCAATGACCAAAGTCGACTTCTACATCCTGCCCAGCGCCGACCCTTCGGCTCGCCTGGACTTTGCCTGCAAGCTCACCGAGAAAGCCTGGCGCATGGGCCACCGCATCTACCTGCATTGCAGCGATGCCGCTCAGCGTGACGACCTCGATGCGCGCCTGTGGGCGTTCAAGGGCGAAACGTTCTTGCCGCACGGCCCTGCCGAGAGCGAGCCGGATGGTTTGATCGTGCTGGGACTGGGCGCTGACTGCGGCGAGCATCAGGACCTGCTGGTCAACCTCGACCTGAAAGTCCCGGCTTTCGCCAGTAAATTCGCCCGGGTGGCGGAAGTGGTGGTGGAAGATCCGACGATTCGCGCGGCGGCACGGGAGAGTTTCCGTTTCTACCGCGAACAGGGCTATCCTCTGCAAGACCACCGTTTACAGCGACTCTGAGTACGCCGATGGACACTCCAAAACCGCTGCAAAAGCCTGCGCACCTGCTGGACGATCTCGAATCGATCCGCCAGTTGCTCGGCGATGACAACCTGCAACCGCCACTGCTGACCGACACGGTCGAGGATGGCGAACAGGAACAGATTCCGATGTTGTTCGAGGCCGTCGACGCCACGCCGCCCGCCATCGAACCACCACCCGCTCCGGCCCCGGCACCTGCTGTTGCGCCTGTGGATAAAGGCCCGGACGCCCTGCTGCACCTCGATAGCGAACTGCGCGCCGCCGCGCAATTGATCATGCAGGACGTGCTCGACGACTTCGCGCCGCACATCGAAACCGAAATCAAACGCCGCCTCGAGGCGCGGATGGAACGGCTCCTCAGCCAGTACGAATAGTCCGGCCCCCGGTATTTTGTGGCGAGGGAGCTTGCTCCCGTTGGGGTGCGAAGCGCCCCCCAAAACCATTCAACAGTGTTTTGTCCACGAAGCCTGCGTGGCCGTGTTACGACTGCTGCGCAGCCGAGCGGGAGCAAGCTCCCTCGCCACAGAGTTCGCGACCACATTTAGATCTCCATCCGGCCGCCCCGCTCGCCCTCGGCCCCATGCCCCGCTATACTTCCCGGCTTTTCCTGAATAAATGCCAATAGGGTCCCGCCGCGCATGGATAAGACCTACCAGCCGCACGCCATTGAAACTTCCTGGTACAACACCTGGGAGTCCGAGAACTATTTCGCACCGCAAGGCGCGGGCGATTCCTACACCATCATGATCCCGCCGCCGAACGTCACCGGCAGCCTGCACATGGGTCACGGTTTCAACAACGCGATCATGGACGCCCTGATCCGTTTCCGCCGCATGCAGGGTCGCAACACCCTGTGGCAGCCGGGCACCGACCACGCCGGTATCGCCACGCAGATGCTGGTGGAGCGTCAACTCGAAGCCACCGGCCAGAACCGCCATGACCTGGGCCGCGAGAAATTCCTCGAGAAAGTCTGGGAGTGGAAGGATCAGTCCGGCGGCAACATCAGCCGTCAGATCCGCCGCCTCGGTTCGTCCGTGGACTGGAGCCGCGAGCGCTTCACCATGGACGACGGTCTCTCGGAAGCGGTCAAAGAAGCCTTCGTGCGCCTGCACGAAGACGGTCTGATCTACCGCGGCAAGCGTCTGGTCAACTGGGACACCAAGCTGCACACGGCGATTTCCGACCTCGAAGTGGAAAACCACGACGAGAAAGGTTTCCTGTGGAACCTCAAGTACCCGCTGGCCGACGGCGCGAAAACCGCTGAAGGCAACGATTTCCTGATCGTCGCGACCACCCGTCCGGAAACCATGCTCGGCGACTCCGCCGTCGCGGTTAACCCGAACGATGAACGCTACAAAGCCCTGATCGGCAAATTCGTCGAGCTGCCACTGGTTGGCCGCCGCATCCCGATCATTGCCGACGATTACTGCGATCCTGAATTCGGCACCGGTTGCGTGAAAATCACCCCGGCCCACGACTTCAACGACTACGAAGTCGGCAAGCGCCACAACCTGCCGCTGCTGAACATCTTCGACAAGAACGCCAACGTGCTGCCCGCCGCCCAGGTGTTTAACCTCGACGGCACGCTGAACGACAGCATCGACGGCAAGATCCCGGCCGAATACGCCGGTCTCGAGCGTTTCGAAGCGCGCAAGCAGATCGTCGCTGCGTTCGACGCCGCCGGCCTGCTGGTCAGCGTCGACGATCACAACCTGAAAGTGCCGAAAGGCGATCGTTCCGGCACCGTGATCGAACCGTGGCTGACCGACCAGTGGTACGTGTCGACCAAACCGCTGGCCGAGCCGGCGATTGCTGCCGTTGAAGACGGCCGCATCCAGTTCGTGCCCAAGCAGTACGAAAACATGTACTTCTCGTGGATGCGCGACATCCAGGACTGGTGCATCAGCCGTCAGCTGTGGTGGGGTCACCGGATTCCGGCCTGGTACGACGAGTCGGGCAAGGTCTACGTCGGTCGCGACGAAGCCGAAGTGCGTGCCAAGCACAACCTCGGCCCGGACGTGGCGCTGCAACAGGACAACGACGTGCTCGACACCTGGTTCAGCTCGGGTCTGTGGACGTTCTCCACCCTCGGCTGGCCGGAAAAGACCGAGTTCCTGAAGAAATTCCACTCCACCGACGTGCTGGTCACCGGTTTCGACATCATTTTCTTCTGGGTTGCCCGGATGATCATGCTGACGATGCACCTGATCAAGAACGAGGACGGTACCCCGCAGGTGCCGTTCAAGACCGTTTACGTGCACGGTCTGGTGCGTGATGGCCAGGGCCAGAAGATGTCCAAGTCCAAGGGCAACGTCCTTGACCCGCTGGACATCATCGACGGCATCGAGCTGGAAGATCTGGTGCAGAAACGCACCTCCGGCATGATGCAGCCGAAACTGGCGAAGAAGATCGAGAAGCAGACCCGTGACGAGTTCGCCGATGGCATCGCCAGCTACGGCACCGACGCCCTGCGCTTCACCTTCTGCTCGCTGGCGTCCACCGGTCGCGACATCAAGTTCGACATGGGCCGCGTCGAAGGCTATCGCAACTTCTGCAACAAGATCTGGAACGCGGCGCGCTATGTTCTGGACAAAGGCGAAGACTGCGGCCAGAACGGCGAAGCCTACGAGCTGTCGCTGGCGGATCGCTGGATCATCTCGCAGCTGCAGCGCACCGAAGCCGAAGTGACCCGTCAACTGGATCAGTTCCGTTTCGACCTTGCCGCGCAAGCGCTGTACGAGTTCATCTGGAACCAGTACTGCGACTGGTACCTGGAACTGTCCAAGCCAGTGCTGTGGGACGAAAACGCACCGGTCGAGCGTCAGCGCGGCACCCGTCGCACGCTGGTGCGCGTGCTGGAAGTGGCGCTGCGTCTGGCGCACCCGTTCATGCCGTTCATCACTGAAGAAATCTGGCAGCGCATCGCGCCGCTGGCCGGCATTCAGGGCAAGACGATCATGCTGCAACCGTGGCCGGTGGCCAATGAAGAGCGCATCGATCCGGCCGCCGAAGACGACATCGAATGGCTCAAAGGCCTGATGCTCGGCACGCGTAACATCCGTGGCGAAATGAACATCGGCCCGGGCAAGCCGCTGCCGATCTACCTGAAGAACGTCAGCGCTGAAGACCAGCGTCGCCTGACCGAGAACGAAGCGCTGCTGAAGAAACTGGCGCGTCTGGAATCGATCACCGTACTCGCCGCCGGTGAAGAAGCACCGCTGTCCGCCACCGCCCTGGTCGGCGAGATGGAAGTGCTGGTGCCGATGGCCGGTCTGATCGACAAGGGCGCCGAACTGGCACGTCTGGACAAGGAAATCCTGCGTCTGCAGGGCGAAGTCCAGCGGGTGGGCGGCAAGCTGTCCAACGCCGGTTTCGTTGACAAGGCCCCGGCCGAAGTCATCGAGAAAGAACGCGCCAAACTGGCCGAGGCTGAACAGGCCTTGGGCAAGCTGGCCGAGCAGCACGCGCGGATTTCCAGCCTGTAAGGGCAAGCCGCAATCAAAGAGGGAGGCCGCAATGGCCTCCTTTTTTTGTGCCCGCCACACCTCCCCTGTAGGAGCTGCCGCAGGCTGCGATCTTTTGACTTTGGATTTTTAAAAACAAGATCAAAAGATCGCAGCCTGCGGCAGCTCCTACAGGGAATGGGGTTCACAGCGGCTGGATGTGGGACAATACCCGCCACTTTCAGCCATACCCGAATCGATCACACCCATGAACGCCCCCCGCACACCCAAACCTGCGCGCAAGAAGCCTGATGCCGCGACCCCGGCCAAAGCCGTCGAGCCGCGTGAAAAGGCCAGCCTGCACCCGCGCAATCGCCACCAGGGTCGCTACGACTTCCCGGCGCTGATCAAGACCACGCCGGAACTGGCGAAATTCGTGATCACCAACCCGTACGGCAAGGAAAGCATCGACTTCGCCAGCCCCGATGCGGTGCGCGTGTTCAACCGGGCGCTGCTCAAGGCGTTTTATGGCATCGAGCATTGGGACATTCCGGCCGATTACCTCTGCCCGCCGGTGCCGGGCCGTGCCGATTACGTGCACTTCCTCGCGGACTTGCTGGCGAGCATGAACGACGGCAAGGTGCCGCGTGGTGCAATCGTCAACGTGCTGGACATCGGCATGGGCGCCAACTGCGTGTATCCGCTGATCGGTAACAGCGAATACCGCTGGCACTTCCTCGGTTCGGAAATCGATCCGACCGCCGTGGCTGCCGCCCGAGCCATCGTCCAGTCCAACGGGCTGAACAAGGTGATCCAGCTACGCCAGCAGGAAAACCGCAAGCACATCCTGATCGGCTTGCTGGAGCCGGGCGAGCGCTTTGACCTGACCATGTGCAACCCGCCGTTCCACGCTTCGATGGAAGAGGCGACCAAGGGCAGCGAGCGCAAATGGCGCGCACTGGGCAAGGCCGATCCAAAACGCAAACTGCCGGCGCTGAACTTCGGTGGTCAGTCTGCCGAGCTGTGGTGTGAAGGCGGAGAAGCGCGTTTCGTGACCCAACTGATCGCCGAGAGCGCGAACTTCCAGCACAAGGTGCTGTGGTTCAGCACTCTGGTGTCGAAAGCCTCGAACCTGCCCGCCATCGAAACCGCCCTGAAAAAGGCCGGCGTGCTGGAAAGCCAGGTAGTGGAGATGTCGCAAGGGCAGAAACAGAGCCGCTTCGTGGCGTGGACCTTCCAGACCAAGTCCGAGCAGCAGATCTGGCGGCGCGAGCGCTGGGTTCGCTGATTCTGTGTAGGAGCTGCGGCACGTTCGGGCCGCGATCGGACGATCTTTTGATCCTGCTTGAAAACAAGATCAAAAGATCGCAGCCTCGTTTCACTCGTCAGCTCCTACAGGGCGGCGTAGCACCACGCCAAATCGCAGGCACAAAAAAACCGTGCCCGGATCACTCCGGTGCACGGTTTTTTTTCGCTGCGTCTTACTTGTTCACAGCGTCGGTCAGGCCTTTGGCCACAACCAGCTTGATCACTTTCTTGGCAGGGATTTCGATGGCAGCGCCAGTCGAAGGGTTACGGCCAGTGCGGGCAGGACGCTCGGTCACTTTCAGCTTGCCGATACCTGGCAAGGTGATTTCGCCGCCATTTTCCAGCTGATCAGCAACGATTTGGCCCAGTTGGTCCAGAGCGTTACGCGCGGTGGTTTTCGGCGCGTCGATAGCTTCAGCGATGTCGGCGATCAGTTGGTCTTTAGTAAGAGCCATGTAGTGTTCCTTCCCTATCAAATTCATATGGATTGCAGAGTGCAGTGTCAGCCATCGAGCCCGATCTTCTGGATCTGGCACCCTCGGCGATAACCACGACGAGTCGGGTTATAGATGCCGAAATCAGGGTTTGGTTCGACCTGACAAATGCTGATTGCACGCTTAACGCAGTGACTTCGCGTAAGACCGGGCAAAACTAGCACAGAGACGGGGAAATATCCGCCTCTAGCTACCCATTTGGTCAGCTTTATTGCTCTAAATCGGTAAAAAACTGCATAAGCACAGGCGCTTGCCCCGGATTTGCCCTTCCACCCCCTGATTACGCCACCATGGGCCACATTTTTTTGCTGCGCCCTGTTTTTGTAGGAGCTGCCGAAGGCTGCGATCTTTTGATCTTGTTTTTGAAAAATCAAAGTCAAAAGATCGCAGCCTTCGGCAGCTCCTACAGGGAGTCTCGGATGGAGATTGCGGTACACTGGGCGCTTTTTCGGGGGAGCCTGCCCTCCTCCCTTCCACCAGCCGAGAAGCCCATGCCGATCCGTCATTGCATCGTCCACCTGATCGACAAAAAACCCGACGGCACGCCCGCAGTTCTGCACGCCCGTGACTCCGAACTGGCTGAGTCCGCGGCCATCGAGAACATGCTCGCCGACCTCAACGAGAGCTACAACGCCAAACAGGGCAAAGCCTGGGGCCTGTTCCATCCGGAATCCGGTGCGTTTCCGTTCAGCGGCTGGCTGAAGGAATACATGGAAGGCGGCAAGGACTTCGCCGCGTTCAGCAAAGTCGCGGTCGAGCATCTGCAGAAGCTGATGGAAGAATCGAACCTGTCAGTCGGCGGCCACGTGCTGTTCGCCCACTATCAGCAAGGCATGACCGATTACCTGGCGATCGCCCTGCTGCACCACAGTGAAGGCGTGGCGGTGACCGATGAGCTGGACGTGACCCCGTCGCGCCACCTCGACCTCGGCCAGCTGCACCTGGCGGCGCGGATCAACGTGTCCGAGTGGCAGAACAACAAGCAGTCCAAGCAGTACATCTCGTTCATCAAGGGCAAGAACGGCAAGAAGGTTTCGGAATACTTCCGCGACTTCATCGGTTGCCAGGAAGGCGTCGATGGCCCGGGCGAGACCCGCACCCTGCTCAAGGCCTTCAGCGACTTCGTCGAGAGCGAAGACCTGCCGGAAGACTCCGCCCGCGAGAAAACCAAGACCCTGGTCGATTACGCCAGCAGCCAGGCCAAGCTCGGCGAGCCGATGGGGCTGGAGGAGCTGTCGGAGCTGATTGACGAAGAACGGCCGAAAGCCTTCTACGATCACATCCGCAACAAGGACTACGGCCTGTCGCCGGAGATTCCGGCAGATAAGCGCACGCTCAACCAGTTCCGCCGCTTCACCGGCCGCGCTGAAGGCCTGTCGATCAGCTTTGAAGCGCACCTGCTGGGCTCGAAGATCGAGTACGACGAAGAGGCTGGCACCCTGATCATCAAGGGCCTGCCGACCTCGCTCACCGATCAGCTCAAGCGCCGCAACTGATGCTCGGCAATGTGCTGAAGAAGGTTGCGCTGGTTCTGCTGGTGGTGGTGGTCTATCAGAACTGGGGCAAAATCGAGCGGGTGTTCAACCCGTCGCAGATGGTCTCCGAGCAGACGCGGGCGCAGGCCCGTGTTGTGCTGTATGCCACCGACTGGTGTGGCTACTGCAAGCAGACCAAGCGTTTTCTCGACAGCAAGGGGATTCCCTTCAAGGAATTCGACATCGAGAAGGACGCCGAGGCGCGCAAGGCGTATGAGGCGCTGGGTGGACGCGGGATTCCGCTGATTGACGTGAATGGCACGTTGATTCGCGGGTTCGACCCGGACGAGATCCTCGCCGCCCTGAAGTAACACACACACCTGTGGCGAGGGAGCTTGCTCCCGCTGGGCTGCGAAGCGGCCCCCGCTTTTCCGGGCGAGAACACGTTCGCAGGTTTACGACTGCTGCGCAGTCGAGCGGGACGGTGCGACGATTCGACAAGCTCCCTCGCCACAGGATGTTGTGTGTAACCGTTACTTGGCTTCGATACGGAAACCAAAGCGCGGGAAGTGCACATGCACCCCACCGCCACGCGGATCTTCACGACGCAGGATCAGCTCTTCGCGGCCAGCAAACAGCAACTCACCCACCACCGGGTCAACCCCGTAGTCTGTCGCGGCAATCGCCACCTGCTGCCCCGCCTTGAAGCCGTTCGGATCGACAAACTGCTCATCCGGCAGCGCCGCCGGCGTGGAACTGCGCGCGACTTCCAGCGCCTCCTCGGCAGTCATCGCACTCGCTGCACCATGACCAAAGCCCAGCACACGCCCCAGCCAGGCAGTCACAGCCGGATATTCATCGACCAACGGCGCAGTGACGTGCGTCGCCTTGAGGAACCACAGCGGATGCGCCAGGGCGAAGTCGGCAATCGACGGCTCGCCGAACAGGAAGTCGCCCTGCTCGCGCTGCAGCTGCTGCCCCAGCCGCGCCATGAGCGTTGGCCATTGGTGCTTGGCCTGCTCGGCGGACAGTTTGGTTGCCGTGCCACCACTGAACAATCCAGCACGGTCAGCAATGAACGCCTTGATCGCTTCCGGCGGCAACTTGCCGAAACGCACCGCCACCGATTCCGGCTGGAACACCAGGCTGACCGCGTGCTGGAACACCACGGAATCGGCCCACGCGGCGAAGCTGGCGCTGGTCATTTCCTGGCCTTCGGGGAAAAACGCCGGCAGGGCTTTTTCCTGCTCCAGACGACGGGCGATCAACGACGTGTCGCAATAGATGTCGGCGCCGATCTGCAACACCGGGGTCTTGCGGTAGCCGCCAGTCAGCGCGGTCAGATCCGGCTTGGGCATCACTGGCGAAATGTGCACCGAGCGCCAGGACAAGCCTTTGAAACCCAACAGCAGGCGAGCCTTTTCGGCAAATGGAGAGGTCGGGTAATGATGCAGAATCAACTCGGACATGCTCGGCTCCGCCGCACAGAAAGTGAGTCGGCAGCTTAGCGCGCATTTGATTAGCAGCCTACAGATCTGCCTGATGGGAACCGATCAGTCAGATTGATAAGACGCGACCAGACATTCCTTGGCGCTCTTGCGCAGTTTTTTGATCAGCCGTTCCTGACGCAATGCGTCGCTCTTGTCGCGGCAACGCTCGGTGTAGACCAGCGCCAGCGCCGGGCTGGACAGGAAGAAGCGTGCGCCCTTGCCGCTTTGATGCTTGGCGAAGCGGCGCACCGGGTCGTCGCTGATCCCGCAGTACAGCGAGCCATTGGCCGCGCGCACGAGGTAGACGAACCAGGATTTGCTCACTGGCTCGACGACTTCAACCGGTTTTTCGCTGAGGCTGGTCACTTCGGGATCTGGACGTGTAGGAAACAGGCCGCGATCTTATCAGCGACCGGCCTGAAATGCCTTCAGCCCTTTCAGCGCCTGCGCCCGGACCGCGTTGCGCACCAGCGGCGTCCAGCCCAACAACAAACCTTTGAACCCGAGGGCCTGGCGTGACCAGCGCCACAGGTCGAACTGATCGTGGTGCTCGCAGATCTTGCCGTCACGAAAGACGAAGCGCGCCTGAATGTCGTTGATCACCACGTTGCCGGTCTGGCTGAACAGATACGTCGCTACCCAGTGCGCGCCGCCGCTGCGCTCGTCGGCGCGGACATTGTCGAAGGTCAGGGAGAAGTCCTTGGCGCGGGTGGTGAGCATGCGCCACATGTCGCCGGCATCGCGCCCGCGCAGCTCACCGAAGGCCGGATCGCTGAACACCACATCGTCTGTGTAGCACGCGGCCATGGCCTCGGCGTCGAGGCGCTGGAAGGCCTGATAGAAGCGAGTGATCAACGCGGCGTGGGCTTCGCTCATGGGCAAACTCCGGGAAATGGACAGATTGCCAGCACGATAAGCTGAAGGCCGCAGAAACACTATCGGCATTCGCACAGCGAATACCACGCAAGATTTAAAGCACCGCAAAAACTGTGGGAGCGAGCTTGCTCGCGAAGAGGCCGGCACATTCAACATGATCGGTGCCTGAACCACCGTCTTCGCGAGCAAGCTCGCTCCCACATGGGATGTCACGCCCCAAAAAAGGGTTACGCGTCAGATCTTCTCGCTTTGTACTTGCACGTACAGCGCACGCCCGGCACCCAGGCCAGCAATGATCGCACCCGCGCCAATGATGCCGAAGATCCAGCCCACGGCATTCCAGCCGCCGGTCCAGTCATGCACCACGCCGACCGCGAATGGTCCCATCGACGCCAGGGTGTAGCCGAAGCCCTGGGACATGCTCGACAGGTTCGCCGCGACGTGCGAATCCCGTGAGCGCAGCACGATCAGGGTCAGCGCCAGGCTGAACGTACCGCCCTGCCCCAGCCCCAGCAGAATTGCCCAGCCCCACAGCCCTTCAATCGGCGCATACAGGCAACCGAACAGACCACCGAGGGTCAGCGCCATCACCAGCACGATCGCCAGACGCTGATCCTTGCCCCGGGTCGCCAGCCACGGTGCAGCCAGCGAACTGGCGAGCTGGATGATCACCGAGCCGGACAGCACCAGCCCGGCCTGAGTCGGAGTCAGGCCGCGGCCGATCAGGATCGACGGCAACCAGCCGAACACGATGTACGCCAGCGACGATTGCAGGCCCATGTACAAGGTCACTTGCCAGGCCAGCGGATCGCGCAGCAGCCCACGCACCCGATAGGCGACGTTGTGCGCGCCGTGTTTCTGCCCGACTTGCGGCAACCAGAAGACCGCCGCCACCAACGCAGGGATTACCCAGAAGCCCAGGCCCAGCGCCCAGCTGTGGTCGAAGTGCTCGCTCAACGGCACAGTCGAACCCGCCGCCATCGCCGCGCCCAGGCACAGGGCCATGGTGTACACGCCGGTCATGGTTCCGGCGTGTTTGGCGAAGTCGCGTTTGACGATGCCCGGCAGCAGCACACCGATGATGCCAATGCTCGCACCGCCAAGCACGCTACCTGCAAACAGCCCGATCTCACCGAAGTTGCTGCGCACAATGATCCCCGCGGCCAGGGTCAGCAGAATCCCCAACACCACCCGCTCGGCGCCGAAACGCCGTGCCAGAATCGGCGCCAGCGGCGCGAACAAGCCCAGGCACAGCACCGGCAGCGTGGTCAGCAAACCGGCCTGAGCCGCAGACAAGCCGAGGCTTTTCGACACTTCGCTGAGCAGCGGCGCCATGCTCGACAGCGCCGGGCGCAGGTTCAGTGCGACCAGAATCAGCCCCAGCAGCAACAGCCACGGCCGGCGCACCAGCGGATGGCTTTGCTGCACTTGCTCGTCGTCGGCCTCGGCGTCGATCAGCAATTCTTCAAGCTCGGCAGTTCTTTTGGGGATGGACAGGTTTTTTTCGCTTTCAAGGTTCATTGATCAACTGCCTCGATATGGCTTTGGCCCGTTCCGGGTCGCGTTGTTCGACGGCATCGAGCAACTCGATGTGCAGGTCGAACACTTCCTGACGGCGCGGGACGATGTTCAGCGTCTGGCGCAATTGCGCGCCGACGATGCTGGAGAAATAGCGATACAACTCGCTGAGGGTCGGGTTGTGCGCGGCGTCCACCAGACGGCGGTGGAACACCAGATCGCAGGAAATGTAAGTGTCGAGATCGCCGTGGTAATGGCTGCCGCTGGTGCCGAGCGCTTCGCGCAGGGCGAGCAGGTCTTCATCGGTGCGACGCAGCGCGGCCAGGCCGATCGCTTCCACTTCAAGGATGTGCCGGGTCTCACGCGCCTGCTCCAGCGAGCAACGGGACAACGCCTTGAGCGTGTCCATCGGATCGACCACCGCCCGCAGGTAACTGCCATCGCCCTGACGGATTTCGATCAACCCGGAAAACGCCAGCACGCGCATGGCTTCGCGCACGGTGTTGCGACTGATGCCCAGTTCGGCGCACAGCTCAGGCTCCGTCGGCAGCCGTTCGCCGACCTGCCACACGCCATCGGTGATGCGCTGGCGCAGTTGATCCAGAGCCTGATCGACCAGGGATCGCTTGATCAAAGGTGAGATGTCTGTCATTAAATTCGCCCTTTCATCCAATCATAGGATGAATTTTCTGACATCTTAGTCAGCTGGCCGGGTTCATACAACCCCGTGTAGGAGCTGCCGCAGGCTGCGATCTTTTGATCTTGTGTTTAACGATCAACGTCAAAAGATCGCAGCCTGCGGCAGCTCCTACAGGGGAAAAATGAAAATCGCAGGCAAAAGAAAACCCGGCACTGGGCCGGGTTTGTCTGGTGCATCAACCTGGAATCAATGCAGGATCTGGCTCAGGAACAGCTTGGTACGGTCATTCTGCGGATTGTCGAAGAAGTCATTCGGTGCCGCCTGCTCGACGATCTCGCCCTTGTCCATGAAGATCACCCGGTTGGCCACGGTGCGGGCGAAGCCCATTTCGTGGGTCACGCAGAGCATGGTCATGCCGTCTTCGGCGAGGCCGATCATGGTGTCCAGTACCTCTTTGACCATCTCCGGGTCGAGGGCCGAGGTCGGTTCGTCGAACAGCATGATTTTCGGTTTCATGCACAGCGCGCGAGCAATCGCCACGCGCTGTTGCTGACCGCCGGACAGTTGCCCGGGGAATTTATGCGCCTGCTCCGGAATGCGTACGCGCTCCAGGTAATGCATGGCGATTTCCTCGGCCTTGCGCTTGGGCATCTTGCGCACCCACATCGGCGCCAGCGTGCAGTTCTGCAGGATGGTCAGGTGCGGGAACAGGTTGAAGTGCTGGAACACCATGCCGACTTCGCGGCGAATCGCTTCGATCTGCTTGAGGTCGTTGGTCAGCTCCACGCCGTCGACAACGATGCGACCCTGCTGGTGTTCTTCCAGACGATTGAGGCAGCGGATGGTGGTCGACTTGCCGGAACCCGACGGACCGCACAGGACGATGCGCTCGCCCTGCTTGACGTTGAGGTTGATGTCTTTCAGCACGTGGAACTGGCCGTACCACTTGTTCACGCCCTGCATCTGGATAATGCCTTCAGGGCCGACAGGCTTTTTGATTGCTTCGCTCATTTACAGAGAACTCCTAACGCTTGTGGCCAGTGTCGAGCTTGCGTTCCAGATGCATGGAATAGCGCGACATACCAAAACAGAAAATCCAGAACACCAGAGCGGCGAACACGTAGCCTTCGGTGGCCATGCCCAGCCATTTCGGGTCGGCAGCGGCTTGCTTGACGCTGTTGAGCAGGTCGAACAGGCCGATGATGATCACCAGGCTGGTGTCCTTGAACAGCGCAATGAAGGTGTTGACGATGCCGGGGATTACCAGCTTCAAGGCCTGCGGCAGAATCACCAGGCCCATCGCGCGCCAGTAACCGAGACCCATCGCCGCAGCCGCTTCGTACTGACCTTTGGGGATCGCTTGCAGACCGCCGCGCACCACTTCGGCGACGTAGGCCGACTGGAACAGGATCACCCCGATCAACGCCCGCAGCAGCTTGTCGAAGTTCATGCCTTCGGGCAGGAACAGCGGCAGCATCACCGAGGACATGAACAGCACGGTGATCAGCGGCACGCCACGCCAGAACTCGATGAACGTCACGCACACCACGCGAATCGCCGGCATGTTCGAACGTCGGCCCAGCGCCAGAATGATCCCCAGCGGCAAGGCGCCGGCGATACCGACCGTGGCGATGACCAGCGTCAGCATCAGCCCGCCCCACTGGCTGGTCGCCACGGTGTCGAGGCCGAACACGCCACCGTGCAGCAGGCACCAGGCGACAATCGGGTAAATCACCAGAAAGCTCAGGCCGTACACCGCTTTGCGCGGGAAGCGCGAGATGAACAGGGGTGCCACGCCAAGCACTGCCAGCCACACGGTGAGGTCAACGCGCCAGCGCAGTTCCACCGGGTAGTAGCCGTACATGAACTGGCCGAAACGCTGCTGAATGAACACCCAGCAGGCGCCGTCCTTGGTGCAGTCGGCGCGGGTGGTGCCGACCCAGTTGGCATCGAGGATCGCCCAACTGAGGATCGGCGGCACGACGAGATAAATCAGGTAGAACGCAAACAGGGTCAGCAGGGTGTTGAGCCAGCTGGAGAACATGTTCGCGCGTATCCACGCCATCGGGCCGAAGACCTTGGCCGGCGGTGGCATGTCGGGTTTGAAAGTATGGGTTGTCATGCGCGTTTCCTCACCGCTCGATCAGCGCAATGCGCTTGTTGTACCAGTTCATCAGCAGGGAAATGCTGATACTGATCGCCAGGTACACGCTCATGGTGATGGCAATGACTTCGATCGCCTGACCGGTCTGGTTGAGCACGGTGCCGGCGAACAGCGAAACCATTTCCGGATAACCGATACCGGCGGCCAGCGACGAGTTCTTCGCCAGGTTCAGGTATTGGCTGGTCAGTGGCGGAATGATCACCCGCAGGGCTTGTGGAATGATCACCTTGCGCAGGGTCGGGCCGTTGCGCAGGCCGAGCGAACGCGCCGCTTCGGTCTGGCCATGGCTGACCGACTTGATTCCCGAACGGACGATTTCCGCAATGAACGCGGCGGTGTACACGGTCAGCGCGAGGGTCAGCGCCAGCAGTTCCGGGATCAGCACCCAGCCGCCGACGAAGTTGAAGCCCTTGAGCTGCGGCAGTTCCCAATGCAGCGGAGCGCCGAAGATCAGCGCGCACAGGGTCGGGATCACCAGCAGGATCGCCAGGCCAGTCCAGAACTTGTGAAACGGTACGCCGGTGTCTTCGAAACGCTTGTTGGCCCAGCGGCACATCAGCACGATGGCGACGATGGCCAGCACCACACTGATGACGAACGCCCAGAAACCGTCAGCCATTTGCGCGGCCGGCATGTTCAGGCCCCGGCTGCTGACAAAGAAGGTGTCGCCGAAGTTGTGGCTGTTGCGCGGTCCCGGCATGGTCAGGAACACCGCGAAGTACCAGAACAGGATCTGCAGCAGCGGCGGAATGTTGCGGAACACTTCCACATACACGGTCGCCAGTTTGCTGATGATCCAGTTCGGCGACAGCCGCGCCACACCGATGATGAAGCCCAGCAGAGTCGCCAGGATCACGCCGATGAAGGTCACCAACAGGGTGTTGAGCAGGCCGATCACGAACACCCGAGCGTAGCTGTCCGCTTCGGTGTAGGAGATCAGGTGCTGAGCGATGCCGAACCCGGCACTGCGCTCCAGAAAGCTGAAACCGGAGGTGATGCCCCGGTGTTGCAGGTTGGTCTGGGTGTTGTCGAACAGATACCAGCCCATGGCGACCACCGCCACGACGGTGATGATCTGAAACAGCCACGCACGCACTCGCGGATCGCTGAGGCTGAGCCTCTGCTTTGGTGCGCCGATTGAATTTTGCATGAAGTGCCCCGGAAGAAATGGAACAGAACATCACCCGGCGGTTGGCCCGCCGGGTGATAGAACCATTAGCGCACTGGTGGTGCGTACTGAATGCCGCCGTTGGTCCACAGCGCGTTCAGGCCACGGTCGATTTCCAGCGGAGTGCTCTTGCCGAGGTTTTTCTCGAAGATTTCACCGTAGTTACCGACCTGCGAAACGATCTTCACAACCCAGTCCTTCGGCAGTTTCAGGTCCTTGCCGTATTCACCGTCAGCACCCAGCAGACGAGCGACGTCCGGGTTCTTGGTGGACTTGGCTTCTTCCAGCACGTTTTTCGAGGTCACGCCGGCTTCTTCAGTGTTCAGCAGCGCGTAACCCACCCAGCGCACGATCGCCAGCCACTCGTCGTCGCCATTACGCACGACCGGGCCCAGCGGTTCTTTGGAGATGGTTTCCGGCAGCACCACGTAGTCTTTTGGCGAGGCCAATTTGCTGCGCTGTGCGTACAGCTGCGACTTGTCGGAGGTCAGCACGTCGCAACGACCGGATTCCAGCGACTTGGCGCTTTCATCGGAGGTGTCGAAAGTAATCGGGGTGTACTTCAGGCCGTTGGCGCGGAAGTAGTCGGACACGTTCAGCTCGGTGGTAGTACCTGCCTGGATGCAGATGGTTGCACCGTCCAGTTCCTTGGCACTTTTCACGCCGAGCTTGTTGTTGGCCAGGAAGCCCACGCCGTCGTAGTAAGTGATGAAGCCCGGGAATTTCAGACCCATGCCGGCGTCACGCGAGCTGGTCATGGTGGTGTTGCGCGAGAGCAGGTCGATTTCGCCGGACTGCAGCGCGGTGAAGCGCTCCTTGGCGTTCAACTGGCTGAACTTGACCTTGTTGGCGTCGCCGAATACGGCAGCGGCCACAGCGCGGCAGACGTCAGCGTCGATCCCGAGGATCTTGCCCGAAGCGTCCGGCACCGAGAAACCTGGCAGACCGTCGCTCACGCCGCATTGCACGAAACCTTTCTTCTGCACGGCATCCAGGGTTGCACCCGCCTGAGCGAACCCGCTGACGCCGAGTACTGCTGCTGCAGTCACGACCGCCAGAGTGGATTTCAACATCTTCATTCAAACCTCCAGTTTTGCTCTTGTTGTGTCGGAGCTTGAGTCCAGTCGCACCCTTTTGAGGCGTTGTTGACCCGTGTTGGCTTTTTTTGGGGTCAACCGACGTAAGACCTTCGCTATGAGTCTAGTAGGAGAAAATCCACATCATGGACAACTCACTTCTCACCAATCGGCCGAACGGGCTGTAGCCCTTTCACGTTCGCTTTGCCCGTAGCGGCCATTGGCGAACATCCATCACCGGATTCTTTGCAATCCCATCGCACGACGTACACTGATAGTGTTACCGCCGCACGCGAGATCGGTTGCACGCTGAGAGCCATAGCAAAGCCCGTACCACACCGCTTGCTGAAGCGATTGCGCGACAGGTCAATAGCAAAACTTGTAGCCTTGCGACATCTTGTTAACGGATCGACCGGGCGCGCACGCAAATCACGCACTTATTGAGAGCGCCCGCACATTTTTGGAGCAGCCATGACCGAGCCCCTGATTCTTGAACCCGTAAAGCCTGCAGACGCCTGCGTTATCTGGCTGCACGGCCTCGGCGCTGACCGCTATGACTTTTTGCCGGTGGCCGAAGCGCTGCAGGAAAGCCTGCTGACGACACGCTTTGTCTTGCCGCAGGCGCCGACCCTGCCCGTCACCATCAATGGCGGTTATGCGATGCCGAGTTGGTACGACATCAAGGCCATGAGCCCGGCACGGTCGATTGACCGTGAGCAGTTGGAAGCATCGGCGGATCGCATCATTGAATTGATCGAAAAGGAGCGCGCCAGCGGAATAGACGCTTCGCGGATTTTTCTCGCCGGGTTTTCCCAGGGCGGCGCCGTTGTTCTGCACACCGCTTATATAAAGTGGCAAGGTCCGCTGGGTGGCGTACTTGCCCTGTCCACCTACGCCCCGACCTTCACTGACGAGATGGAGCTTTCAGCCAGTCAGCAGCGCATTCCAGCGCTGTGCCTGCACGGCCAGTTCGATGGCGTGGTGCAGAACTCCATGGGCCGCAGTGCTTACGAGCATCTGGTGAAGCATGGTGTCACCGTGACATGGCAGGAATACCCAATGGAGCACGAAGTGTTACCCGAAGAAATTCGCGACATCGGCGTCTGGCTGGGCGAACGCCTGCGTTGAATCTGAACGTTTAAAAACCCTTTGATCCGTCCCACTACGCCGCGCCCGTTTCTTGCATTACACTGGCCGGCGTACATTCCTTAACCAATTGATGAGATGACCGTGCTCGAAGCACTCAAGAAAATGTTCGGTAAAAGCGAGGCTGAGCAGCTCGCGCCAGTCCCCAGTGCGCCGTCGCACGCCCCCGGCCCTCGCAGCGATGCACCCAAGGCTGAACGTCCGGCTCCGGTAGCGACACCCCAGCCCGAGCCGAAACCCGCCAGCGCCACCGAACCGGTCCGCGCCGAAGCGCCGAAACCACCCCGGCCGCGCCGCGAACCGAAGCCCAAGGCACCGGTCATCCCCTGGAAACTCGAAGACTTCGTCGTCGAGCCACAGGAAGGCAAAACCCGCTTCCACGATTTCAAACTCGCTCCGGAACTGATGCACGCCATCCAGGATCTGGGTTTCCCGTACTGCACGCCGATCCAGGCGCAGGTGCTGGGTTTCACCCTCGCCGGCAAAGACGCCATCGGTCGCGCGCAGACCGGCACCGGCAAGACCGCCGCGTTCCTGATCTCGATCATCACCCAGTTGCTGCAGACGCCGCCGCCGAAAGAGCGCTACATGGGCGAACCCCGTGCGCTGATCATCGCGCCGACCCGTGAGCTGGTGGTGCAGATCGCCAAGGATGCGGCCGACCTGACCAAG